>CAZWPY010000019.1:0-30158 GCA_964635475.1 uncultured Acidimicrobiia bacterium
CCGACTCGCAGTTGGTGAATTCAGCACTGTTGTGTGACGCCGACATCGAGCTACTGCACACCGATGGTCACATTCCCTTGCAACTTGAACGGGTGAAGCGTTTTCCCAGCTCAGCGCAACGCAGAGTGATTCACATCCGTGATGGTGGTTGTGTGTTTCCTGGGTGTCGGGCATCACCGCACATCGTCGATATCCACCACGTGGTCCCCTGGAACCACGGTGGAGCAACCAACGTCGAGCAGCTTGCGAGTTTGTGTCGAACACATCACGGGATCACCCACTCGCGGGGCTGGAACATGAGCAGCACCCCAAACGGATTCCGTTGGGTCACTCCCACCGGCAACACGTTGCTCAGCCAACGACACGGGGTGATGACCAAACCGCCGCCATGAGTCGAGCGCGGACCAGGGTCCGAGCCATGACCGATCAATCCCTTGCACCACTCCGACCCGCACGCGACAGTGCTTCGGGTGACGAGCACTGTCGCCGTTGGGAGGAACACGATGAATCACGTCGCGCCTCTGGTGGTCTTCGCCGGTCCGGCCGGGTGTAAGTGAAAAAGCGACGCCGGATCGTGCTGGCGGCGCTCGCGGGTGCTGGCGCCACGATCGGTGCTGCCACCAGCTGGCACTGGCGAGGGGCTAGTGACCCAACCCCGGGCCTCCATTGGCCGAGAACTCACGCCGACCTCGCGCGGATCACGGCCGAGTTGCGCGGACTGGACTGGACAGCGGTCGTGCCAGTTGAGGCCTTCGACCCCGATCTCGGAGCCATCGACGACGGGACCGACCCGGTAACCGATGGACGCAACACAGCGACCCGCCGGTCAGTGCTGAGTCTGGGAGCTATCGGCCTCATCAGCCAGATCGAGGCAGCAAATCCCGGGTGGCTTGCGAGTGGGTTCCGAAGGAGCGCGTATGTGCCCGCCGAGTACGGCGACGGGCGCATCCGCTTGGCCGACGATGGCGTGTTATCCCCCACCGATCGCTCACTACTGGTCCACGAACTCACTCACGCACTCAACGCTCAGCATTTCCCCGACGTCCCACCGGCGTCCGATGACCCGGAGCAAAACAAGTATCTGGAAACCATGCTGGTTGAGGGCGACGCGATCCTCGCCCAGCGCGACTATGCAGCGAGTCTCGACCCAAGTGAACAATCGGAGCTGCAGGCCGATCAGGCATTCGAGGGCTTCATCACCTCCGTCGATGACCAGCGCCAGAAGGAGTTTCGAGCGGCCATGGCCGACGGCTTCGCGATCCGGTCGCTGGCCGAATTCAACGGCTCAGCGTTAGGTATCGACGCAATCCGAGCCGTCGAGGGCGATGCTGGGCGCAACGGTTTGTTTGTGCATCCGCCTCGTTCCCAGGCCACCTATTTGTCACCAACGCTTCTGGCGAGACAGCGGGTCGACAAGTCGGTTGCACGAGGTGAGATTGAGCTTCCCGACGAGGGCAAGACATGGGAGAACCTCGGCTCTTCGACCGCAATCACGCTCGCTGCCGCCCTCGGAATCCTGCCCGATCGGCGCGCGCCACTTGATCTGGTCGACGCATTCGCCGGCGGGACGGCGTTCCTGTCCGCCGACGGTCGCTGCACAGTGTTCGCGTTACACCTCACCGGCCCGCGGGAACAGGCCAGCGGAGAGGCACTGGCGAGGCTCGCCCGCGTTCGCGGCGGCACAGAGCTTCCCGCCTGCGCCGGCGCCCGGCTGTTCTCGATGTGCGGGCAGAGCCCGCCGGGCACACACGCCCAAATCGCCCGGGCCGCGGGTTCGGTGGTTTACCGGCTCGCGATCTTCGTGGAGCTCATCAAGCACGGGATCGACCGCGACGCCGCCGAGCAAGTGGCCCTCGAATACGCGGTAAACCCAGCAAACGAAGCCGACTCGTGGTCAGTTCTGACCGGCTGGCCCCCCGACAGGAGAATCGTCGCCAGCGCCGTGGCAAAGGCCAAGGCCGCCGCGGAGACGGCAGCCCCTTCCGCTTCCGCGGCCCAGATTCTCTAGCTCTCTAGCTCGCTGACGAGGCCGGCAACGGGCCGGTGGACTGATCTCAAGGTCGGTAGCGGTGTCGAGGCCAAGCGTCGTTACGCGTGAAGAACCAGGAAACACATCACGCAACTGGTCGACCAGATGCCGGGAGAGATTCTGGTCAAAAAGGAGCTTCAAGCTGTCGCAAGTCGACGTTCGCCGAGCGCAGCGAACTCAATCGCCGCACGGACGGGGCCGGCGTTAGCTCGGGAAATCACCCAGAATCTCCTCCACGGTCATCCCCGACGCCAGGTGGTCGAGCATGTCGTACACGGCCACACGCGTACCAACGAAACACGGCTTACCGCCGCTGACCTCGGGATGTGCTTCGATCAGCGTGCTGAGGTCCACGCGCTCCGACGGGACTGCGCATAGCCACGAGATCGCGCTCAGCCCAAGAGGTGCAGCCGGGGCGTGGGCCAGTGCTTGCAATTGTTAGCAATAGTGTTTAGATTGCAAGCACGGCGCTCGCGAGAGCGCCAACAACGACACGGCGCTCAGTGGAGCGCCAACAACAACACCGCGCTCAGGGGAGCGCCCCGACTTACAGAGTCGGTCAAATTCGTAGGAGACAGTGACATGGCTGCTTCACCGGTTCAGTCCTTGCAGGACGCTTTCCACGTCGCCCTTGGCTTTGGCGTCATCAACTTCCAGAAGGTCCAGGTACGCCGCCAAGAGCTGCGCAAAGAGGTCTCGTCGCAGATCACCGAGACCGTCGATGTCATCGAGAAGCTGGTGAAGGACGCCGAAGAGCGCCTCGAGCCCGTCGTTGATGCCCTCACCGGCCGTCTGCCCGAGCAGGCGCAAGGAATCGTCGAAGCGGCCACTGACGCCGTCAAGGGTGGCGTCGACAGCCTGCTCGCCCTCGCCCGCAAAGCGGCCTGAAGGGCCTGATTGCGGCCACGTCTGCGCGCGGTCATCGGTCGGCGCAGACGCACAACCCGGAAGTCGGAACTACCTGCGGCGCGTCACGCGCCGCAGGTGTTCTTTTAGCCAGGGCCCGTAGGCGAACCGTTCGCTGCTGGGGCGGCCCGAGCCTCGCGGCCGAGCTCCGAACCGCAGAGTCCGAACAGCCTTGACGAACGCCTTCGGGTGCGTCACCAACAGATCGCCTGTTTTCAACGCGGTCGTGGCCAAAAATCCCGGCAAGTGCGCCAGGAATCCGGCGAGCGAGTCATTGCGCCAGATCACCCGGAAACGGTTGCGGTAGTTGAGCATTTCAACCACCTCGGGCGCCCGCCGACGAGCTACCCCGCGCACGTGGCGCCCCCGCGCAGTGCGCTCGTACCAACAGCGGTAGCCGAGCCGCTGCAGCCGCCAGTCGAGATCGACGTCCTCCCAATAGGCGAAACAGCCGTCGTCCCACGGCCGTCCGGCAGGGTCGGCGGCCGCCGCGGCGCCGAGCGCCTCTCGGCGGTACAACGCGGCCGCTCCGGTCGCACCGAATACGTAACCCGATGCCGGCGCCTGTTCGCTGGGCAGCCCTTGCCCACGATTCCTGAACAGGCGCGGGTGATGAAACGAATGGCCAGCTGAGTCGACCGTGCCGCCGTCGTTGACGAGCAGCGGGGTTATCCAACCGACATCGGGGCGCCCGCGCATCTCGGCCACGAGGGTCGCCAAACAGTCGGGCTCGAGGCTGACGTCGGGATTGAGCGTCATCACAAACGGCGCAGAACTCAGGGCCCAACCCTGATTCGCCGCGCCCGCGAAGCCAACGTTGTCGGAGTTGGCCACCACCCTCACGCCCTCGTGTGCGGACGCCACGAGCAACGTGGCGTCCACCGACGCGTTGTCGATCACCGTCACCCGCACGGCAACCCCGCGCTGGGCGGCCAGCGCGGTCAGACACGCGTTGAGGTGTTCCTCGGCGTTCCACGCCACCACCACGACATCGACGGCAATGTCGTCGTCAGCAGCAACATCGACGGTGATGTCGTCGTCGGCGCGCGGCATCAGATCACGCTACGCCCGATCCCACACGGCGCCTACGGTGGACTCGTGGCAACGATCGCCGTGCTCACTGAACGCCTCTGCCGCGGATACGGCGTCGATCTTGTTGTCGATCGCTGGTCGACCGCCTTGGCAGATCGCGGCCACGACGTGACCGTGTACGCCAACCTCGTCGACGATACCTACGGGCCGGTCCAGGGCAGCTCGTACGAGGTCATCGACATAGGGCAGCTCGGCCATCCCGCGCTGCCAGTGCGCGAGTTGCGGCCCGTCTCGCGTTTGCTTCCGAACGCGGCGAGCGCCGCCCTGCACGCCGACGTGGTGATCGCCCATACGCCGCCCTACTTCCGCCTCACGCGCTCGGGTGGGCCACCGGTGATCTGCGTCGACTACGGCTCGCCTCCGGGCGCGGGGTTCACGCCAGCCGTTCGAGCGAACTTCGTATATCGGCGGGCGACCGAAACACGCCTGTGGTTCCCCGCGGCAGCTCACGTGGTGTCGATCTCCAGCTTTCTCGCCGACGCGCAGCCTGCCGCCGTACAAAGGCACACGACCACGGTCCACCTCGGCGCCGACCACCTGCCCGAGCCGCACCCCGGCCGTGCCGCCCTGCGCGCCGAGTGGGGGGTCGACACACACGAGTGCGTTGCGCTTTACGTCGGCCGTTTCGGGCACGCAGCCCAGCCCTACAAGGGGACCCGGGACTTGGCCGACATAGTGTGCACTGCACAGCAGCGATCGGGCCGCCCCGTGCGCCTCGTTGTCGTTGGCCTCGGAACCGATGCCGACGCGAAGGAGCTACGCGACAGCGGCGTGATCGTGGAAAGTGGGATCGGCGCGGCCCGTCTGGCGGGTTGTTACCACGCGGCCGACGTGTACGTCACGGCCACGCGATGGGAAGGTTTCGACCTCCCGGCCGCCGAAGCGCAAGCCGCGGGCCTACCCGTCGTGGCGCTGGACGTGGGCGCTCATCGTGAGGTCGTCGCCAACGGATTGAGCGGAACGCTCACCAGGACGGTCGGCGACCTGGCCACCGCGCTCGCCACGCTCGCCGCCGACGAAACACAGCGTCACGCCATGGGCGCGGCCGCCAACCGGTGGGCGCGACAGTTCACATGGCAGCGTTCCGGCGACCTATTTGCCGACGTGGTCGATCACGTCCTGGCACGACACAGATGACCACGCCGCAGCCGACCCCGCGCGTCAGCGCAATCGTGCTCACGTACAACGGCGAACTCGACATGGTCCGCGACTGCGTGTCGGCCATCGCTGCGGACCCCGCGTGCAGCGAGATCATCGTGGTCGACAACGGCAGCGCCGACCACGGCGCAGTCGCGGCCGCCGCGTGCGCACAACACGACATCGCCCGCACGCTGTTGTTGAGCCACAACGGCGGGTTTTCCGTCGGCATCAACGCTGGCGTCGCCGTGGCGACCGGCGACTACCTGTGGATCATCAACAACGACGCCACTCCCGAACCCGACGCGCTGAGCCGTTGTGTCGAACGACTCGCGGCCCGGCCCGACTTGGCCGGGGTCGCACCGTTACTCGTCTTCGCCGACCGACCACAGGTGATCGATGCTTTCGGTAACGCGATCGACCCACACGGAGCCGCGTTCAACGTCGGCATCGGGCAAATCGACGTCGGCCAATTTATAGACCGACCGATCTTCGGCCCGTGTTTTGCGGCCGCGCTGCTGCGGCGAGCGGCTTGGGAGCTGATCGGGCCGCTCGACGAGCGGTACTTCCTCTACTTCGAAGACGTCGAGTGGAACTGGCGCGCCGGTCTGCTGGGCTACACGTTCGAAGGAGTGGCCAACGCACGCGTACGCCACGTCCATTCGGCATCCAGCCGCCATCTGGCGCACGACTTCAAATACCGGCTGATCCAACGCAACTTGCTCGTCACCCTCGTCAAGGTGGCCGAGCGCCCGTGGTTGCGGGTCGCTCGCCGCTGTGGCGCGCTCGCTCGCAACGTTGTGCGCCGCCACTACCCGGGCGCCTCAGCGCGAGCGCTACTCGGTTTCGTTCGGTTGCTGCCGCACGCGCTGGTCGCACGGCGCGGCCTCCAGCGCCGCCGGATTACGCCAGACCGTGCGCTCATCGGCCTCGGGGCCGGAGAACGACCGTTTATCGACCCCGTGACGTACCGCCCCGTCGTCGCGCCCGAAGCCCTCGCCGCGATGTACTCACCGCTCGCGCCGCACAACTCCCGGGCCAGCGAGATCGTGGATCTCGCACGGCGATTGTCGGCCGACGACGCCGAGCACACGATGGCGCGCTTACGCGAGTTGGTGGCTCCGGATGGGCCGGAGATCAGTCGGTATGTCGAGGACCTAGCCGCCGCGCCGATGCCGCCGGCGGGCGTCTAGCTATTGCTAGGAGGCCTCGCGGGCGCTCAACCCGGAACGCTCAAGAAACGCGAGCTTCTTGTCCATCGCTGTTCGCCAGTGTTGTAAATCGTTGAGAAAGTGTGCCCGGTCGCCATCTTCAAAGGCGTGTTCCAGCTCATCGAACGCATTCGTTTCGGCATCGAGAAGAGTTCGATACCGCATCATGAAGTGCTCATCGATTTTGGTGTCCGGCACGCTCGACCTCCTTGGACGGGTGAACTCGCGGACCGTACACCTCTCAGCGCACGCCGCCAAGGCCCCACCGGCCATGCCTCGCAACCGGGCTCAACCGGCGAAGTAGCGCCCGGCGCGGCCGTTACGCTCGTGGCGTGATCACCGCCCTTGCCGGAGGAGTCGGCGCGGCCAAGCTGCTTGCTGGAATGGCTCGAGTAGTGGATCCGACCGCCATCACGGCGATCGTGAACGTCGGTGACGACGACGACATGCACGGGCTGCGGATCTGCCCCGATCTCGACACGATCCGTTACACGTTGGGCGCACGAGTGAACCCCGAGACCGGCTGGGGCCGCGTGGGCGAGACGTGGCGAGTGATGGATGAACTCGAACGCCTCGGTGGCGACACGTGGTTCCGTTTGGGCGACCTCGACCTCGCAACTCACCTCTACCGCACCGCGCAACTCGCTCGTGGCCACTCGCTCACGCACATCACGCGTGCGTTGTGTAAGGCAGACGGAGTCGGGATCGACCTCATTCCCGCGACCGACGATCCGTTGCGCACGGTGATCGAGTTGGCTTCCGGCGAACGAATTTCCTTCCAGGACTATTTCGTGCGTCTGCGCCACGCCGTTGCCGTGCGCGCGGTGCACTTCTCGGGGGCAAACGAAGCCCAGCTCAGCCCGACCGCCCGCGCGGCGCTCTACAACGCCGACCGGCTGATTATCTGTCCCTCCAACCCGATTGTGTCGATCGGCCCGCTGCTGGCGCTCGACGAACTCGCGCAGATCCTTCGCGGTCGTCGAGAAGAGGTCGTCGCCGTCTCGCCGATCATCGCCGGCAAGGCCTTAAAAGGCCCCGCAGACCGGCTCATGACCGAACTGGGGCATGACGCGTCGGTACTCGGGGTCGCACGCATTTACGCCCCCTACGCGGCCACTTTCGTCATCGACCAGGCCGACGCCGAGCTAGCTCCCGCGATTGAAGATGTGGGGATGCGCTGTGTCGTCACCGCGACCGTCATGAGCGATCTCGATGCGGCACAAAAGCTCGCTGCCACAGTGCTCGGGGCCTGAGGTCCCATGAGTGAAACAAACGAATTGCGGCTCATCCCCATCGCTGGCCTGCCCGAAGTCCGGCCGGGCGACGACATCGCAGCGCTGCTGGCCCACACGGGGCTCCTGGTCGATGGCGACGTGGTAGTCGTAACCCAAAAGATCGTGTCGAAGGCCGAAGGCCGCCTGGTCGAGCTCGATCACGACGATCGCGTCGCACGCACTCGCCTCGTCGAGAGCGAATCTGCACTGATCCTGCGACGCCGTGGCGACCTCGTCATCTCACAAACGCACTCGGGCTTCGTCTGCGCCAACGCGGGGGTCGACCTCTCCAACGTCGAGTCGGGTTGGGCCGCGCTCTTACCCGTCGACCCCGACCGCTCGGCCCGGCGGATCAGAGATGCGTTGCTGCACCGCGATGGCATCGACGTCGGCGTCGTCATCTCCGACACCTTCGGCCGCCCGTGGCGTAAAGGCCTCGTCGACGTCGCGATCGGCTGTGCTGGCGTAGCGGGCGTGCTCGACCTCCGCGGGACAGCGGACTCCCTAGGCCGTGAACTCGCCGTGACCGAGGTGGCGATTGCCGACGAAATCGCGGCCGCTGCGGAACTAGTGATGGGCAAAGCGAGCGGCATACCGGCTGCGATAGTGCGCGGTGTCCCAACAGATTGGCTGCGACCCGGGTCGGTTCGCGACGAACTCATTCGCGACCCGCACGACGACTTGTTCCGTTAGTCGGCTTTCGCGCCGCCGCTGCGCTCCGTCGCCTGCGCTATACCGGGCGACTGCGGAAGTACTCCAACACCGCAGCCGAGCCCGCAGCGATCGAGGTCCACGGTTTCCAGCCCAAGTGCAGCTTGGCCCGCGACGCGTCGAGCGCTACGTGCTCCAACTCCCCCGCCCGAGCGGGGCCGTGGTGAGCAGCGACCTCCACCCCCGCGGCTGTCGCCATGGTGGAGTAGAGGTCGTTGACCGACGTACCCACGCCCGTGCCGATGTTGAACAGCAGTCCCCCGCCGCGACCCGCCGCACGGGCGAAGGCGTCGACCACGTCGTCGACAAACACGTAGTCCCGCGTCGCTTCGCCGCTGCCGAAGATCGTGCACTGCTGGCCCGACAACAAACGGCCCGCGAAAATCGCCACCACGCCCGCCTCGCCGTGTGGATCCTGGCGCGGGCCATACACGTTGCCGAGCGCGAGCGACGTGAACTCAAGGCCGTGCAGCGCCCGGTATGTGTTCAGGTAGTCGGTGGCCACCTTCTTCGACACGCCATAGGGCGACAGCGGTATCTGCGGGTGCGACTCCGAGATGGGTAACGACTGCGGCTCGCCATAGATGGTGCCGCCCGACGACGCGAACACGACCTTGCCCACACCGGCCGTCCGGCACGCTTCGAGCAAGTTCAACGTGCCAAGAATGTTGATCTCGGCAT
This sequence comes from uncultured Acidimicrobiia bacterium, assembly GCA_964635475.1. Lineage (GTDB taxonomy): Bacteria > Actinomycetota > Acidimicrobiia > Acidimicrobiales > CAZWPY01 > CAZWPY01. Next base: position 9,042 of record CAZWPY010000019.1, read on the forward strand.
CGAGAGCGGGACGCGCAACCGACACACGAACGTCGATCTGCGCGGCCAAGTGGAAAACCACTTCGGGCCGGCGGCGCAACACCAGATCAGCAAGCGAGGGGTCACGAATGTCGAGGTGATGAAACGCCACTTGCCGACCGCCGACCTGGCGGGCCTCAGCGAGGTTGGCCAGTGAACCCGACGACAAGTCATCGACGACGTCGACGTGGTGGCCATCGGCCAGCAAACGGTCGACAAGGTTCGAACCGATAAAGCCCGCACCGCCGGTCACCATCGTCTTCATGGTTCTCCAATCCGGCCGTCGACGAGCCGATGCCCAGCGGGCACCGAGCACTGCACCCCGACGACGACATCACGTAAGTCCGCCGACGCACCGATCTCGGCGTCGGCACCCACTACACAGCGTTGCACGACCGCGCCGGGAGCGATCCGCGCACCCGCCAAGATGATCGACTCCGAAACGTCGGCGTCGGCGCCGATCACGACATCGGCCTCGACCGAGGAGAAGGTCACTTTCGCTCCGGCCTCAACCCGAGCGCGCGGCCCGACAAACCCCGTCCCGCCGACCTCGCCGTCGATCGTGCACTGCGCGCCACGCCACACGCCGCGCGCCACGACCTCGACCTCGTCGTTGTCGGGCGCTAGTCGCTCCAACACCGTCATCGTCGCTTCGTACAGCTTTGCGGGTGTTCCGGCATCCACCCAGACGTTGCCGCCACTGGCGCGAGCACGCAGGGCCTGCCGCGCGACCAGCCCGGGGAACACCTCACGTTCGATCGACACACGACGCCCGCTCGCGATTGAATCGACAACGACAGGCTCCAACACGTACATGCCCGCGTTGATCAAGTTCGACGGCGCGGACCCTGCGGCGGGCTTTTCGACAAACGCGCTCACGAGCCCGTCAGCATCGGTGACCACCACTCCAAAGGCCGACGGATCGACAACGGGCTCCAAGTCGATGGTGGCCGCCGCGCCAGTGCTGCGGTGGTACTCGACGAGCGAACTCAAGTCGTGGTCGGAGATGACGTCGCCATTTACGACAACAAATGTCTCGTCAATTCCCGACTCGAGCGCGGCAAAACGCACGGCCCCACCCGTGTCGAGCGGTTCGGGCTCGACCACGTAGGAGATCGCAACGTCGCCACAGACCCCATCGGGATAACGCTCGAGAAAAGCCGACGGGCGATACCCCATCGACAAAACGACATCGCTGATTCCGTGGCGCCCGAGATGGCGAACGACTCGCTCGATCATTGGCACGCCGGCGAGCGGGATCAGTTGTTTCGGGATCCGATACGTGAGCGGACGAAGTCGAGTCCCCTCACCTCCGACCAGAACTATTGCGCGCATAAACGATGCTACCGGCGCCCGGCGCGCCGGCCGAACCTGAGCCGGATCAACTCCACCACGCAGCGCGCGCCCAAACCCGCACCTACCGCGGGCAACAGCAGCCGGCGCCAGCCCGCAACGGAGGAGCGCACGAAACGCCACGCCGATCGGTGATGGGCGATCGTCGCCACGACCGACGACGACGCGGTGGCCGACGTGCTCGACGCGCCCGCGTGCACGATCGTCGCCCCCGGCTCATAACGGATCGACCAGCCGCGGCGACCCAGTCGCCAGCACAGGTCGACATCCTCGAAATAGAGGAAGTAACGAGGATCAAACCCAGCCACCTCGTCCCACGCGGACCGACGAACCAACATCGCGGCTCCCGACACCCAGTCGACGTTGGCGGCGACCTCGGCGGCGTACGACGCAGTGCGCGTGCGGCGGGTTCCAGGATTGCCCGGCCACACACGGCCGAACACTGCGTGTAGCCCTCCGTCGACGAGGTTGGGGAACACGCGCGCCGCCGGATAACGCTGCCCGTCTGCCCCGAGCTGACCGGGCCCGACGAGTCCGATCGCTGGGTCGTCGAGTGCCGCGGCCATCGTGGCCAACGCTTGCGGCTTAAACACAACGTCGGGATTGAGCACCAGCACGTCGAGATCCCCGAGCAACCGGGCCCCGACATTGGCAGCAGCCCCGTACCCCAAGTTGGCGCCGAGCGGCACGACACGGGTGCCCGCTGGCAGTGCGCCGAGCGATCCGTCGGCGGAGCCGTTGTCGGCCACAACGACGTGAGTCACGCCTTGGGCCCGCACGCTGGCGACACAACGGGCGACGTCGGGCCCCGACTCATACGCGACGACGACCGCGCCGATCCGATCGGCAAACACCCCCGTCACAGCGGGCGGTGCGGCGGGCTCCGGCAGGCTCACGGCGCCGACGGGCTCTCCGGCGGCGGCGCCGCTGACGCGCTCACCTGCCCCTCAGCCATTTGTGCAAGAAGCGTCTGCAAGCTCTGTCGCCATTCGGGCAGGGCTGGGCCGCCGACAGCGCGCCACGCAACCCCGTCGAGGACCGAGTTCCGCGGACGCGGGGCGGGGCGGGCCGGCCGCAGCTGCTCTGTCGTGATCGGACGAACACGTTCGGGGTCAGACCCGCTCAGCCAGGCGATCTCCTGCGCGAACTCGCACCAGGTCAGTTCTCCGTCGTTCCTCACGTGAAATACCCCCGGCGCCCGCTGCTGCACCAGCCACGCGATCGCCGCGGCCAGGTCAAACGTAAACGTGGCTGCGCCACGCTGATCGGCGACGACATCGAGCGTGTCGCGGTTGGCCAACGCGGTGAGAATCGATCGGACGAAGTTTCGCCCGTGAGCACCGCAGACCCACGATGTACGCACAACTGTGGCGTCGGCGTCGAGCTCACATTCACCGGCAAGTTTGGCGGCGCCATAGACCGAAAGCGGGTGCGGCGAGTCCCACTCGTGGTACGGCCGCTCAGACGTGCCGTCGAACACGTAGTCGGTCGACACGTAGACCACGTGCGCGCCCGTTGCGCGCGCGGCCTCGGCAACATTGCGTGTTCCGAGCGCGTTCATCCGAAACGCTCGCGCGGCGTCGAGCTCGCAGCCGTCGACGTCGGTCCAGGCCGCGGCGTGAACGATCGTGGACGCCTGTGCCGCGCTTATCGCGGATACGACCTGCGCGCGGTCCGACACGTCGCACTGCGCGTGCGTCAAACCGACAACCTCGTGACCTCGTTCGCCCAGCTCGCGCACGAGATCCACCCCCAACTGGCCGCCCGCGCCCGTCACGACCACCGTGGCCATGCCGCTACTGCCCCTCAGCGCCTGTCGAGCAAAGGACGCCACCAGGCCTCGTTTGTTCGATACCACTCGACGGTCTGCGCGATCCCGTCCGCGAACTCGACCGTCGGCACAAAGCCGAGCTGAGCAATCTTCGACGAGTCGATCGAATAACGGCGATCGTGGCCAAGCCGATCGGCCACCGGCGTGATCCGGTCATCTGAGAAGCCCAACAGATCCAACAAAACACGAGTGATCTCGATATTGGTCAGCTCGTGGGCGCCGCCGATGTTGTAGACCTCGCCCGCAACGCCGCGGGTCAACGCGCAGTACACACCACGACAGTTGTCAGCGACGTGGATCCAGTCGCGCACGTTACGGCCATCGCCATAAATCGGGACCTGCTTTCCGTCGAGCAGGTTCGTAATAAACAGCGGGATCAGCTTTTCCGGGAACTGGAAGGGTCCGTAGTTGTTCGACGATCGTGTGACCACCACGGGCACACCGTGGGTCGAGTGATACGCCAGCGCGATCAAATCCGATCCCGCTTTCGACGCGGAGTACGGCGACGTCGGCGCGAGCGGATCGGCTTCTGCGAAAGACCCTTCGGCAATAGAGCCGTACACCTCGTCGGTCGACACATGCACGACGCGTTCGCAGCCGAGTTCTCGCGCCACGTCGATCACAACGTTTGTGCCGACGCAGTTGGTACGCACGAAGGCATCGGGCCCGGTGATCGACCGGTCGACGTGAGTTTCAGCCGCGAAGTGCACCACGGAGTCGTGGCCCGACATCGCGGCGAGCACCGCCGCACGATCGCACACGTCTCCCCTCACAAAACAGAAACGATCGTCGGCTTCGGCGTCGGCGAGGTTCGCTCGATTGCCGGCATAGGTCAACGCATCGAGCACCGTCACCTGCTCGACGGCGTCGTGTCCGAGTAGGTGGCGAACGAAGTTCGATCCGATAAAGCCAGCTCCGCCGGTCACTAGAACCTTCACGCCAACTCCACCCGGGCGTGGTCGCCCACGACCAAACGAGTGCCGGTCGGGCCCGAGGTCGAGCGACCGATCACGGTGTGTTGGCCGATGAGCGAGTCGGTGATGCGCCGCAGACCGCTGATCGTGGCCCCGGTGAGCACCACTGAGTGTTCGACCTCAGAATCGGTGATCGTGCATCCCGCGGCGATCGACGAAAACGGGCCGACGTAACTGTCGGTCAGCACAGTTCCCGCGCCGACGATCGCCGGCCCGCGCACCAGCGAGCGCACCAGCTGCGCCCCCGCCTCGACCACCACCCGCCCCTCGATCCGCGAGCCCTCGTCAATCGACCCGTCGTTTCGTGGCTCGAGCGTTTCGAGAATCAAACGGTTGCCCTCCAACAAGGCCTCGACGTTGCCCGTGTCGATCCACCAGCCGTCGACGATCTGGTGGGTTACGCCCTCGCCGCGGTCGAGGAGCCATTGAATCGCATCGGTGATTTCGAGCTCACCGCGCGGCGACGGCTCGATCGCCCGCACGGCGTCGTGGATGCGGGAATCAAACAAGTAGACGCCCACCAACGCGAGGTCCGACGGCGGCACAACGGGCTTCTCCACCAGTCGCACCACTCGGCCACCCTCGACCTCGGCCACGCCGAAACGCTCGGGATCCGGCACACGCGCCAGCAGAATCTGCGCGTGCACCTCGGCCGGCCGGTGCGCAAACCCGGCCACCAAGTCGGTCACGCCTTGGCGCAACAGGTTGTCGCCCAAATACATCACGAACGAGTCGTCGCCGAGGAAATCACGGGCAATCAACACGCAGTGCGCCAAACCGAGCGGATCGGGTTGGTCGATGTAGGTAACCGCCGCACCAAAGGCCGACCCGTCGCCGACCGCTTCGCGGATCTCGTCGCCGGTATGGCCAACGATGATGCCGATCTCGGTGATTCCCGCGGCTACCAACGCCTCAAGTCCGAAAAACAGGATCGGCTTGTTGGCCACGGGCACGAGCTGTTTTGCGCTCGTGTGGGTAATCGGCCGCAGACGTGTACCTGCGCCGCCAGAAAGAACAAGGGCCTTCACTGCATCAACATTTCTCGCCGTTGTCGGCATTGGTGCTCGCGGGTGCCTCCGAGCCTGCGGACGCATCTGAGTCCGATTCTGCCGACGCCGACCCATCTGCACGAGAGGTCGTGGTGGATCCGTACACCTTGGCCTCGATCTCAGTGGGGCTCAACGAGGTCGTCGTCACCTCTGAAGCTTCGTCGGGATCGGTCACGCCTTTGAAATCGCCGCCAATGATCAATTCGAGGTTGATCGTGAGATCGGGCGCTGATTCCAATTGCGCGCCGCCCGCGACGTAGGACTGAAGAAATCGTGCTTGCTCGATCTGCCCACGGCCGTAACGGATGGTGGTGCGTTCAACCGAATGCGTCGACGCGTCCCCGAACCCAACCGAGAGAAAACCAAACGCTTGTAACTCGCTGTCGAGTGCCGACGCCGCGCCACCTCGACTCGTGCCATTCAACGTACGCACTCGCACGGTCTCGGGCACCACCCTGGCAGACGGACTCGCCTCGCCCATGAACTGGTCGATCACGGCTTGTGCCTCGGGCATCTTGGAACGTAAGGCCGACGCGCCCGCAACGTTGTAGACCTCGGTCGGGATGGTCAACATGTCGAGTTCGTCGGGTGCAAGCGTCGAGAACCGCCGCGCGAGCGTCTGAACGTCGCTGACCGACAAGTCGCGGTCGGCCTTAACGTTTTTCACCACGTCGCCGATCATCTGGTTCAGCCGGATCGGGTTCGTCAGGCCCTTGTCCTTCGAACGTTTGATGAGCCGGCGAATGAAGTCCTGCTGGCGCAAGATCCGATCACGATCGTCGCCCGACAGCTCGCGGTACCGGCCGTTCTCCAACGCTTGGTAGTGGCGGCTTCGCACCAATGCCAGCGCCTGATTGCCGTCGAGCACGACGCACCCCGCTGTCGGAATATTCAGGTCGCTGTAGGGATCCCGCGCAGGAGTCGGAAAGTAGAACGGGACGCCGCCGACGGTCTCGACAAGGTTGCGGAAGGCGACGAAGTCGACCTCGATGTAGTGGTTGATCGGAATCCCGAGATTGTTGGTGACCGTTTGCACGAGGCCTTCGGGCCCGCCCACCTCGAACGCGTAGTTCACCTTTGAACGCGTGTCGGTGCCAGCAATCGACACCCACAAGTCACGCGGAATCGACAGAATTGCCGCACGCTCACGTTGCGGGTCGGCACGCAAGATCATGATCGTGTCGGATCGTTGGCCGATAACTTCACCCTTGCCGGCGCGCTGCGCCTCTGCTCCGGTGAGATTTTCACGGGTATCGCTGCCGACCATCAGGAAGTTGATCGGCTCACCCGACTCGACCTGCTCAAGGCTGTTCGGGTCCTCGAACTCGACGCGTTCGATCTGACCGAGGCGCCAGCGCAGGTACCCGTATCCAGCGACGAGCAACAGCAGACACGTGGTCAGTAGAACGCATGTCGCGATCAACAGCCGGCGCACAACGACGCGACCGGTCTGGCGATCGCGTCGCTTAGAGCGCCGGGACGCAGTAGCCATGGGCGCTACGTACGCTACCAACGACCGCTAGATCGAACCTCGCGCCGCTGGTGTTACCGGTGGAAGACGTCAACCGAGACCCAGTTCACGCGCCAGGATCAAACGTTGAACCTCGCTCGTGCCCTCTCCAATCTCAAGGATCTTCGCGTCGCGGTAATAACGCGAGACCGGCGTTTCGTCGATGAAGCCGTAACCGCCGAAGATCTGCGTGGCCTCACGTGTCGCGCTCACGGCGGCCTCCGTGGCGTACAACTTCGCGACGGCAGCCTCACGTTTAAACGGGCGGCCCTGGTCCTTCAGCCACGCCGCCTTGTAGGTGAGCGCCCGCGCCGCTTCAACCATCACGAGCATGTCGGCACACTTGAACGAAACACCCTGGTTCGAACCGATCGGTCGGCCGAAAGAGGTTCGATTTTTCGCGTACTCGACGCTGTGTTCCAAACACGCCTGCGCGAGCCCAACAGAGAGAGCCGCGATCGCCACACGGCCTTCGTCGAGCACCGCAAGGAAGTTGCGAAAGCCGTCGCCGCGTTGCCCCAAGATGTGATCGGCGGGCACGCGGCAGTTATCGAATGACAGCGGGTGTGTATCGGATGCGTGCCATCCCATCTTGCGGTAGGCCGGCTCGACAGTGAACCCCGGCGTCGCACTGGGGATCATCAAAGTGCTGATCTCGCGGCGTCCGGCCGTCTCCCCGGTAACGGCCGTGACATTCACCACCGACGTAATCGGCGTACCCGAGTTGGTGATGAACTCCTTACGCCCGTCGATCACCCACTCGTCGCCGTCGAGCACAGCCTTTGTCTGGGTCGAGCCAGCATCGGAGCCGCCGTTGGGTTCGGTGAGGCCAAACCCCGCGAGCGCCTGACCCGAACAGAGCTCGGGAAGCCACTGTTGGCGCTGCTCCTCGGTACCGAATTGGTAGATCGGATTCGCTCCGAGGCCGACTGCTGCTTCGACCGTGATCGCCATCGACTGGTCGACACGGCCGATCTCTTCGAGCGCGATACAAAAAGTCGTGAAGTCGGCGCCGGATCCGCCGTACTCCTCAGGGAAGATCAGTCCGAACACGCCGAGTTCGCCCATCGCCCGCACCGTGTCGACAGGAAACACGTGATCGCGGTCCCACTCCTCAGCGTGTGGCGCAATTTCCTGCTCGGCGAAGTCGCGAACAACCTTACGAAACGCGTCCTGTTCGGAGGAGAAGTCGAGGTCCATGGGTGGGCCATGCTAGGAGGCAATGAACCGGACCTGGGGAGGCGACGCGACGCCGCTCGCCGTCGTCGGCGGCCGGGTCTTGACTGACCTGCTCGACGTCACGTCCGACCTGGCGGCGCTCGATTCCACCGGCGTGTGGGCCGTCGTCGCGCCCTTCGACGGCGCACCGGTTTGCGCCCGTTTCGCAACCAGCCGCCCCGCGCGGCCGTGGCCCGGTCGACCCTGGGTCGGTCCGCCCCGCGAGAGTTGGGAGTCCTCCCTCGATCACTCAGCGTTTACCGCTGGCGTGCGTTCGATTCGCGAGTCGATCGCCGCGGGTGACGTCTACCAAGTGAATCTGTGCCGCGTCCTGTCGGCGCCGCTGCCCGCCCACGCGAACGTCGCCGCCTTAGGGGCTGCGCTGGCCGAGGGCAATCCGGCGCCCTACTCCGCGGTCGTGCGACTGCCTCGTCACGGGATCGAGGTCGCGTCGGCCTCACCAGAGCGGTTCTTGTGGCGCCACGGCCGCACCGTGGAGTCCAAGCCGATCAAGGGAACCGCAGCGACGCCCGCGGGCTTCTTGGCCAAGGACCGCGCCGAGAATGTCATGATCGTCGATCTCGTACGCAACGACATCGGTCGTGTGTGCGAGTTCGGTTCGGTCCACGTGCCCGCGTTGTGTGAGGTCGAGCCGCACCCCGGTTTGTTTCACTTGGTCTCGACCGTTCGCGGACGCCTCAGAGCCGGCTGCGGCTGGGCCGACGTCATGGCGGCCACGTTTCCGCCCGGCTCGGTCACAGGTGCGCCGAAAATCGCGGCGTTGGGCGAGATCGCCCAACTCGAGCCGGTCTCACGTGGCCCGTACTGCGGCGCGATCGGTTGGGTCGATGCCGACCGGCAACGCGGCGATCTCAACGTGGCAATACGTACGTTTTGGTTCTCCGACGGCCGCGTGCATTTTGGGACCGGCGGCGCAATCACCTACGACAGCGACCCCGACGGCGAGTGGCGCGAAACCGAGCTGAAGGCCGGCCGCCTGCTCTCGGTGGCCAGCGACATCTCGGCACAGAGGGGCTAAACGCGGCGTCAAACCGCCCCGCGCTCAATAGCCTTCAGTGCATGGGCACAACGCAGCGGATCGTGGCGATCGACGGCCGGATCGGCAACGAATCCGAACTCGGCGTCTCGCCGTTCGACCACGGGCTGCTGACCGGCGACGGGATCTTCGAGACCGTACGGGTGTACCGCGGCGCGCCCTTTGCACTGCGCCGGCATCTCGATCGTCTCGCTCGTTCGGCACAGCGAATGGATCTAGCGGTGCCTGCCGACTTACGCGCGGTCTGCGCCGAGGTCATCGCGGCCAACGACATCGCCGAGGGTCGGCTGCGGATCACGCTCACCGGGGGACCGGGCCCACTCGGTTCCGCGCGCGGATCGGCAGGACCGACCTGCATCGTGGCCGCCGAACCCGTACACGCGTGGCCGGCAACGACCGACGTCGTCACCGTCGAGTGGCCACGAAACGAGCGCGGAGCTCTCGCAGGGGTCAAGTCGACCTCGTACGGCGAAAACGTGGTCGCGTGGAAGTACGCGGTGGAAAAGGGAGCAGGTGAAGCCATCTTCGGCAACACAGTCGGCAACCTTTGCGAAGGAACCGGGAGCAACATTTTCGTCGTCATCAACGATGAACTGCTCACGCCGCCCCTGCACTCCGGATGCCTCGCGGGCGTTACCCGCGACCTCATCATCGAGATCACCGGGGCCGCCGAACGTGACATCCCTTTGGCCTCGTTAGTCGATGTTGAGGAGGCCTTTCTCACCTCGACCACTCGCGAGGTGCAGCCGATTTCGGCGGTCGACGGCAGTGCTTTACCGGCGGCTCCCGGTCGGCACGCACGCCGTGCCGCCGAGCTGTTCAGCGAACTTCTCGCGCGCACGCAAGATCCCTAAGTCGCCCATTCGGAGTCGGTGAATGCGGCCGACGCTGTAGCCAGCGGCACGAGACACCTAGAACAAGGTTTGGCTCGCCGCGTGGATCACGAGGCCGGCAAGACCACCAACGACGGTGCCGTTGATTCGGATGAACTGAAGGTCACGACCGACCTGAACCTCGATCCGCTCGCTCGCCTCGGTGGCGTCCCATGCCGCGACCGTCGAGGAGATCAAGTCGGCGGCCTCGTGGCGGTACTCAGCGGCCACATACACAATGCCGCGACGCACCCAACTGTTGACCTTCTCGGCGAACTCCGCGTCGTGTTGCAGCCGAGCGCCAAAAAGCTGGACCGCCATTTCCACTCGTAGGCGCAACTCAGAGTCGGGTCGCTCAGCCGATTCTCGCAACGACTCCTTCAGGGACTGCCACAACGAACGGGCCCACTGCCGAACCTCCTCGCGCGACAACATGTCGTCGCGCATCTCGGTCGCCTTGATCGCGAGGTCGGGGTCGTGCTGGAGGCGCTCCGCAAGCTGCGCGAGCCGCTTCTCCACACCTCGGCGCAACTCGTGGCGCGGGTTGGCCAAGACTTCAGCTAGATAACCCTCTACGCCCGTCAGGATCTTGCGAAAGATCCGATCATCGATTGATTCGGGCACCCACCAGGGCGACTCCGCCGCGAGTTTCTGGCGCAACAGCGTTTCGTTGTCGTGAAGAAATCTCGACGCGCCACGTAAAGCCGCGTCGAACATCGACTCGTGTTGCCCACTATTCAGCAGGACCGCGAGGCTGCGGCCAGCCAGCTTTGAGGTCTCGATCTGTCGCATTTGATCGAGCACCGTCTTGCCCAACGCGTCTTGCATGTCCTCGTCGGACAACACAGCACCCATACCGGCGACAACCGCGCCGAGGTTGGCACCGAATTTCGCCGCATTGGCGGGGTCGACCATCCACCGACCAACGGCGCCCGCGGCATCGATCGACGCCAGTTTGGGCTCAAGCACCTCAGCGGTCAGGAAGTTGCCCTGGACGAACTCGCCCAGACCCTTACCAATGTCGTCTTTACGTTCAGGAATGATCGCCGTGTGGGGAATCGGCAATCCCATCGGATGGCGAAAGAGCGCAGTGACCGCGAACCAGTCGGCCAGACCCCCGACCATCGCCGCCTCCGCGAATGCTCGCAGGTACCCCCATCCACCCTCACCACCCATCTGCTTGGCGACGAGATAGAGGATCGTGGCGACGCCGAGCATGGCCGTTGCTGTGAGCTTCATGCGCCGCAGCGCCGCGCGACGTTGCGCCTCATCGCCGGCTGTCGGCAGTGGCGGAGGGGACGGCGCGCTGGGCGCGCCCGGCCGCTCGCGCTCGGCGGTATCTGTCACGAGAACGTCCCTCGAGGGCGAACGTTGACCACGTCGCCCACCGTCACCACCACGAGCTCACCGTTGGGGCGACGGACGAGCAACGCGCCGGGCGGGTCGTCGCTGATGTCGTGCGCTACTCCTGTCACTACCTCTTGACTCGGCAACACCACGTCGAGGTCGCGGTCAAGTGTCGCGAGGCGGTCGGTGTAGGCCGTGCGCAACGAAACAACTGCGGCAGGGTCCTCGACGGCGTTGTCCAAACGGTCGCACCACGAACTGAAACGGCGCAGCAAGTGGCGCGCGAGGAGCAATCGGTCGAGCTTTAGCCCGACGAGGTTGAGCGCGGTGGCGGTGTCGGAGATCTCCGGCGGGAGCTGCGCGGGCCACGCGACGTTGATGCCGATCCCGACGACCAAGCCAGTGCGGGTCGGACCGGTCGCAGCTTCGGCCAGCAGGCCGCCAAATTTGCGCTCGGGCTCCGACCCACGTGCGGGTTCAGCTACCACCAAGTCGTTGGGCCATTTCAAGCGCAGCGACAAGCTCGCGCCGTACTCGACGCCGGGCGCGCCCCCAATTGCGTCGAGCGCCGACACGCCCATCGCGGCCGTGTACCAAAACCAGCTGCGCCGATCGAGGCGGGGATAGACCAACACACTGAGCAACAGCGATGCACCCGGCGGTGCGATCCAACGGCGTTCCAACCGCCCGCGGCCCGCCGTTTGATGTTCGGCGATGAGCACCCGCTCGTGCTCCAGCCCGGCTCTCGCATCGGCGAGGAGGTCGGCGTTGGTCGAACCCGTCTCCTCAATCCAGCGCCCGTCACTAAACCGCGTCCCGCTGAGCAAGAATCGCGGGTCCGATTGCTCCACGTCGTCACGCTAGAGGCAACACATGCTGCGCAAGATCCTGATCGCCAACCGCGGCGAAATCGCCGTCCGAGTCATCCGCACCTGCCGCGAACTCGGGATCGAGACGGTGGCGGTCTATTCGGACCTCGATCGTGACGCCCTCCACGTCCGCCTCGCCGACGAGGCCTACGCGTTGGGAGGACAAACTGCGGCCGAGAGCTACCTCAACACCGACGCAATTCTCGACGCCATTCGCCGCAGCGGCGCAGATGGGGTCCATCCGGGTTACGGCTTCTTTTCCGAGAACACCGACTTCGCCCGAGCCATCACCGCTGAGGGAGTGACCTTTATTGGTCCGCCGCCCGAGGCGATCGAGGTCATGGGCGACAAGATCAGCTCACGACTCGCCGCAGCCAAAGGCAACGTGTTTGGCGTTCCGGGAATCGACGAGCCCCTCACCGACCCGGCCCGCGTGATCGCTTTCGGTAACGAGCACGGCTGGCCGGTCGCAATCAAAGCGGCCTTCGGCGGCGGCGGCCGCGGGATGAAGGTCGTTTACTCCGAAGCGGACGCGGCCGAGGCAATGGAGTCGGCCCAGCGTGAAGCGCAGTCGTATTTCGGCCGCCCCGAGGTCTACGTCGAGCGTTATCTCGCATGGCCCCGCCACATTGAGATGCAAGTCTTCGCCGACACCCACGGCAACGCAGTGTGGCTCGGCGAACGCGACTGCTCCTGTCAACGACGCCACCAGAAGCTCATCGAGGAAAGTCCCGCACCCAACTTCCCCGACGAAGTACGCCAAGCAATGGGCGAGGCCGCGGTCCGTGTGGCGCAAGCGTGTGGTTACGTCAACGCCGGTACCGTCGAGTTTCTGTACCAGGACGGCCAGTTCTTCTTTCTTGAGATGAACACCCGGCTGCAAGTCGAACACCCCGTGACCGAACTCGTGACCGGACTCGACCTCGTCGCCGAGCAGATCCGAGTTGCGTCGGGCGAGCCGCTGTCGTTCACGCAAGACCAAATCGAACGGCGCGGCCACTCCATCGAGATCCGCATCAACGCCGAGGATCCCGCCGGTGGCAAGTTCCTCCCCTCGCCGGGTCTAGTCACGCGATTCGATCGAGCCGACGGCTTTGGCGTGCGCACAGACGCCGGCTACGAAGCCGGCGACACGGTTAGCCAGTTTTACGACAACTTGATGGCCAAACTCATCGTGTGGGGTCCCGATCGCGAGAGTGCCCGCAAACGGCTACTGCGGGCGATGCGCGAGACACGCATCGACGGCGTGGCGACAACGATGCCCGCACAAGCCGTCATGCTCGAACACCCCGACTTCATCGCCGGCACGCACTCCACCAACTGGGTCGAGCGCAACCTCGACCTTGCGGGCGTCAGCTCGTCGACACCAGCGGCGACGGCAGAATCACCCGACACGGTCGAACGCACCGTGCAAGCCGAAGTCAACGGCAAACGCTTCGAGGTCAAGTTGCGCCTCCCCGAGGGTTTCGGCAGCGGTGGCCCCGCGGCGGGAACGCCCGCGAAGGCGCGGCCGCGCGCCAAGTCCGCCGGAGCAGCGGCCGTCGGCAGCGGCACGATCACTGCGCCGATGCAGGGCACGATCGTCAAGGTGCTCGTGGAAGTAGGCGCCGACGTCGAGGCCGGCCAGGCGTTGTGCGTGTTGGAAGCCATGAAGATGGAGAATCAGCTCACAGCCGACAAAGCCGGCAAGGTCGCCGCTGTCAACGTCGAGGCGGGTCAAGGCGTGTCCGCCGGTGACGTGTGCGTCATCATCGAATAGCCACACGCCGCCCACGTATCTCGATATCGAATCCGATAACATCGTGGCGTGAAGCCTGCGCTGCGAGACGTCCTCAAGAGCGCGGCACGGCTGCAAGCCGTCGTGCCCGACGCCGTGCTCGTTGGTGGGGCGGCCGCCGCATTTCACGCCCGACACCGCGACTCGTTTGATCACGACCATGTCATCGGTGACCTAACAGAGCGATTCGACACAACGCTCGACAACCTCGAGGCGCTCGGTGAATGGTCACTCGCCCGAGCTATCCCACGTCGGATCATCCTCGGTTCGCTCGGGGGAATCGAGAGCGGCATTCGCCAAATGCGCCGCACGCGGGCGCTCGAGATAGTCGAGGTCGAGATCGACGGGGAGTTGCTGCGTGTACCGACTCTTGAAGAAACCCTCCGCATCAAGGCGTGGCTGGCCTTGTCGCGAAACCAGACGCGCGACTACCTCGACATCGCCGCCCTCGCCGCGCGTTTGGGGATCGCCGCCGCGGCCGTGGTACTCGCTCACGTCGACGACTACTACTCCGAGCTGAATGATCGGCCCGACCCGCTTGCCACCCAGCTCGTGCGCCAACTCGGCGATCCGCGCCCCCGCGACCCCCGCACTACCAAAGAACTCAAGCACTACAAACGCCTCAGCCCGGAGTGGCAGAGCTGGGAAGAGGTTCGGAAAACCTGCGCGGCCTTGGCGCGAGCGATGGTCGAATCATGAGCGTCGTGGGCCGCAACGTCGAGCTCGACGCCCGCAGCCTCGCTGATCCGAACCTGTGGCCGTTTGAGGCCGTCTTGAGCGCCATCGAGCGAGGATCGTTGCGCGAGTGGAGGCTGCTCGCAGCGGCAATCAACTCGGCGCCGTGGGGTCCGTGCGCGGACGCGGTGTCGACGATCACTGGCTGGCACGAAAACCCCGGCGTCGACGAGGTATTCCAGCAGGTCGTCGCCAACGCGCGCCTCAGCGCCGACACCGCAACTCGGCGCCGATTCGGACACTGGATACGTAGTGTTCGAGAACGCCTCGGTCTGACGCAACGTGAGTTCGCTGAACTGATCGGCACCTCCGCCTCGCGCTTGTCGACTTACGAGACCGGCAAGGTTGCACCATCAATCGAGATTCTCGGCCGGGCAGAACTCCTAACCGCGTCCCGCGGCCTGCAACATCGGCCCTTCGTCGTTTCTGACGATGTATCAGAAGGCCCCGACTAGCCTCGAAAGCCCATGCGAGGAATCGTCGATATCGCCACCTATCTGCCCAGGTTTGTCCTCGATAGAGCAGAGATCACACGTTTTGTCGGAACCGGCGGCGGCAAGGGCACCCGCCGAGTCGCGAGTTACGACCAGGACTCCGTCACGCTCGCCGTCGAGGCCTGCCGCAACCTCGGGCCCCTCGCCCTCGGGGAAAACGACGCGGCGTGGTTCGTCTCCACCGCGCCCCCCTATCTCGACAAGACCAACGCCACGACGCTGCACGCGGCGCTGCACCTTGACAGCGTCGTAGGCGCGTACGACGCCGTCGGCTCCATTCGTGCCGCGGTCGGAACACTGCGTGCTGCGCTCCGCGGCTCGGGCACTGCCCTGCTCGCCGCGGGCGACGTGCGCGCGGGGTGGGCGGGCAGCACCGACGAGGCCAACGGCGGTGACGCGGGCGCGGCGGTACTGGTGGGCGACGGCGATACCGGCGCGATCATCGCTGAGCTGCTGGGCGCCCGGAGCGCGAGCGCAGAGTTCTTGGAGCGGTGGCGAAATCCGGCCGATTCACGGTCGAAACACTGGGAGGAACGTTTCGCCGAGGTCGAATATCCGCCACTCGTTCGCGACGTTTGGAGCAAAGCGCTGCTCGCCACAGGCCTCGAACATGTCGATGTCGCCGCCGTCTCGGGCTATCACGCTCGCGCGGCAAAGGCGGCTGGCGCTCTCGTGGGCAAGTCGGCCACCACGGTGGTCGACACGCACACCGACGTCATCGGCAATCCGGCCGCAGCGCACCCGTTTCTCGCCCTCGCTGCGGCGCTGGAAGCCGCCGAGCCAGGACACACGGTTGCCCTTGTCGTGCTCGCCGACGGAGTCGACGTATTGATTTTTCGCGCGACCGACGCGCTCGCAAAGCGGGCCGCACGGCTGCCGGCCCAGCTCGCGACCGCAAAGGCCCTGCCGTATGGCCGTTTCCTAGCCTGGCGCGGCGTGTTGCCCGTCGAGCCGCCGCGACGGCCGGAGCCCGCGCGGGTGTCCGCGCCAGCCGCAGCGCGTTCGACGGAATGGAAGTTCGGCTTCGTTGGTGCGCGCGACAACGCCACCCAGGAGCTCTCTTTGCCGCCACAACGAGTAGGCCGCTCGAGTGGCTCGATCGACGACTCGACACCCGCACCAATGGCTGACGCGCTCGGCACCATCGCCGCTTTTACCGTCGATCGCCTCGCGTACTCGCAGAGCCCGCCGGTCATATTCGCCGTTGTCGATTTCGAGGGCGGCGGTCGCTACCCGTTGGAGCTCACCGACTGCTCACCCGACGAGGTATCGGTCGGAGCGGGAGTCGCAATGACTTTTCGCCGGTTGTCGAGCGCGGATGGCATCCACAACTACTTCTGGAAGGGCCGGTTGATCTGATGGCGTCACACGGGATTCGCGACCGAGTCGCGATCGTCGGCATGGGCTGCACCGCGTTCTCCGAACGCTGGGACAAGGGTCTCGACGATCTAGCCATCGAAGCGGCGCAAGAAACGTGGGCGTCCGCGGGTGTCACAGGCGCCGACATCGATGCGTACTGGCTCGGCACCGCGCAAGGCGGCATGAGCGGCATCACCCTCGCGCGGCCGCTGCAGTTGCACAACAAACCCGTCACGCGGGTAGAGAACTACTGCGCGACCGGTTCAGAAGCGTTACGGCAAGCGTGTTACGCCGTGGCGTCGGGCGCGTACGACATCGCGATGGCCCTCGGGGTCGAGAAGGTCAAGGACTCCGGCTTTCAAGGCCTCAACGCCATGCCTATCCCGAACGACGGCACGCAGCGCTCGCTCACCGCGGCAGCGATGTTCTCGATGGTTGCGCCCGCGTATGGGCAGCGTTATGGCGTGTCGGAGGAGAAGATGCGTGAGGTCCTTGGCCTCATCGCGCAGAAGAACCACTACAACGGCGCCCGCAATCCGAAGGCCCAGTTCCGCAAGGAAATGGCGCTGGAGACAATCTGCAACGCCCCGCCCGTTGCGGGCACGTTGGGCGTCTTCGACTGCGCCGGTGTGGCCGACGGCGCCGCCGGCGCGATCGTCGTGCGCGCCGAGGACGCCCACCGGTATACCGACAAGCCCTTATTTGTTAAGGCGCTGTCGTTCGTCGCCGGCAACGGTTCGGGACTCGCGGATCCTGCGTACGACTACACGACGTTCCCTGAATGCGAAGCCGCCGCGCTCGACGCGTATGCCCAAGCGGGAGTTACCGATCCGCGCCACGAACTGGCCATGGCCGAAGTGCACGACTGCTTCACCCCAACCGAACTGGTCTTGATGGAAGACCTCGGATTCTCCCCGCGCGGCCAAGCCTGGAGCGACGTCAAGGAGGGCGCGTTTGCGCTCGATGGAGACTTGCCGGTGAATCCCGACGGCGGCCTCAAGAGTTTCGGCCATCCCGTCGGCGCGAGCGGCCTGCGCATGATCTACGAAGCGTGGTTGCAGTTGCGCGGCGAAGCCCCCGCCGAACGAGCAATTCCCGACACGAACCGCCAACGCGGCCTCGCGCTCACCCACAACCTCGGTGGTTACCCCGGCGAAATGGTCAGCTACGTCGGGATCTACGGGACCAGACTGGGCTGATGGACCTTCGCCCGGATGAAGTTGCGCCGCTGCCGCTCGCGCCCGAACCCGACGACAAGAACTGGACCTGGGTCATCGAACGGCCCTGCCCCGACTGTGGCTTCGACGGCAGCGCCCACGAGCCGACGGCGACGGCAGCCGTCATCCGTACCAATGCCCCGGCGTGGGTGGAACAACTCACGACGCGTCCCGACGTCCGGACCCGACCCGAACCGGCCGTGTGGTCAGCGCTGGAGTACGGGTGTCACGTCCGTGACGTCTACCGGCTCTACGAGTATCGGCTGAGCCTGATCGAAGCCGAGTCACCGGCGACCTTCCCCAACTGGGACCAGGACGAAACGGCCATAACGCAGCGTTACGACCTACAAGACCCCGCCGTCGTCGCGGGCGAACTCGCCACCGCTGCCGAATCGCTCGCGGCACGGTTTGAGTCGGTGACCGACTGGTCGCGGGTCGGGCTACGTAGCGATGGCGCCGCGTTCACGACGGCGACGTTTTCGCAGTACCTCGTGCACGACCCGATCCACCACCTCTGGGACATCCGCGTCGAGCGATCATGAACCGCAGGCCCGTCGCTGGCCAGCGGTGCCACGACTCCAGGCTCACTCGTAAGGTACACACGTCGCTTGCCCCTCCCGTGCACCGTTGCCGGCTCAGCAATTCGACCTCCTCGCCATAGAGGCCAGACGCTCACGGCGGCGCCTTGCCTCGCGTGGTGTCAACTCAACGCCCGCCGGCGACGTCGATCATCGCTCCGTGCGAGTACGAAGCCGCGGGCGAGGCAAGCCACACGATCGCCTCGGCAACCTCCTCGTTGGTGCCCGCTCGAGCAGCGGGAACAGTCGGCTCCAGGCGCTCGGCGCGCCCGGGCGGCGCGTGCCGATGGAAGTCGCCCGAGATCAAACCGGGGCGCACGCCACAAACCCGGACTCCGTCGCTGGCCAGCTCACGGGCGAGCCCCGAGGTGAGCGTCTCAATCGCTCCTTTGCTCGCCGCGTAGTGCACCCACTCCCCTGCGCCACCGAGCTGCGCCGCGCGAGACGAGACGTTCACGATCACTCCGCCCGACCCGCCGCGCGACACGACCATCCGTCGCGCCGCCTCACGGGCACACACAAACGCGCCGATCACGTTGACATCGAACATGTCTCGCACCGCAATCACGTCGAAATCGAGGAACGACCCGTATTCCGCGGCTGTTCCCGCATTGTTGACCAGCACATCGAGCCGACCAAACGTCGCAGTGGTCTGCTCAAACGCAGCGGCAATGGCGCTCTCGTCACGGACGTCGAGCTCAACAGTGATGCAACGCCCCCCAGCTCGCTCGACGTCGCGGGCTACCGCGGCCGCCTCGGCCGACAGCGACTGATAGGTGATCGTCACGTCCCACCCGCGTGCAGCGGCCAGACGAGCGGTTGCTGCCCCGATTCCCCGGCTCGCCCCGGTCACCATCATCACTGGTCGATCCATCGACATATCGTGGCCCATGACCGCAAGCGCCTTTACTGGGTTTACACCCGACACCTTTGTTTTCCTCGACGAATTGGGCGCGAACAACAACACGACGTGGTTCCACAGCCAAAAGCAGCGTTACCAAACCGTGGCCGCGCAGCCGTTTGCGGCCTTCGTCGGCTCGCTGATCGACGTCTTGCCAGACAAGCTCGATCCGCGTATTCACGGCGAGGCCAAGATCGGCGGTTCATTGTTTCGCATCAGTCGTGACATTCGGTTTTCGGCTGACAAGTCCCCCTACAAGGACCACCTCGACGCGATCTTTTGGCTCGCTGGCCCGCAAGCGGCAACCGCCGGCGAAAGGCGAAACTCACCGTCGTTGTTCGTGCGTTTGACCTCCGAGGAGGTACTGCTCGGGGCAGGGGTGTTCGGCCTTAAAGGTGACGAGTTGAAGCGATATCGGGCTGCGGTTGCCGGGCCCGAGGGAGCCACAATCCGCCGGATTGCCGACAAAGCCCTCGCGATCGGGGCGACGCTCAACGAACCAGTCCGGCAAAAACCGCCTAAGCCATATCCCGTGGATCACCCGAATGCCGATCTACTTCAACGGGACGGCTTCTACGTGGTCGCTACCCACGATCAACCAGCAGAGGTGGGCAGCGGCAAGTTCATCGCTTGGGTCGTGAAACAGTGGAAGCCGCTACTGCCGGTCGCGACATGGCTGGCCGACCAGATCGGATGACGTCGTGCAACCAATGACCGATGCGGAGTGGAAGGCGTTCGTCCGCCAGGGCACACGGACCGGCAAACTCGCGATCACGCTCGCCTCGGGTCGCCCGACCGTAACGCCGGTGTGGTTCGTGCTCGAAGACGACGGCAAGCTGCGAATTACCACGGGGATCGACTCACCCAAAGCCAAATCCCTCGCCAGAGATCCGCGTGCCTGCCTGCTGGTCGACCTCGAGGAACCGCCCTACGGGTTCGTGCGCATCGACTGCACGGCTCGGCTGGACTCTGATCCGACCGAACGTCTGCGGGTCGCCACGGCCGTCGGCGGCCGTTACATGGGCGCACAACGCGCTGCGGAGTTCGGGCAGCGCAACGGCGGCGACGACGAGGTCGTCGTGGAGTTCACGCCGTTGCGAGTAGTCGCCATCGGCGGCATGGCTGAGTAGTCACCATCGGCGACATGGCTGAGTAGTCGCCGGCAGCGCGGTCGTGCGGCTAGAGCACGACGTTGAGTGTCACGCCGTCGCCGGTAGCCACGATCGCCGTGAGAGTCCGGGGGTCGGCCAGAGCGTGTTCGTTGAAGGCCCGCAACGCAGCCGTGTCGGCGTCGTCGACTGCGGGGTCGACGACGGCGCCGCCCCACAGCGTGTTGTCCACAGCGATCACGCCTCCGGGGCGCATACGCGGCACGAGGGCCTCGTAGTACGCCTCGTACCCCGGCTTGTCGGCGTCGATGAACGCGAAATCGATCGCCGCATCCATCGGCAACGAGTTGAGCGTGTCGATCGCTGGAGCTAGCCGGAGCTCGATTCGGTCATCCACCCCCGCCAGACCCCAATACTTCTGCGCAATCGCCGTCCACTCCTCGCTGACATCGCAACACAGAAGCCGGCCACCGGAGACGAGCCCGGCCGCGATTCGCAGCGCGGAGTAGCCGGTAAACGTCCCGACCTCCACTGCAAAACGTGCTCCCGTGGCTCTCGTCAGCGCCGTGAGAAAGGCACCTTGGTCGGCACTGATCTGCATCATCGAAATCGGCCCCAACTCGGCCGTCTCGGCAAATAGATCGGCTTCCACGTCAGACAGCGGCTGGCTGTGGTCAACGACGTACCGATGCAGCTCGTCGGTCATCGTGAGGAATCGGTCGGTCATGGACTGCGCTTTCGTGCTCGTGTCGACGGGGTAACTGAACGGCTGAGCGGCTGAACGGCTGAACGATTACTCGGCGGCTTCGGCCAACACCTCGGCCAACGCGGGGTGCACCAGCAACGAGT
>CAZWPY010000019.1:30258-31790 GCA_964635475.1 uncultured Acidimicrobiia bacterium
TACTCGGCGGCTTCGGCCAACACCTCGGCCAACGCGGGGTGCACCAGCAACGAGTCGACGATGTCGCTCACCCGCAGTCCAGCGGTCACTGCCAAAGCGATCACCGAGATCAGCTCAGCGGCGTGGCGGCCAACAATGGATCCACCCAGGATCACACCGGTCGCCGGGTCGCTGATGATCTTCACGAAGCCCCGCGTATCGCCGTTGATCATCGCTTTCGCCGACACCGAAAACGGGACTTTTGTCACACGGATCTTGCGACCCGACGAGAAAGCCTCGGCCTCGGCGACCCCGACCTCAGCGATCTCGGGCTCGGTGAAAATTGCCGAGGCAGCCTTGTCGTAGTCGAGGTGCCGATGCTCCAGGGCGTGCAAACCCATGGCGTGTTCAGCGATCTTGCGACCCTGCATCGTTGCCACCGACGACAAGGGCAGCTTGCCCGACACGTCGCCCGCCGCGTAGATGTGGCTCACATTTGTCACGCAGTGGCGATCGATCGGGAGGTAACCGTTGTCCACTGTCACGCCGGCGACGTCGAGGCCGATCCCGTCGGAGTTCGGAATCGAACCAATCGCCAACAACGCGTGCGACGCCACCACCGCTCGACCGTCGTCACACCGCACCGTCACGCCGTCGGCCGAACGGTCGATCCCAACGGCCCGCGCCCCTTTCAACAGCGTGATTCCCCGGCGTAGAAACTCGTCTTCCAACGCAGCCGCGACCTCGGGGTCCTTATTGGGCAACACCTGCTGGCGACTCACCACCAGTGTCACGTCCGAGCCGAGCGAGGAAAACAAGTGCGCGAACTCCACACCGGTCACACCAGAGCCAATGATCACGATGTGTTCGGGCAACTCGGGCGGCGGGTAAGCCTGACGGGTGGTGAGCACTCGCACGCCATCGGGTTCGGCCCAGTCGGGAATACGCGGCCTGCTGCCGGTACACACCACGAGCTTGTCGAAACTCACCGGCTCGACGAGACCCTCGACGGTCGTCGCAGTGAGTTCGTGCGCACCGTTGAGCACGCCCGTGCCGCGGATGATCCGCACGGACTGACTCGTCAGCAGCTCGGTGACGGAGCGCTCGAGATGGTCTTTGATTTCAACGATTCGCTGGCGCAAGCCATCAAGGTCGATCGACGCGGGTGCTGGCGCCAGACCCATATCGGCGGCCCGATTGAGAAAGGACCGTGCGCCGCCAGTAGCGATCATCGCCTTCGACGGAATGCAGTCCCATAGGTGGGCGGCGCCACCGATCACGTCACGCTCAACAACGGTGACGTCGGCACCCAGGCGAGCCGCCACCGTTGCCGCGGAGTGGCCGGCCGGCCCTCCGCCAAGAATCGCGAGCTTCATGCTTTGCAGGCTACAGAGCCAGGGCTCGTGGCCATGCGTACCGCGAGTCTGAGTGTTAAGCCCGCCGCCGAGAGCCCGGGGCGGCGAAGAATTTCCGTTGATTTCTTTGACTGATCGGCCGTTTTCGGGGGTTCGAGTGTCCCTGCCCTTTGCTTGAATTGCCTTATGGATCAACGA
>CAZWPY010000020.1:0-31624 GCA_964635475.1 uncultured Acidimicrobiia bacterium
GGCCTCACTGCCATGTCGCCATCGTATCGAACATATGTTCGAGTGTCAAGCAGAAGGCACCGATATTTCGCGCAGGCGCGCAACGACACCGGGTTCCCCAGCACGCTGGCTGAGGCACCCGGCGTCGTTGAAAACGAACGGCGGTTGGGCCTAACGGTTCAGCGGGCGAAGGTCCCGGTACCAATAGCCAGGTGTCACAGGCAAGACGGCGGCCAGCGATGCTCGGCCCAATGGCGCCACGACGTGAATCCGTTTGGAGGAGAACCGACGGGTTCGCTTCCGGCTAGCTCAGCGGCGGTAGGGATCTCGATCTTGGAGGCCCACTCGGCCAGTTCCTGGTCGGACATGGGCCACGTCTCATGAGGAGCCCGCTCTTGTCGGCCAGCAATGCGGCGCCGTTGCTCGTCTGGGGTGACTTCGAAGTAGCGCATGACCACGTGCGCGCCAATCTCGGTTGCCGCGTGTCGCAGGGCGGCCCGTTCGTCTCTGCTCCACAAGCCGAAGTCGATGACGACGTTGATTCCGAGTTCAAGTGCCCGCATGCCGATCTGGATCAGTCGACCTTCGATCACGGCTGAAGCGGTCGAGGGGTTCTCCTCGCCGTAAAGGGCCTTTACCCATTCGTCTTTAGTGAGGCGCATTGCACCGCTCTCGACCTCGATCTGCCGCGCGACCGTCGTCTTCCCGGTGCCCGGTAGGCCGACGGTCAGGAACAGGGTTGGGGGTTCATTTGCGCCTCTGCGCGGGCCGCGAACGGGATCGAGCACCAGCGCATCTAATCACCTAGGTCGACTCGCGACGCCGATAAACGCGATCCTGTGCGAAGCCAGCGGTGCACGGCCGTTCGTCGAGCAACCCAACGCTTGGTTCCAAGGGAGCTAGCGCTCCAGTAGCCGGGCTGCCAGCCGTTCGAAGGCGGCCACTCGACTCGCTTTCACCAAGACGGCGACGTCGGGGCCCAGAGAGTCGACGGTCGACACAGCCTCGTCGTGTGGTAGCGGGTCGATCCCGTAGGCATCTGTGCCGACAGCGATCACGGTGATGCCCCGCTCGGTCGCATATTCAGCGACATCGCGATGGCGCTGGTCGCCGTCGTCACCCAACTCAGCCATGGGACCCAACACCGCAACCCGGCGGCTGGCAGTGAGGTTAAGCAACGAATCGAGCGCGGCACGCATCGAGGTCGGGCTCGCGTTGTACGCGTCGTTCACGACGATCCGCCCGCTCGCGGCACGAGCGACTGCCATACGCCACGGCGACAGCGTCGCGCTTGCTAAGCCCGCTTCGATGTCGGCTAGCCGCGCCCCAAGCCGCGCTGCCGCGCCCGCGGCCAACGCCGCGTTCCCCGCTTGATGAGCACCGGCGACCCCAAGGCGAACAGTGATCTCCTGACCACCGATCACCAGTCGCACAATCGGACGTAAGTCGGCGTCCATCGACACCACCTCGTAGGTCACGTCTGCACCACCGGCATAGGGCCCCGCCGCGAGGGCGACGCGACAGATCGAGGCATCGGTCCGGTTCGCCATCGCAGCAACACGACGGTCCTCAACATTGAGCACTGCAGTGCCCGAGCTCGGCAGCAACTCAATCAACTCACCTTTGCCGCGGGCGACATCATCGAGGGTGCCGAACAACTCGGTGTGGACCTCGGCGACAGCGGTCACCACGCCAACGGTTGGACGCGCGATCGACGCCAACAGCGCGATGTGGCCGAGGCCGCGGGCTCCCATCTCGGTCACGACAAAACGGCAATCCGCAGGGGCGTTGGCCAACGTCAACGGCAAGCCGATCTCGTTGTTAAACGAGCGCTCGCTGGCCGCGGTCACGCCTGCCTGGCTGAGGATTGCCGCCAGCAAGTCCTTGGTCGACGTCTTACCGACCGAGCCGGTAATCCCCACGACGGCAGCGTGCGCCAATTCATCCCGAGCGAAACGCCCCAGATCCTGCAAAGCCGTAGCAGTGTCGGGGACTTCGACAACCGACACCTCCGGAGCCACCCCCACCGGGCGCGAAACCAAACAGGCGCGGGCGCCACGCTCACAGGCCGCCCCGACGAAGTCGTGACCGTCTCGTTCGGCGACCAGAGCCACAAACATCTGCCCGGGAACCAACTCGCGGGAGTCGATGCTCACTCCCTGCACCACACCGTCGGATCCGACGAGACGTCCATCGAGCGCCACGGCAAGCTGCGAAAGGGTCATTTGCACACGGTCACGGTACGCGCCAGCAGCGGGCTCGCCCGTTATCGTCACCTGTCGTGACGGGCTCTCGCACTCGACTGGTCGTGATTTTTGGTGGCCAGTCGGCTGAGCATGAGGTGTCGTGTGTGACCGCCACGCACGTGCTCGCGGCCATCGACGCCAGCCGCTTCGACGTCACAGCGGTCGGGATCACCAAGTCAGGTCGATGGGTGCAAGATCGCGACGCGTTCGAGCTCGCACAAGCAGGCGCACTTGGCCAACTCCGAGCCGCGGGCGAAGCAACCTCGTTGCCAGACTTACTCGACAGCCCGACCGCCGCCGACTCGCGCACCCCCGCGCCTTCCGACCCGGTCGTCTTCTTGCCGTTGTTACACGGACCCCTCGGCGAGGACGGGACTTTGCAGGGGATGCTCGAACTTGCCGGGGTTCCCTACGTGGGATGCGGGGTTCTCGCGTCAGCGCTGGCCATGGACAAAGCCATGGCGAAAAACGTGCTCGCGAGCGCTGGGATTCCACAGGCAAGGTGGATCTCCCTGCACGCCGACACCTGGGACAGCGTCGAACACGCCGCGGGAGATGCTGCAGCGGCTCTTGGTTTTCCTTGCTTCGTCAAGCCCGCCAACATGGGGTCGTCGGTGGGCGTGACCAAAGCGCACGACCCCGCCGAACTCGTCGACGCGTTGGCCACCGCGGCCACCTACGACGAGTGGATCGTGGTGGAAGAAACGATCGACGGCCGTGAGATCGAAGTGGCCGTGTTGGGCAACCTCAATCCAAAGGCGTCGCTGCCGGGTGAGATCGTGCCCGGTGCCGAGTTCTACGACTACGACGACAAGTACGCCGACGGCGCTGCTCAACTGCTCATTCCAGCGCCGTTGTCGGCCGACGAAACTGCGGCCGCGCAAGACCTCGCGTTACGAACCTACGCCGCGCTGCGCTGCGAAGGGATGGCCAGGGTCGACCTGTTTCTCGACCCCGCACGAGGTTTTCTCGTCAATGAAGCCAACACAATCCCGGGTTTCACGCCGATCTCGATGTACCCAAAAATGTGGGAAGCAAGCGGGCTCGCCTATCGAGACCTGATCTCCACACTCGTCGAACTCGCGCAGGAGCGACACCGCCGCAAACGTCGCCGCACCGACCACTAACCGCGGCGTGTTGGGAAGCGATGACCTCTAGTCGTCGAGGCGCAGCGCCGAAATGAAGGCTTCCTGCGGGACTTCGACCCGGCCAATCGACTTCATCCGCTTCTTGCCCTCCTTCTGCTTCTCGAGCAGCTTGCGCTTTCGGCTGATGTCGCCGCCGTAACACTTGGCCAGCACGTCCTTACGTTTGGCTTTGACGGTCTCGCGAGCGATGACCTTGCCGCCGATCGCCGCTTGAATCGGGACGTCGAACATTTGCCGGGGAATCAGTTCGCGCAACTTCTCCGCCATACGTCGCCCATAGTCCTGCGACTTCGAGCGATGCACCACGGTCGAAAACGCGTCGACGGGGACCGCATTCATCAGAATCTCAACCTTCACAAGTTCTGATTCGCGATAGTCGTCGGGCTCGTAGTCGAGGCTGGCGTAACCCTTGGTCCGGCTCTTGAGCTGGTCAAAGAAGTCCACCACCATCTCGGCAAGCGGGATGCGGTAGGCCATTTCTAAACGAGCCTCGGACAGGTACTCCATCTTTACCATCTCGGCTCGGCGGCTCTGGCACAAGTCCATCACCGTGCCGACGTATTCGGCGGGCAACAGCAACGTGGCAGTGAGGTACGGCTCGGCGATCGACTCGATCTGCTGGGCCGGCGGCATCGCACTCGGGTTGTCGACGACGGTGGTTTCGCCGTTCGTCAGGCGGACCCGGTACTCCACCGAGGGTGCCGTGGCGATCAACGACAGTCCAAATTCGCGCTCAAGTCGTTCGCGCACGATCTCCATGTGCAACAGCCCAAGGAATCCGCAGCGAAAGCCGAATCCGAGCGCCCCCGATGTTTCTGGTGCGTACGTAAACGAACTGTCGTTGAGCCGCAGCTTTTCTAGCGATTCGCGCAGCAACTCGAACTCATCGCCGTCGATCGGATACAGACCGCAAAACACCATTGGTTTGGGTTCTCGATAGCCGGGCAACGCGTCGGCGGGCCTCGCGGCGGTCGTAACTGTTTCACCCACCCGCGCTTCGCCAACGTCTTTGATGCCCGCAATGAGGTAGCCGACCTCGCCCGGCCCGAGCATGGCCACCGGCGTGGGCGCGGGTAGGCGCACACCGACCTCCTCGGCGTCGTGCTGCTTGCCAACCTGGACGAACCGCAGACGAGCGCCGGTGGCGAGCGATCCATTCATCACTCGCAGGGCGGAAATGACGCCGCGGTACGGGTCGTAGTGCGAATCGAATATCAGCGCTTGCAACGGCGCGTCGGGGTCCCCTTGCGGCGGCGGGATGCGCGCGACGATCGCGTCGAGCAGCTCGGCCACGCCTTCGCCGGTCTTGGCCGAGATGTGCAAGATGTCGGTGGCAGGGACACCGAGAACCTGCTCGATTTCCTGGGCTACACGTTCAGGATCGGCTGCCGGAAGGTCGATCTTGTTGAGCGCCACCACCATGGCGAGGTCGTTGTCGATCGCTTGGTAGCAATTCGCGAGCGTCTGCGCCTCGATGCCTTGGCTGGCGTCGACCAACAACACCACGCCCTCGCAGGCAGCAAGCGACCGACTCACTTCGTAACCAAAGTCGACATGGCCCGGCGTGTCGATCAAGTGCAACGTGTGGTCGTCCCAGGTGAGGCGCACGTTTTGCGCCTTGATCGTGATGCCCCGCTCACGTTCGATGTCCATCGAGTCGAGGTATTGCGCACGCATCTCGCGCGGGTCCACCGCTCGGCACAGCTCGAGGATGCGGTCGGCCAACGTCGACTTTCCATGGTCGATGTGGGCAATGATGCTGAGGTTGCGGATCTTTTCGAGAGCGGCCACGCCGCGGTCCCTTTCGTGCTCGCAACCGAGTCGTTGCAGGTTGTCGTCGGACGGGTCATGTGAGCCCAAGTCCCGCGACGCTCCATTGTCGCAAATCCCGGCTGTACACCAGAACATCGGGCTTCTGTGGGGCGCAGCGGCACCGACCGGACCCACAAGTACCCTGGGATCCCGTTTCGGGCGAAGGCAGTCGCGAGCACGTATGGCGAACATCAAGTACCAGATAAAACGCAACCGACAGAACCTGGCGCGCGATGAACAGAACAAGGCCACTCGCTCGGAGTTGAAAACTCGCAGCGACGGCCGCTGAATCGATCAAACAACTCACAGGGCCAACCGATGCGCCGCTCACAACTCACCGTTCGCCAACTCACCGTTCGCCAACTCACCGTTCGCCAACTCGCCGTCGGAGCCATGGCCGCTGTGCTCCTCCTTGGCGCGTGCGGCACGAGTTCGTCGAACTCCACGTCGGCCGACACTGCCAACGACGCAGCCGACGGCACGATCGAGTGGCCTCGACCGCCAGACCAGCACGCCCTGATCATCGCGGCCGACATGCCCGCGATGGACGCCGAGTCGTTTGTCGTTCACTGGCACGCCCACCTCGACGTTTTCGTCAACAAAGATTCGGTGGTCATCCCAGCCAACCTCGGCATCGATGAGGTCGACAGGAAGATCTCGCCGCTGCATACCCACGACGATTCGGGTGTCTTGCACATCGAGGCGCCCGACACCACGCCATTGTCGCTCGGCCAGTTGTTCACCGTTTGGGGCGTACGACTCGACGCCAACTGCGTGGCCGACTACTGCTCGCCCGACACGCCGATTGCCACCTACGTCGACGGCGAGGAGTTCGCCGGCAACCCCGCCGACCTTGTGCTGAAGGACCTACAGCAGATCTCCCTGGTGGTCGGCACACCCCCACGCAGGATCCCTGACACCTACGGTGACTTCTAAACCCCGCGCCGCACCTCGAGCCGGTTGGCCAACGCGTCCGATCCTCGCCTGCGACCTATTCACGTCCGCAGCAAAGGCGTCGGATCACGCTCGCGCAACTCTCAACTGGGGCCGCGGCCCCCACGGCTGGTAGCCTGGCTGGTCCGTTTCCGACGACGAGGTTTTTGAGCACCCCATGGCCAACATCAAGAGTCAGATCAAGCGCAACCGGCAAAATGCTGCCCGCCACGAGCGCAACAAGGCCGTGCGCTCAGAGCTGAAGACCCGCGTGAAGGCGGCCGTCGCGGCGGCCGAGACGAGCGCCGACAACACCGACCAACTGACCCGGCTGGCGATCAAACGCCTCGACAAGGCGGCCACCAAGGGCGTGATTCACCGCAACGCGGCCGCTCGCCGCAAGAGTCGTCTGATGAAGCGAATCGCGGCCGAAGCCGCCAAGTAGCTATTGACAACCGCCACGCCGTGTTAGCCAGGCGCACGCGTGGCCTCGCGAGCGTGACGGCGCTGGCAATCCTGCTCGCGGCGTGCGGATCGAGCCCGTCGGACTCGTCGGCGAACGCGGCCCCCTACGACGTCATGGGGACGTTGCAGTGGCCCCGGCCCGAGAATCAACACGATTTGATCCTGAAGGCCAACATGCCCGCCGCCGCGGACCCAGCGGCGCCAACAGTGCGCTGGCACGCCCATCTCGACGTCTTCCTCAACGGCGCGCCCGTGCTCATCCCCGCCGATCTCGGCGTCGATGAGCTCGACCAGACGATGGCCCCGCTCCACACCCGAGACGATTCGGGTGTGCTCTACGTCGAAGCCCGCGACACCTCGCCACTCACGCTCGGTCAACTCTTCACGCTGTGGGACGTGCGCCTCGACGCAAACTGCGTGGCCGACTACTGCTCACCCGAGACGCCGATCGCCACCTACGTCAACGGTGAGGAGTACGCCGGCAACCCCGCCGAACTCGTGTTGAAGAACCTGCAGCAGATTTCCGTGGTCGTCGGCACGGCTCCGCCGAGCATCCCCGAAGCATACGGCGACCTCTAACCCGACACCCGCCACTCCGCCACCCCTCCGTCAGCTGCGAAGCGCCATTCAGAACGCGGCGGTTAGGACCTCGACTGAGTCGCCCATGACCGCAGCGACGTCGAAACGGAGGGGCCCTGGGTGCCCGCCAATGGCTTGCAGGTACTGGAGCGCCAGGCCACGGATGCGCTGCTGTTTCATCGGCGTCACGGCCTCGAACGGGTGGCCTTGCCGCGTCGAGGTCCGAGTTTTCACCTCACAAAAGACCAACGAATCGCCAACCCGTACGATCAGGTCGAGCTCGCCGTAACGTGTGCGCCAGTTGCGAGCCACAACCACCCCACCGCGCTCGACATACCACGACACGACCAGGTCCTCGCCGTGTTGGCCAAGGGCTCGCCGATCCATCTTGGTGGCGGGAGTCGTTACGGCCGGTCGAGATCTTCGATGTTGACGTCTCGAAACGTCACCACCCGCACCGACTTCACGAGCCGAGCGGGTCGGTACATGTCCCACACCCACGCATCGGAGAGCTCAAGTTCCACGTGCGTCGCGCCGGGCCCTTGTTGGGTGATGACCTTGACCTCGTTGGCCAAGTAGAAGCGACGGTCCGTCTCGACAACGTGACGGAACATCGGCAGAACGTCGCGATACTCCTTATAGAGCTGAAGCTCGATCTCGGCTTCAAACTCCTCTAGGTCCTCGGTGGCGCTCATCGGCTACCTCCCCTGGCGCCGACACGTCTCAACGGGCGTCGCGCTTTTCCTTGATCTTGGCAGCCTTACCCGAGAGGCCACGCAGGTAATACAGCTTGGCCCGCCGCACGTCGCCTCGCGAGACGAGTTCGAGCTGCGCGATCACGGGGGTGTGCACCGGGAACGTGCGCTCCACGCCCACACCAAAACTCACCTTGCGCACGGTGAAGGTCTCCCGAATGCCGTCGCCTTGGCGGCGGATCACGACGCCCTGGAAGACCTGCACGCGCTCACGGCTACCTTCAACGACCCTGACGTGCACTTTTACGGTATCGCCCGGTGAAAAGGCAGGGATGTCGTCGCGCAGTCGCGGCTTGTCGATCAGATCAGTCGGGTTCATGGAAACGGCTCCTACAGGCGCAGACGAGGCCCAAGAGTCTACGCCGAGCCCGCCCGCAACGTCATTTCGATCAGCGTGCCCACCGAGCCAGCCCACACCGACGCTGCCACCAACGAACTAGTCGCCGTCGGGTTCCAGGCCGAACTCTCGAAGCAGTGCGTGCTCGGCGGCGGTGATCGGGTCGCGTTCGATCAGGTCAGGGCGCCGCTGGATCGTCCGAAGAACCGCCTGCGCCCGGCGCCATCGAGCAACACGCGCGTGGTCGCCCGACAGCAGCACCTCGGGCACGGCGTGCCCCTCGAAAACAGCCGGGCGAGTGAAATGGGGGTACTCCACTCGACACGGCGCGGCCTCAGCAAAACTCTCGTCTCCTGCCGACTCCGAGTTGCCCAATACGCCCGGGACCAGGCGCGCAACCGCCTCGAGAACTACCAACGCCGCCAACTCGCCACCTGCGAGGACGAAGTCGCCAATCGAGAGCTGATCATCGACCACCAGCTCGAGCGCCCGATCGTCGAAACCCTCATACCGCCCACACAACAAGGTGAACGAACCCAGCGCCATGAGTTCGCGTGCCGACTGCTGCGAGAAGCGACGACCGCCCGGAGTTACGGCAATCAAGGGACGCGGGACTCCCGAACGAGCTAGCTCGACGATCGGTTCGGGCTTCATGACCATGCCGGGACCGCCACCAAAGGGCGTGTCATCGACCGTGCGGTGACGGTCCGTCGTGAACCTACGAAGGTCGATCGCATCGACCTGCAACAAGCCGGCGGCCTGCGCACGCCCCAGCACGCTCGCCGCGCAGTAGTGCACGACGAGGTCGGGGAAGATCGTCGCCACCGCCACGTGAAGCGACGGCGAGGATGGCGCGGCGCCAGGGGCGCTGGGGTTAGAGGGCGCGACGCCGGGGGCGCTGGAGTTAGATCTCGAGCAATCCATCTGGCAGCTCGACCTCGATCCGGTCTCGCGTGTGGGTCAACACAAACGACATCGGGATCAGTGCGCCGCTATCGAGTACCAACAGGTCTGCCGCAGGATTTGCCTCCACGGCCACGACCGTGCCGACGGGACCCAAGACCCGATCGACGACCTCGGCGCCTACCGCATCGTGGACCCACAACTCTTCGGGGTCATCGAGCGCTGCGGCGCGCAACTCGACCCCCCGTAACGCTTCGGCGGCTTCGCGGCTTACAACGCCCGCGAAACGAACGAGCCACGCCTGGGGCGGCCGGGGCCGTGACGATTCAATCGTGAGCGGCCCGACACGAGTGGAGTAAGTGGCGCCGACTTGATGGCGCTCCTCGCGGTCGGTCGTGAACTCGACCAATACCTCGCCGTGTAACCCGTGCGCCCGGCGAACAAACCCGACGACCAACTCACGCCCGGATTCGGACGCCCGAGAGGTGGGGTCGGAATCGGCGGCGCCCTTAGCGGTCGACAATCTCCACTCGCACATCGACGCCGTCACGAGCACCCGCAGCGCGCACGACCTGGCGCAGCGAGCCTGCGATACGACCGCGACGGCCGATCACTCGACCTGCGTCGTCGGGTCCGACCGTGACGTCGAAACGAACCGCGCCCCGCTCGCTCGACGAGGCGATCTCCACCAAATCGGGTTGGCCGACCAGTGCCTTGGTGATGTGCGTGAGCACAGCCAACGCTGTCGGAGCGTTCGCGTCGGGCGCCGCGTCTGCCGCAGCGGCCGGTATGTCCGAGCCCTGATCTGATCCGTCGGCGAAATCGTCGGAATCAGCGTCGCCAGAATCGTCGATCAGGTCGTCGAGCTCATCATCGAGGTCGCCGTCGAGCACGGTGTCGTCCGAATCGCCCACCGCTGGGGCCTGGAAGAGCGGGCTGTCGCTCACTGGCCGATACCGGCGTTCTTCAGCAGCCGAGCAACGGTCTCGGTCGGCTGGGCACCCACGCTGAGCCAATGTTGGGCTCGCTGCGCGTCGACCGTCAGCTTCTGAGCTTCCTCTGAACGGGGCGCGTACCAGCCAACGATCTCGATAAACCGACCATCACGCGGCGATCGGCTATCTGCGGCAACCAGACGATAAGTCGGTTGCTTCTTCTTGCCCATACGCATCAGACGGAGCTTGACAGCCACGAAAAACCTCTCTCTACCTCTGACCCAGCAGGCCTGACAGGGCCGACATCTTGCCCTTGCCGCCGCCGCTGAGCATTTTCATCATCTTTTGCATCTCACCGAACTGCTCGATGAGGCGTTTCACTTCGCTAACACTGGTGCCACTGCCCGCTGCAATGCGGTTGCGGCGCGAGCCCTTCACGATCGCGGGATCGCGGCGCTCCCCCGGAGTCATCGACCGGATGATCGCTTCGATCCGAGCCACATCGCGATCGTCGATTTCGGTCTTACGCAGCTCCTTTGGGATCCCGGGAAGCATACCGAGGATTTGCCCCAAGGGCCCCATCCGCTTCACCTGCTGCATTTGCTCCAGGAAGTCGTCGAGGGTGAATTGGCCCTTCTGCAGCCGAGCCGCTGCCTTCTCCGCCGTCTCGAGGTCGTAGGCCGACTCGGCACGTTCGATCAACGTCATCACGTCGCCCATGCCGAGGATGCGGCTCGCCATCCGATCGGGGTGGAACGCTTCGAGGTCTTCGAGTTTCTCGCCGGTCGAGGCGAAAGCGATCGGCCGACCCACCACCTGCTTCACCGACAGCGCCGCGCCACCTCGGGCGTCGCCATCGAGCTTGGTGAGAACGACGCCGTCGAGCGCCAGGGTCGCGTGAAACGCTTGCGCCGTGGAGACCGCGTCTTGCCCGGTCATCGCGTCGATCACGAGAAACGTGTAGTCCGGCGCAACGGCCGCGCTCACCCGCCGTACCTCGTCCATCAACGCATCGTCGACGGCGAGGCGACCGGCGGTGTCGACGATCAGGACGTCACGGCCGATACGTTCGGCCTCGGCCTTGCCTCGTGCAGCCACCGATACGGGATCCACGCCCGGTTCACCCGGCACTTCAGCGTGCACGGGCACACCGGCACGACCGGCCAACACCTTGAGCTGCTCGATCGCCGCGGGGCGCTGCAAGTCACACGCCACCAGCATCGGTTGGCGACCCTGTTGACGAAACCAACGGGCCAGTTTTGCGGCGGTGGTGGTCTTACCGGCCCCTTGCAAACCGGCTAGCAGCACAACGGTGGGGGGCCGCGACGCGTACGTGATGCGCAACACGTCGCCGCCCAGCGCTTCCACCAGGCGCGCGTGGACCGACTTGATGACCTGCTGGGCCGGATTGAGCGCCTTGCTCGCTTCGATGCCAACCGTGTCGTCTCGAACGCGGGCAACGAATTCTTTGACGACCTTGAAGTTGACGTCGGCTTCGAGCAGCGCAAGCCGGATCTCCCGCAAGACGTCGTCGACATCTTTGGAACTCAGGCGGCCCTTGCCTCGGAGTCGCCCAAAAATCGTGTCAAACCGGTCGGACAGCGACTCAAACATGGGTCGACAAGTGTACGCGCCCTGCCGCACACTCAGCGTCTGACAAACTCCCAGCGCGGCCCGGGCGCGGAGCGAGCCGATCGAATCGAGCTGGGAAGGACGGTGAGCATGAATGCACACCGTGCGTTGCGCCTAACAGCGATCGTCTTTGCTGCGGCGGTGCTTGTTCACAACGGCGATCACCTTCGCCGCGGGGGCCACTCGGTCACGACCGACGTCATGGTGATCGGGTCGTTGGGCATGCTCGTGGAAATCGGCGTGGTGTGGGCCGTGCTCGCCCGCAAGGCATTCGCGCCACTCGTCGCTGTGCTCGCCGGTGCTGCCTTGTCGGCGGGGTATGTGTTCGTACACCTGTTGCCGCAACGTTCGTGGTTGAGCGACAGTTTGCTCGCCAGCCATGGTCACGGCGTTACCTGGTTCACGTGGGTGGCCGTTTTTGGCCTACTGGCGGCGTCTGTGCTGCTCGCCTTGGCGGGTCGCCGGGCGATGCGTGCAGACCCCGGATCCCCGCATCGACCTACTGGCAGCGGCGGACTTCACCCCGTGGTCATCGCGATGATCGTTGGGAACGCGATCATTTTCGTCGGATCAGTTGCCACGCGCTGACAACCCAGCGCTGCTCACTCGTCGAAGAGCGCGTCGACGAACTCGTCGGGATCAAACGCCACAAGGTCGCCAACGCCCTCACCAAGGCCCACGAGTTTGATGGGAATGCCGAGCTGGCTTTCGATGCTGAAAGCGATGCCGCCCTTGGCCGATCCATCAAGTTTCGTCAGCACCACACCCGTCACGTCGGCCGCTTCGGCGAAAACGGCAGCCTGCGACAACCCGTTTTGCCCCGTCGTCGCGTCGAGCACGAGCAAGGTTTCACTCACGTGACCAGGATCCTTATCGGCAACCCGGCGGACCTTACGAAGTTCCTCCATCAGATTCGCCTTGTTCTGTAAGCGCCCGGCGGTGTCGGCCAAAACGAGGTCGGCTCCGCGCGACGCCGCCCGCTGGACAGCGTCGAACACGACCGCGCCCGGATCGCCACCCTCGGTGCCGACCACCACCTGAACACCCGCACGTTGCGCCCAGGTCGAGAGTTGCTCCGCGGCGGCCGCGCGGAACGTGTCGCCCGCCGCCAAGATCACCGAACGCCCGTCGGCGTTTTGCTGCGCCGCGACCTTGCCGATTGTGGTGGTCTTGCCTACTCCGTTGACGCCGACGAAGAGCCACACGTTGGTCAGTCCCGGCGCGAACGCGAGCGACCGGTCCTTGTTGCCGAACTCCTGTCGCAACGTCTGCTTCAGATGGGCGGTCAACTCCGCGCCACTCGCTGAGGAACCCGCGGCCTCACGCACGGCCGACACCAGCCGGTCGGCATCTCGCACGCCGACATCGGCTCGAATCAGGATTTCCTCCAACTCCTCCCACGTTTCAGCCGACGCGCCGCGGCCGAAGACTCCCGAGACCAGTCCACCCAACTGCGCACGAGCACGACCCAAACGGTCGCGAAAGCCGGGCCGTTCGACAACGTCGACCGCAGCCGGCGGCTGGGTCGCGGCGCTATCACTGCGACCCGCGTCACGATCATCGCCTGTGCGCGGTGGCGGCGTCGGCGGCGTCGTGTCGGGAGCCGACGGTTCGGCTCGCCCGCTGCCCGTCGGCGGCCGTCGTCGAGCGAGCACCAGCCCGACGACACCCACGACAAGCGCGAGCGCCAGCAGTATGAGGATCAGAATCTGAGCATCCATGGCCGATCGACACTACGGCAGCTCGCCCGCCCTCATGGGCTTCACCACACAACGCGACGCCGCGCGGCCGCCGCGAACTCGGCTCTAGTTCGCTTCGCCGGTCGCCGTCGTGGCGAGCAAGGCGTTGGCGGGCGCAGGCGAGTTCGCCTCCGCGACGTCGAACGAGGCCGAGGCCGAACCTCCCGGGGTTCGCTCGCGGCGCGCCACACGCTCGCTCACGACCTTCGACGATCCGCCCGACTGCATGGACACGCCGTACACCGCGTCGGCGGTCTCCATCGTGCGTTTCTGGTGCGTGACCACGAGCAGCTGCGCCTCGGCTCGAAAGTCCTCGAGCAGACCAAGGAAACGTTGCAGGTTCATGTCGTCGAGGGCCGCTTCGACTTCGTCCATCAAATAGAACGGCGACGGTCGCGCCTTAAACACCGCGAATTGAAACGCGAGGGCAACCAACGACCGTTCGCCGCCCGAAAGCAGCGACAACTTACGCACATTTTTTCCGGGAGGACGCGCCTCGATGTCGACGCCGGTGTTCAACATGTCGGTCGGGTCGACCAAGGCCAGGCGGCCCGAGCCTCCCGGGAACAACAACTCGACAAGACGCTGGTAGTGGGCCGCCACGTCGGCAAAGGCGGTGGTGAAGACGTCGACGATCTCCTCGTCGACCGCCCTGATCACCTTCAACAACTCCCGTCGAGTCGTGCGGATGTCGTCAATCTGCGACGACAAGAAGTCGTGGCGTTCGCCCAGCGCGGAGAACTCGTCGAGCGCGAGCGCATTGACCGGCCCAAGGAGCCTGAGCTCTCGATCCAACTCCCGCGCCCGCGCCGAGGGTTCGACCCCGTCGGGCAAATCGGGGGCGGTAAGGCCACGGGTTTGATCAGGTTCGCAGTCGAGCTCACGACGGATCACGTCGACGAGATTTTCGAGTTTCACTCGATCCTCGGTCGCACGCAGCTCGGCGCGCTGCTTGTGTTCGCCCAGCTCCAACAAGCGCCGCTCTCGCGCCCGCCGCTGCTCTCGCAGGCCATCGAGCGCGTCCACCGCCGCGCGTGCCGCGTCGGTTTGTCGCTGCCGCTCGACACGCGCCTCGCTTAGCGAGGTTTGTGATTCGAGCGCGACGCGTTCGACAACGGCGTCGAGGCGGCCGAGCACGACGAGCTGGCGCTGCATTGCCGCCGCCTCGCCCGACGACCGTTGCCCTTCGGCCTCAAGCTGCTCCACGCGTTCAGCTACCCAGGCCACACGCTGCTGCAGCCCCGAGCGCCGCTCGTTCAAGGCCGCCACCCGCGCGCCCACTTGCGCCCGTTCGGCGGCGACGGAGCGGGTTCGCTCGGCCAACTCCTCCTCGGCGCGCCGGCGCTGCGCCCGGCGGCTGCCGATCTCCTGTTCAACTGCTTCGAGTGCCGGCAACCGTGACTCGAGCTCATCGACACGCGCTCGATCACGTTCGGCTCGGCTCTCCAAGTCGGCCAAGTGCGTCCGCAGCGCCTCGCGCTCTGCCTCGGCTTGGCGCACGGTCGACTCGCTTCGCGACGCGCCTTGCTCAGCCTGGCGTCGCGCCACCTCCGAGCGATCGGCCTCGGCGTCGAGCTGGTCGACAACGCGGCGCGCGTCGATGGCCGCGACCTCACTGTCGCGCGCCGCGGTGCGGGCCCGATCAGCTCGCGTTTCGGCAACCGCCAAGGCCGAACGAGCCTCGACGAGCGCCGCGCCGGTCGCACCCACGCCCGACAAACCCACTCGCCAACCTGCCGGCGAAAATCGTGCGCCATCTTGTGAGACGGCAACGACCTCGGGATCGCGTTGCGCGATCGACAACGCGTCGGGCCAGGACTCACAGGTCACGGCCCGGCTCAGGAGTCGATCTAACAACACGTCGACGTCGGGCCGCGTCGCACGCACGTGAGGCCGCAGCGGTTCAGCACCGGCCAGCGCCGCACGTTGTGCTCGGGCCGCATCACCGTGGGCACCGGAAGCGGTGCCCGAGGTGGCGCCGACAGGGCCAAGGGCAACCACCGCGCCGGCCATTTGCCCTGCTTGCAAATGCCGCAGCGCCCGCAACGCCGACTCGGCGTCGGCTACCACGACCGCGTTGAGCGCCTCACCCAGCGCGGCCTCCACGGCCAGTTCGTAACCCCGGTCGATGTCAACAAGTTCGACCAGCGAGCCGATGACGCCGGCTATGTCGCTCAAAGCCTCGACGCCAGCTCGCGATCGCGCTTGGTCAATCGCCAGCTCAAGCGCATCCACACGGGCCTTGGCGCTTTGCAGCGCTCCCACTGCTGCTTCACGTTCGCGGCGGGCAGCGTCGAGTCGCAGTTGTGCAGCGTCGGCGGCCTCTCGGGCCTCGGCCCGACCGGCGGCCGCAGTTCCCGAACCCTCGTGGAACATCGTGAGCTGACCCGCGGCGCGTTTATGGTCGGCTGACAAGGCCGCGATTCGCGCGTCGAGTTCGTCTCGCCGCCGGACCAAACGCACAATCTCGTCGTTCGCGCGGCCGACGGCGCCACGAACTGCGGCCAGCTCGCCGCGGATCTCCGCTGCCTGCGCGATCGCAGACTCATCGGGCGCTTCGCCGTCGGCGTTCACCAACGCGCGAGCACGCGATTCGGCTCGATCCGACGCCAATCGTTGTTCGACTACCTCGATCGCGCCACGCCGCTGTTCAGCGGCAACCAGCTCCGCTTCCGTGGCATCGAGTTGCACTCGCAAGCCCGCCAGCTCCTCGCGGGCGCGTGTTACACCTTGTTCGTCGAGCCGACGTGAAATGTCTCGCTGCGTAGTGGCCACACGATCGGCTACGCGCGCTCGCAGTGCCTTGGCCCGCTCGTTCACCCGCTCCCAACGCGAAACCGCGGCGCCCACGTCGTCGACGCCGCTCACGCGCAGCTGGGCTTCTGCTTCGACAATGGCAACGTCGAGCGCGGCCAATTCGCGACGGACCACGGCGTCCTGCTCGGTGAGGTCGGAAATGAGCTCCACGTGGCGAGCGTGCGCGTCGGTCAAAGCCTCAAGTTGCCGGCCGGCAAGAAAGCGGCGCAGCTCCAGCAGTTCAGCGCTCCACTCGGCGTGCCGTCGGGCTGCTTCGGCTTGGCGTTCGAGCGGACGCAGCTGGCGGCGCACCTCACGCACCAGGTCGTTGAGGCGGGTCAAGTTCGCCTCGGCTGCCTCGAGTCGCCGTTCGGCCCGTTCCTTACGACGGCGAAACTTGAGGATCCCCGCCGCCTCTTCGATCACCGCGCGCCGATCCTCAGCACGAGAGTTGAGGACGCCGTCAAGGTTGCCCTGACTGATGATCACGTGTTGCTGGCGGCCGACCCCGGTATCTGCCACAAGGTCCTGCACGTCGAGCAACCGGCACGGCACTCCGTTGAGCGCGTACTCGGAGTCGCCACCACGAAACAACGTCCGCCGGATCGTGACCTCAGTGAAGTCAATGTTCAACAACCCGGCGGAATTGTCGATCGTGAGCGAAACCTCGGCCCGACCGAGCGCCTGTCGTTTGCTCGTGCCCGCGAAGATGACGTCTTCCATCTTCGAGGACCGCACCTGTCGTGGTCCCTGCGCGCCGAGCACCCACGCGACCGCGTCGATCACGTTCGATTTGCCCGACCCGTTCGGCCCGACGACCACCGTGACCCCGGGCTCGAACTCCAGGGTCGTCGGCTCGGCAAACGACTTAAAGCCCTTAATCGAAAGTGTCTTGAGAAACACGACGCTGGCCCGGGTCCGTTAGCTCTGGCACGCGACACAGCGGTAAAGCGACCGGCCACCGTGGCGCACCCGTTCCACTGAGCCATCACACCGTCGACATGGCGCCCCGGCTCGGCCGTAGGCACGCAGGCGTTGTTGATAACGGCCCACGGTGCCGTCGACTCCTCGATACTGCAGGTCGGCCAAAGTGGTGCCACGGTACTTCACTGCGTCGCGCAGAACTGACGACGCGGCCCGCACCAACGCGTGCGCCTCGGCCGTCGACAAGCTTGTCGCTCGGCGCAAGGGGTCCACGCCAGCAACGAAACAGGCCTCGCTGCAGTAGATGTTGCCCACGCCAGCGATGACGCGCTGATCGACCAATACGTCTGCGACAACCCGGGCCGAGTCGCGCATAGACGCGGCGATTTGGGCAACCTGCCGCGCACCAAGTCGACCGGCAACGGGGTCGGGCCCGAGCCGACTGAGGACCGGTTCGGGCGCGGCCACGAACACCTCGCCGAAGGTTCGCGGGTCGACGAAACGAAGTTCGCCGCCACTTACGAAACGCCAACGCACGTGTGTATGTGCGGCAACGCCAGACACGGTCCCGGCCGGGACCCATTCGAATCGCCCCGACATCCGCAAATGAACGAACCACACATCGCTCTCACGGTCGTCGCACAACATCAAGTACTTGCCGTGGCGCTCGACTCGATCGACCCGCCACGCCGCTGTGCGCCGCTCAACCTCGAGCGCCGAGGTCCGCCGCACGGTCCGCGCGCCGGTAACCCAACACTTCTGCACTTGATCGCCGACAACACGCGAGGCGATGTCCCGTCGAACAGTTTCGACTTCCGGTAGTTCAGGCATCTCGCGGTTCAGGCATCTCGCGGTTCAGGCATCTCGCGGTTCAGGCATCTCGCGGTTCGGCTCGGGCATCTGGCTCGCCGGGTCAGGGGTGCCGGGCAGGCCGCCGCCGGCGTTGCCAGCGGGCTCTCCCGAGAGCTCGAGGGACGCAAGGGCCGCATGGGCCGCCGCCTGCTCGGCGGACTTCTTCGACCTCCCGGTACCCGCGCCCCAGCGTTGTCCGCGCACGTGCACCTCGGCGGTGAACTGTTTCGCGTGTTCGGGCCCGATCCCCTCGACGGTGTAACGGGGCAACACCTCCAAGTAACGCGTGGTGTGCTCCTGCAGTCGAGTCTTGTAGTCACGATCTCCGGGCTGCAGCGAGGCCGAGTCGATTGCCGAACTCAGCAGCGCCAGCGTGACATCGGCGACGTGGTCAAACGAGGTGGCCAAATACGTCGCGCCGAGCACCGCCTCGAACGCGTCGGACAGCAATGACGGCTTGTCGCGCCCGCCCGACGCCGCTTCACCCCGGCCCAACCGTAAACAATCGCCCAACTCGATCGACCGCGCGAACTGAGCAAGCGACGCCTCGTTCACCACCGACGCTCGTAATTTCGCCAGTTCCCCCTCAGGCAAAGTCGGGAACCTTTCGTAGAGATACGTCGTCACGGCGAGTCCCAACACTGCATCACCCAAAAACTCCAGCCGCTCGTTCGACTCGTGGCCCGCGTGTTCAGAACACCACGATCGGTGGGTTAGGGCTGTCTGCAGCAAGGCGAAATAGGCCGGGTCCACGCCCATCCGCGCGGCGAGACGACCCAAAAGCTCCTGTTCGGAGGGTGTTACCGATCCGAGGCCATGAATGTCGGGCCCGGACCCGACATCGGGCCCGGAGTCGGGTGCAGGCCCGCCATCGGGCCCGGAGTCGGGCCCAGTGTCACTGTCCACCCAGTTTGGCCATGACGTACTCAACCGCGTCGTGCACGGTGGCGAGATCTCCGAGGTCTTCGTCGTCAATGCGGAAGCCGACGGTGCGTTCGCCCAGTTCCTCTTCGAGGGCTTCGACGAGCTCGATCAGAGCTAAGGAGTCGGCCTTGAGGTCGTCGACGAAACTCGCGTCCTCGGTCACGGACTCCGGGGCAATCTCAAGAATCGAACTCAGCCGATCGCGGATGAGCGTGACAACCTCGTCGCGTCCGACCGGGCCCCGATTGACATGTGTCTCTGCTGGCACGCTCGAAGCGTAGTTCTCAGTTCGTGCCTAATCCGCAGGTCTGCGAGAAGTAGTCGGCCAGTGGCCGCAACGCATTTTGCGTTTCCTCACTACCGAGTTGGGTGCCCATCTCAACGAGGAGTTCGTCGTATTGGTCTGGGTCGGCGTTGTCGACGTTGGCCAACAGGCCCGACGCGAGCAACTTGCCGAACTCGATCGACCCAGCCGTGTCGGCGGGGAGCTGAGCAAAAGCGAGCTCGGCCATGGCATCACGCATAAGCCCCGACGTCGTGCGCACACGCTCGGCATCGCCGGCAGCCAAGCCAGCTTGCAGTTCGGGAATGCCGTTGTACCAGACCAACCCGGCGCTACAGCCGGGTTGGTCCTGGGCCCCGTGAGCCAACGAGTAGGACGACACAACCCGATCAGGCACCGAGGCGGCCGAGGTGGTCGGCTCCGTCGCCGCAGTGATTTCGGCATCGCCGTCGGCTTGCGCGACGGGATTGGCTGCAGACGATTCGGAATTCGCCGCGGGCTCGCCGATCGAGTCGTCACTGCCGCCGCACGCTCCCATCAGCGCGGCAACGCACAACAAACTCGTGACCGCTCTCGCTCCCCACACACGCGTCGTTGCCATCTGCGTGGTGGTCAATCGAGGTCGAGGACTTGACGTCCCCGATAGGTACCGCAATTAGGGCACACCGTGTGCGGCAACTTCGATTGTTTGCACTGCGGGCAAACCGACCGCGCCGGTGCCGACAAACGCCAAGCCGAGGCGCGCCGACTGCGGGTGCGGGCTTTTGACGTCTTGCGCTTGGGGACTGCCATGTTGTCGACTCACTCAGTTGGGGTGTCCTCACGCAAGGCGTCTAGAGCCGCCCAGCGAGGGTCACGTATTTCCGAAGGACACGAACAAGGCCCGGCTGCCAGCCGCGCTCCACACTTTGGGCACAGTCCGGCGCAGTCGTCTTGGCACAGCGGCACCAAAGGCAACTCCAACAGGACGGCCTCGCGGACCATCGGCTCCAGATCGAGCTGTTCGGGGCCCAAAGGATAGCTCTCACCGGGGCGCGGCTCAGATTCGAACAGCTCGCGGACCTCAGCGATCACCTCGCCGGCCGCGGGCTCCAAGCAACGCCGGCACGTCCCGCTCCACGGTGCACGCACTACCCCGCTCGCGAGCACGCCGGCATGCACCGACTCGAGCGCGACCTCACACACAACTCGCGCGTCGGCATCGACGGTCGTCTCGCCCAACGTCATCGGGCCCAGCTCGGCCTCAATACGGACAGGGAACGGGTGACCAGGCGACCGCAACACGGGCGCGGTCGACACGACAAAGGCGCCGCGAGGAATTAGCCCGCGTCCTGATCGAAGAACGACTCCGACTCCGGCAACGACGAGGCGGACTTGACCAACGGCACCTGCGACGTCGCTTCGTGCAGCTTTTGCCGACCCGCTTGGACCGTCTTCATCGTGCGTTCCAAGACGATCTCAAAGCTGGCGAGCTTTTGGTCGCAGTAGTCATCGGCTTCGTGGCGCAGTCGCCGACCCTCGGCGCGGGCAGC
Source organism: uncultured Acidimicrobiia bacterium (assembly GCA_964635475.1). Lineage (GTDB taxonomy): Bacteria > Actinomycetota > Acidimicrobiia > Acidimicrobiales > CAZWPY01 > CAZWPY01. The sequence goes on from CAZWPY010000020.1 coordinate 20,775, forward strand.
CTCCACCGTGCGTTCGGCGTGCTGGCGCGCTTGGCGAGCGATCTCGGTGCGTTCGACCATATGCGCCGCACGCACCCGCGCCTCGTCGATGATCTCGTCGGCCTCACGCTGGCCTTTCGCCCGGATATCGGCTGCCTCACGCAAGACGTAACGCGACTGACGGATCTCCTCCGGCAAACGGTTGAGGCCCTCTTGGAGCAGCTCGAGGAGCTCCTCTCGCTCGAGCTTCACCGAGGAGGAAAACGGCATCGGCCGGGCTTCAAAAATGATGTCGTATACCCGTCGAAACAACGCCTCACTGTCGGTCGGCTCCGGACGCCGACGGGCTGTGACGTCACCGATCTCGTCGTCCTCGGGGTACTCGTCAAACGGACGGCTCATTTGCTCACCTCACCTCACCTCATCCTGAGAACTTTGCGGCCAAACGCGCCGCCACCGCTTCGGGCACCATCGAGGTCACGTCTCCACCAAAACGCGCCACCTCACGCACCAAACTCGACGACAGGAACGAGTGTTGCGGCGCCGTCGGAATAAACAAGGTGTCGATTCCCGACAGACGGAAGTTCATCTGCGCCATCTGCAGCTCGTAGTCGAAGTCCGACACCGCGCGTAACCCCTTCACGATGGCACGCACACCACGATCCTTCGCGAACTCCACCAAAAGGCCCGAGAAGTGCGCGATGTCGATGTTGTCGAGATGCGATGTCACTTCGGCCAACATCTGCTCGCGTTCTTCCAAGTCGAACAACGCTTGCGATTTCTGCGGGTTTCGAATCGCTGCAACCACGACGCGGTCGAAATGCTCCGCCGTGCGATTGATGATGTCGAGGTGTCCATACGTCGGCGGGTCGAACGAACCAGGGATTAAGGCAACCGTCATTGACTGCCCCCTCCGAGGGCTGTGGCGCTATCGGCCCCTCCGAGCGCTTTGGTCCACATGTTGATCTGGGTTGTGCCGTAGCGGCGCGAAACGGCCTGGTACCAGTCTGCACCAACATCGACCACATTGCTTGACTCTGTGATCACTATCCCCGACGGCGCGAGCACGTCGGCCACGAGCGCGAGCAGCTCGGGCCACTCTGAGTAACGGTACGGCGGATCGGCAAAAACCAGCTCGACGGGTGTCGAGCGGGACGAGAGGTGCGCACGCAGCGCCCGGCTGACCGTACTGGTCACCACGCGGCTCGACTCAAGCAGCCCGACCGCTTCAAGGTTGACCCGGATCACCTCGGCGGCCTCCGACGACTGTTCGACGAACGTGCACGATCGCGCCCCGCGCGACAACGCCTCGATCCCATACGCGCCCGACCCGGCAAAGAGGTCGAGCACGCGAGCCTCGGCGAGGTCGCAGCGACTGCCCAACAAGTTGAAAACGTTCTCGCGAACCATGTCGCGTGTGGGTCGCGTGACCGATTCGGGAGGCACACGCAAACGCCGTCCCCGCGCCACACCGCCAATCACACGCAAAGAACCAGTGCCATAGGCCGGGCCTTTGTGAGCGGCCCGACCGCGCGCCGTGCGGCCCGGACGGTTCGGACGGTCCGGACGGTTCGGGCCGGCTGGCTCACGCTGGTTGTTGTCGTAGCGAGTCATAGATACCCCCGCGTAGGGCTCACGGACCACGCAGGATTCGCCACGACCGTCTCGTTCACGCGTCAGCTCTTAAAGAGAAAATCGACGTCGGAGCCCAATACGTCTTCGACTTCCTCGACCAGCTGGCGGTTCCGTTCGAGATGGGGGTCTGAGTCCAACACTCGTTCGGCCACTGCCCGCGCCGCCATCACCACGGGAGCATCACGGGGGATCCGGCCGAGCTTCAAGTCCGAGAAGCCGGCTTGCCGCTCGCCGAACACCTCGCCTGCCCCCCGAATCTCAAGGTCACGTTCCGCGAGTGCAAAACCGTCGCTCGACGCCGCCATCGCGTCGAGTCGAGCCTGCGCGTCGGGCGTCGTGGCTGTGGCGACCAGAAAACACCACGACTCTCCCCCACCACGACCCACTCGACCCCGCAACTGGTGCAGCTGGGAAAGTCCGAAACGATTGGCATCGAGGATGACCATCACCGTCGCGTTGGGAACATCGACACCCACTTCGATCACGGTGGTCGACACCAACACATCGGTGTCGCCGCGGCGGAAACTCTCCATCGCCGCGTCTTTGTCGGCGGGGCTCATCTGACCGTGCAATAGCCCCAACCGCAGACCGGCAAGCTCCCCGCCCGACAGTCGTTCGAACTCCTCCACTGCGGATCGAGCCTCGACCCGGGGTGTCCCCTCGACGAGTGGACATACCACGTACGCCTGCCGGCCGATCCCGACTTGCTCGCGCAGCTTTTCCCATGCCGGTTCGTCGGCGTCAGGGTCGATGACTGACGTGGAAATCGGCGTGCGCCCAGGCGGCATCTCTCGCAACTCGCTGATGTCGAGGTCGCCATATACGAGCATCGCCGCTGTCCGCGGAATCGGCGTGGCCGTCATGACCAGGACGTCGGGGTCGTCGCCGCGCCCACGCAACAAGGCACGTTGCTCCACACCGAAACGATGTTGCTCGTCGATAACCACGAGCCCCAAACTCTGAAACGGAAGCTCGCCATACAGCAACGCGTGCGTGCCGACCACGATGTCGACGCCACCTCGGGCCAAGTCGGTCACCAACCGCTGGCGCTGCGCCGCGGTGGTGCGATTCGAGAGCAACTCGACTCGCACGGGCCGGTCACCCGCCAAGGTCGCGGGATCGGGCACATGCAGACCGTCAACCAATCGGGACAACCCAATCCAGTGCTGCTCGGCTAACACCTCAGTGGGCGCCATCAGGGCCCCCTGGTGGCCGCCTTGTACAGCCATCAACAGCGCGCTGAGTGCCACGACGGTCTTGCCCGAGCCAACGTCGCCTTGCACCAGGCGGTGCATGGGCACCACGCGGCCGAGGTCACGAGCGATCTCCTCGACAACCCGCGTCTGGTCGCCGGTGAGCGAGTAGGGCAACGACGCAAAAAAGGCGCGTACGAGCGCACCGTCGACGGTGTGGGTCACCCCACGCTGACTCATTTCGATCGAGCGCTTGCGCGCGACCAAGCCCACCTGCATCCGCAGGAACTCGTCAAAAATCAACCGCTTTGTGGCCGAGGTGACCTCACCCATCGACCCGGGTTGGTGAATGGCCCGATACGCGCTGGTGCGGTCGATCAGGGATCGCTCGGCGAGCGTCGCCGCCGCAACGGGATCGGCAAACTCGCCCGCGCGTCGTAGGGCTTCATCGACGAACTTAGATATCTGCGCTGAACTCAAGTCGGCTTTGCCCGACATCGGGTAGACCGGCAGGATCACACCGGTGCGGCTCGGTCGCTGTGCATCGGAGCCGGCTTCCGGGCGACCCAACACGTCGACGGCAGGATTGGTCATCCGCAACGTGCCGCGATGTGCGTCGACCTTGCCAAAGACCGCAATCTCGCTACCCGTCGCCAGTTGTTTGGTCCGCCACGGTTGGTTGAAAAACGTCAGGTGCAGGTAGCCGAGCCCGTCGCCGATAACCACCTCGGCCATCGAGCGCCCGCCGCGGGTGCGCCGCGAACTCACCCGACGCACAACGCCGAACACGGTTGCCTCCGAACCGATTTCGAGCTGGCCGAGGGGGACTTGCCGAGTGCGATCCACGTACCGGCGTGGGTAGTGCTGCAACAGGTCGAGCACCGTACGGATCTCGAGGGCCGCTAACCGCTCCACATAACGAACGCCGACGCCGTCGAGCCGGCCGACCTCAATACCTGCAAGGAAACGTAGGGAACGAGCCAGGGCTATTCGACCCCGAACAAGTACGGGTACAACGGCTGGCCACCGTGATGGACCTCGGCCTCGACACCGGGATGGCTGTCATCGAGCCACTCGATGATCTTGCGGGTCGATCCGCCCGAACTTCCTTCGCCCTCGATCACCGTGACCAGCCCGTGGCCCTCACTCAAGACGTCACCGAGCAGTCGGCACGCGGTGTCAACCATGTCGTCGCCTACGACACGAACGCCGCTGCGGGTGAGGCCGATCCACTGGCCCTCTTTGACCGCACCCGCTGGGGTATCGGCATCGCGAACGGCGCGGGTTAACTCGCAACTGATCACGCTGGCGGCTTGTTCACGCATCGCGTCGGCGTTAGCGGGTGCCTCCGAGTCGGGGTCATAAGCAATGAGCGCCGCGAACCCCTCAGCAACCGATGTCGTCGCTACAACCTCGACCGACTTCTGCGTGAGGTCGTCGACCTGCTCGGCCACGGGCACGATGTTTTTGTTATTCGGCAAGATCACGACGTGTTGCGCCGGAACCGCCTCGACGGCTTCGAGGATCTGCGCGACCGACGGGTTCATCGACTGCCCGCCCGCAACGAGCCGGTGGACGCCCAACGAGCGGAAGATCCGCCGCACGCCATCACCGGTGGCCACCGCCACCACCGCAGTGGTGACCTCGGGTTCGACCTCGGCGGGCGAGTCGACCGAACCCTCGCGGACCCAACGCTCTTCGTCGACTTGCTCGCGTAAGTCGGTGACGCGGATCTTGCGCGGCCGGCCGCAATCGATCCCGGCTTCGATCGCCGCGCCAATGTCGTTGGTGTGGATATGGCAGTTCCACAGCCCCTCACCGCCGACCACCACAATCGAGTCGCCGAGGCCAGCCCACACGTCACGAAACGCAGCGATCGACGAATCGGGGGCCTCGAGAAAATACATGACCTCGTACTGCAAGTCACTCTCACCGTCGTGGCCGTGCTCGCCGCCGGCCACGTCGTCCGAACTAGCCGGGGTCTCGAACTCGGCGGCGTAGGGCACGCTCACCTCGGCACCGGTCAAAACGCTCACTGCCGAATCGAGTAACAACACAAAGCCGGCTCCGCCGGCATCGACGACACCCGCGTGGCGCAAGGTCGGCAACAGTTCCGGAGTTCGCAGCAACGACGCCCGCGCCTCCGCCAACGCAGCTTCGGCCACCTGGGTCAAAGACCCACCACGGCCCGCCGCGACCGAAGCCGCCTCGCTTGCCTCACGCACAACCGTCAGGATTGTCCCCTCGACGGGCCGCATCACTGCCCCGTAGGCCGACGCGGAGGCCGAGGTCAACGCACGCGACAACGTGTGGCCATCGATCGTGTGGGCCGCGAGAAACTCCGATGCGAGTCCTCGCAGGATCTGACACAGGATTACCCCCGAGTTGCCCCTGGCACCCATCAGGGATCCGTGACTCAAGGCCCGGCACACCGAAGCGAGGTCGGTCGAGCCGTCGAGTTCCTCGACCACGGACTCAACGGTCAACGCCATGTTGGTGCCCGTGTCACCGTCGGGCACCGGATACACGTTCAGCCGGTTGAGCAGTACCTGGTGCGTTCGCAACGAATCGCGAAACGTCGTGACCACACGCTGCAGCCCCGCCGCGGTGAGTCGGTCAGGGGCGGGGGGTGACTCGACGACCATGGAGGGCAAATGCTACCGAGCGCCGAGGCCTGCCCGACAGGCCCCCTTTGCCGTGCGCACTTGCCGTCCGCCCACCCGGAGTTCGAAGGGCCAGCGGGCCGCATCACTTGGTTCGGCAATGGTGTTCGTCCGCTGGCCAAACGCCTCCCGGCCCGCTTCACACTGCTGGTAGTTGTGGTTGCGGGTCGAAATTGCCGCGATCGGGGAGGCTGCTAGCCTGGAACGTCCGCTGGTGCGGGTAGTTCGCGGAAAGTACGAGGATGTGTCATGGCCGCCGTGTGCAGCGTGTGTGGAAAAAAGCCCTGGTTCGGTAAGTCGTTGTCGCACTCGCACCGTCGGACCAATCGGCGCTGGAACCCCAATATTCAGCGGGTCCGCGCTGTCGTCGGATCGTCAGTGAAGCGCATCGACGTCTGCACCGGCTGCATGAAGGCGGGCAAGATCACCAAGCCGCTCGCCCGCGCCCCACGCGGCTAAGTACCTGCTCGGCGGCCGCACGGGCGCCGCGACCAAGCGAATTGACGGGCCCCACGCCCGCGCCGATGTCGATCCCATTGGCTATCCCCTGAGCGACGAAGTCCTTCGCGCCCACGATCGCGTCGAGAACTCCGACGCCTAGAGCGAGCTGGGCCGCGATAGCAGCCGACAAGGTGCACCCGGTCCCATGCGTGTGGCGCGCCGCGATGCGAGCGTGGCCCAGCCAGCGCGGTCCGTCGGCGCTCAGCACGAGGTCGTCCGACGTGGGTCCGACTCGGTGGCCGCCCTTGACCACCACTACTTCGACTCCGAGCGTCAACAGCTCGCGGGCGGCGCCGAGTATGTCGTCGGCGCTGTCGAGCGACGCTCGCTCGACCAAACGAGCTGCCTCCGGCAGATTCGGCGTCACAACGTGGGCGACGGGCAACAGGTGCTCTCGCACCGCGCTGATCGCATCGTCGGCCAGCAGCGTGTCGCCGTGTTTGGACACAAAGACCGGATCGACCACCAGCGCGGCGACGCGCCCACCCAATTCACGCGCCACGGCCCGCGTGAGCTCCGCTGTTGCCAACATCCCCGTCTTGGCCGCACCCACGGGCAGGTCGTCGAGCACGGCGTTGATCTGCGCGACAACAGCCGCCGCAGGAAGAACGTGAATATCGGTCACACCCACGGTGTTTTGCGCAGTTACCGCGGTGATCGCCGTCGTTCCAAACACGCCAAAGGCGTGAAACGTCGACAAGTCCGCTTGGATGCCCGCTCCCCCGCCCGAGTCTGATCCGGCCACAGTCAGCGCGACCGCGGGCCCGCTCGCTCCCCGCCCATCAGGGTTGGCCTGCTCACTGCTCCCATCGGTGTTCATAACCACGAGTATCGATCATCTGCCCCGCCGTGCCTGCGTGAGCGGCCGTGTCGGCCCACCGCACTCCCAACTCGGCCACACAGACTCCGACTCGGCGCAGGGCTGGCAGCTGTGCGCTCGGGTCGACCGTGGCCGGGAAACAGATCACCAGCTCGAAGTCCTCCCCGCCATACAGCGCCTGCCCGAGCGCTGCACCCGGCGCAACGGGCACCTCGTCGACCACGATTCCCACCTGCGACTCGCTCGCGACGAGCCCGAGCGAGTGCGCGAGACCATCGGACACATCGACCATCGCGGTCGCACCGAGATCAAGGGCCGACTGGCCTTCGGTCAGGCGCGGTTGGGGCCGCAGAAAGCGCTGCACGGCATGCGCCGCGTCGGGGTCGCCAACAAATCGCGACGACTCGGCATCTCCCCCCAAGTGCTGCCCGTGCTCGCGCAGGAGCTCAAGGCCGCGGGCCGCGCCGCCGCACGACCCCGTGACCCACACCGTGTCACCCACACGCGCGCCTGCTCTGGTCACGTACCCGTGCGCTGCCGAGCCCAGCGCCGTCACACTCACCCACCTGGTGTGGTGCGCCACGGTGTCGCCACCGACCACCGCGGCATCGAACTCCTGGCCGGCGGCCATCGCACCACGAGTCACCGCCCGGGCGCCGTCGAAGGAATCCCACGCCAGCGATACCAGCACCGCGTCGGCGCGGGCGCCCATTGCGGCCAGGTCGCTCAACGCGGCCGACGTTGCCCGCCAGCCGACCTGCTCTGGAGTCATAAAAGCCAAGTCGAAATGCACGCCGTCGACCATCGCGTCGACCGTCGCAACAACACGACCGGCCGGCGCGGCGAGCACCGCGGCGTCGTCACCGATGCCGAGCACGCCACTGCCGCGGCCACTACCAGCTACCCCAGCGGCGCGGATCTCGGCGATGAAATCCCACTCGCCAGCACCGTGTCGACTCACCGACGGTGTCGGCCCGGTTCGCACGATTTCGCGGGCCTCCGGTAGGGTGAATTCGCCGTGCCGCTCGAGTACACGACCCATCGGGCTGGCATCGGCCAAGCGTACGGGACGGAGGCAGTGTGCAGGGCGTAGTGAAGGCGTACGACCCCGGAACGGGCGATGGAGTCATCGTTCGCGACACGGATCGGTTCGACGTGGATCTCGCTCCCGCCGCCTTGGAGGGGTCCATTTTTCGTATGTTGCGTCAAGGGCAACGGGTCATTTTCGATCTCGACGACCTTGGCCGTGCCATCAACCTCCGCCTCGGTTCAGAACCCGACATGGGCACCCGGGACTTCCCGGCGACCCCGCTGTAGGCCTGGACCCCGACCCAGCTCAGGCCGCCCGTCGCGTCCGTCGGGCACCGAGCCGCAAACACGTCGGCGCCGCCGTACATCGACACGACCCGACCATGCACCCACCTTTCACAGTTGAGCGAGAACCAACGAGGAACTGACATGTCGACTCCCCCCACACGCCATCAGCAACTGCTCGCATGGGTCACCGAAATGGCCGACCTCACCAAACCGACCAAAGTCGTGTGGTGCAACGGGTCCGACGAGGAATACGAGCGGCTGTGCAACGAGCTGGTCGAAGCCGGCACGTTCGTTCCGCTGGCTAAACGGCCGAACTCCTACTGGGCCCGCACCGATCCGTCCGACGTCGCCCGCGTCGAGGACCGCACGTTTATCTGTTCAGCCAACGAGGCCGACGCCGGGCCAACCAACAACTGGGCCGAGCCCGCCGAGATGCGCGCCAAGATGACCGAGTTGTTCGACGGTGTGATGGCGGGCCGCACCATGTACGTGATCCCGTTTTCGATGGGCCCCATCGGCTCGGACAAATCCCACATCGGCGTTCAGCTCACCGACTCGGCCTACGTGGTGACCTCGATGAGGATCATGACGAGGATGGGTGCCGAGGCCCTTGAGCAGCTCGGCGAGAGCGGCGAGTTCGTCCCCTGCATGCACTCGGTTGGCGCCCCGTTGGCTCCAGGCGAAACCGACACGACCACCTGGCCGTGCAACCCGGACACGAAATACATCGTCCATTTCCCCGAAACCCGTGAGATCTGGTCGTACGGCTCGGGTTACGGCGGAAACGCTCTACTGGGCAAGAAGTGTTTCGCGTTACGAATCGCGTCGGTGCTCGCCCGCGACGAGGGCTGGCTTGCCGAACACATGTTGATCCTGAAACTCACCAGCCCCGAGAACCAAGTCGACTACGTCGCAGCGGCCTTCCCCAGCGCCTGCGGCAAGACCAACCTGGCGATGCTCGAGCCGACCATTCCGGGCTGGAAGGTCGAAACAGTCGGCGAGGACATCTGTTGGATGAAGTTCGGTGACGACGGCCGTCTGTACGCGATCAACCCGGAAAACGGCTTTTTCGGGGTCGCACCCGGAACCTCAGACAACACGAACCACAACGCCATGGCGACGTTGTTCGGCAACGGGATTTTCACCAACACCGCTCTCACCGACGACGGCGACGTGTGGTGGGAGGGAATGGGCGTCGAGCCGCCCGCGCACGCCATCGACTGGAAGGGCAATGACTGGACACCAGAGTCCGACACGCCCGCCGCGCACGCCAACGCTCGCTTCACCGTGCCCGCCCGGCAGTGCCCATCGATGGCTCCTGAGTGGGAAGATCCCGCTGGCGTGCCGATCTCGGCGATCCTGTTTGGCGGGCGCCGCTCGACGGTGGTGCCCCTCGTGCACCAGTCCTTCGACTGGAACCACGGCGTGTACCTCGCGTCGACGATGGCCTCTGAGATGACGGCTGCTGCGTTCGGAACACTCGGCGCGCTCCGCCGAGATCCCTTCGCCATGTTGCCGTTTTGTGGATACAACATGGCCGACTATTTCGGACACTGGCTCTCGATGGCCGATCGCACCGACGTCGAGAAACTCCCGCAGGTCTTCTACGTCAACTGGTTCCGCAAGGGCGAGGAGGGCCAATGGTTGTGGCCCGGTTTTGGCGACAACAGCCGCGTGCTGGAGTGGGTCGTCGGCCGAGTCCGCGGAACCGCGGCGGCCGCGACCACGCCGATCGGCTACGTCCCCACCGCCGATGCGCTCAACCTCGACGGCCTCGACATCGCGGCCGACGACCTCGCCGAGCTGCTCGCCGTGCGGCCTGAGGATTGGCGCGCGGAACTCGCGTCGGTCGACGAACACTTCGCAAAGTTCGGCGACCGGCTGCCGAAGGCACTACTTGCTGAACGCGACGCGCTCGCGGCTCGGCTCGACGGCTAACGCAACCCGATGCGACGAACGGCCCTTGTTGCGCTCGCGGCGCTCGCGGCCGTCGGCGCATGTGGGAACGACGACAAGGCGACCGACGCCGCCACGGCCAACAGCGGTGCGACGACTACCAAGTCGGCGATCGAGGCAACCGTGCCGACGACCGCGTCGACCTTGCCATCCACGATCACCTCACCGTCGTGGGAACACGTGTATCCGAACAAGACCCAGGCCACGATCGTCATCCGCCGCGTCTACACCGACAATCGCGGCTCGGGCCTTGAGGGCGACCGCGTAAAAGACGACCCCGCGCGAGATACAACCCGCGTCGTCGTGATCGCGGAACTGTCCTCGCCCAACGCACTGCCCACGCTCGACACCACTCCGCTCGCTGTCGTCAACGCGTCGAATCAGAAGGTCTATCGGGACAACCCCGATCCCGATGCGCTCGGCAAACAGTGGGGCTACTGCAACGGAACGACTCTCGAGGGACCGTGGAACTGCGTGAGCGCCGACTACTTCGCGGGCACCGCCTTTGTTCGGGGGGCGATCGACGTTCCGGTCGCGGAGGTCCCCAACCTTCGAGTGGGCTGGCTCGTCGAACCAAACGGTGGGTGTGAGCCGGGGGTCGCGCAGCCGATCCAGTACATCCCCGAGGGCCAGTCGGCCCCGATCGAGGGATGCCTGTACGAGGTTCCCTTAGCCAAGTAGGCGGGCGGTTTGCGGACTGCGCCTGAGTCACGCGACCCACAACAACGCGGTTTCATGACAGAACCGCTCGCTACGATTCGCGATCGGCCATCGGGCCGAACTCAC
>CAZWPY010000021.1:0-14323 GCA_964635475.1 uncultured Acidimicrobiia bacterium
CTTGTCGGGTAAGTTCCGACCTGCACGAATGGCGTAACGACTTCCCTACTGTCTCCACCACAGACCCGGCGAAATTGAACTACGAGTAAAGATGCTCGTTTGCTGCGGCAGGACGGAGAGACCCCGTGCACCTTTACTACAACTTGATGTTGTATTTTGGTCCAGATTGTGTAGGATAGGTGGGAGACTTTGAGACCAGGGCGCTAGTTCTGGTGGAGTCGTTGTTGAAATACCACCCTGTCTGTGCTGGGATACTAACCCAGGCCCGTTATCCGGGTCGGGGACCGCGTCAGGCGGGTAGTTTGACTGGGGCGGTCGCCTCCTAAACTGTAACGGAGGCGCCCAAAGGTTCTCTCAGGCTGGTTGGCTATCAGCCGTCGAGTGCAATGGCACAAGAGAGCTTGACTGCGAGACCTACAAGTCGAGCAGGTGCGAAAGCAGGGCATAGTGATCCGGTGGCTCCGTGTGGAAGGGCCATCGCTCAACGGATAAAAGGTACGCCGGGGATAACAGGCTTATCTTCCCCAAGAGTCCATATCGACGGGAAGGTTTGGCACCTCGATGTCGGCTCGTCGCATCCTGGGGCTGAAGCAGGTCCCAAGGGTTGGGCTGTTCGCCCATTAAAGCGGCACGCGAGCTGGGTTTAGAACGTCGTGAGACAGTTCGGTCCCTATCCGCCGCAGCCGTAGCAATGTTGAGAGAAGCTGTCTCTAGTACGAGAGGACCGAGACGGACGCAGCTCTGGTGTGCCAGTTGTTCCGCCAGGAGCATGGCTGGTTTGCCACCTGCGGTCGAGATAAGCGCTGAAAGCATCTAAGTGCGAAACTCTTCTCAAGATCAGCATTGCCACAGGGTTAACCTGGTAAGAGCCGTGGCTAGATGACCACGTTGATAGGCCGGATGTGTACGCACCGTAAGGTGTTCAGCTGACCGGTACTAATCGCTCGAGGGCTTGGTTTACAACTGTTCGTGCTCGTTATGAAGGTCTTGGGGAGTGTCCCCGCTGGGCCGAGGTTTCCGGTGGCCATAGCGACAGGGTCATACCCGTTCCCATCCCGAACACGGAAGTCAAGCCTGTCAGCGCCGATGGTACTTGGGGGTTACCTCCCTGGGAGAGTAGGTCGCCGCCGGATTTTCGCTAAAGAATCCCCCCTCCTTCGGGAGGGGGGATTCTTTCGTTCTACGCGAGTTGCTAGCCCCGGTCGCGAGGCCGGCCGACCCGGTTGTGCAGTGCGGCGGGACCAACGCCCGGCACGGGCTGCGGCGTAACGTCCCCGTCGAGCTCACATCGCGGCATCGCCGTTCGGTTGCGTAGCGTGGTGATGTGTTGCCCACTTCATCTGATGCGACCCTGCCCGCACCGTGCTTGCAACGCGCTGTGTGCTCGTTTGCAACCGTGGTCGTCGACGCGTGTGTTGAGCGTGCGCGGGAAGTACCTGGTCAGGGCCTATGGTGGAGGGTTGTGGCCGCGCTTCTGAGAAAAGTTGCGTGCGCGTAGAGTGACCACTGTCGGTTGGCATGAGTAGTTTCGGCGAGATGAAAGCAACCACACAGAGTGCTGGACGGCGGAAACTGCTGCGGCGTCTCGTTCCGGTGATCGGCGCCGTTGCGGTCGCTCCGATCGTGGTTGGCTTGTCTGCGCCAGGTGGTGGGGTCGTCAGCGTTGGTGCAACCAGCTCGGTTGACTCGGAGCTGTGCTCCACGGCGCGGCGGGCGTTGAGCCAGGCCTACTTCTCGGCGTCGACGAAAACTGCTCCTGCGGCCGCCGCGCGCGGTGACTTCTTGTCAGCGGTGGAGACGCTCGCGCAGGGGCTGCCCAATCCGGTGCGGGCGCAGGCGGGGCCGTGGATCGACGCGTGGCGCGGCTATCTGGTGGGCGCGACGGCGATGCCCGATCCGGCCCGTTTGCGGCTCGCCGTCGGATCGTTGCAGAGCTGGCGGGCCTCGCAGTGTCGAGACGCGCCGGGCGCGCAGGGCGCGCAGGGCTAGTTACGCGTTTTTTGGCAGCGCCGAAAACGGAGTGGTGCGGTCGTTGTTGGGCTCGCGGGGGAGTCCGAGCACTCGTTCACCGAGGATGTTGCGCTGAATTTGGTCGGTGCCACCGTAGATCGCTGGCCCTTGCGCAAACAGGGCTTGGCCAGTGATGAGCGGCAGCGCGGGTTGACCTGACGCAGCGACTACGCCGGCGCGGGCCCCGTCGTCGTATGCGTGCAACATGCCCGCCGCGCCCACAAGTTCGAGGCCGAGGTCGCGCCCGAGTCGCAACATGTCGGACATGGCGAGCTTGGACATGTTGGCGAAGCCGGGCAGTTCCCGGCCTGCCGCCTTCAGCGCCTTGACCCGCAAATTGGTCATGCGAGCGATTTCGCCCATCGTGTGCAATTTGGCTAACCCTTGCCGCACCGTCGCGTCGTTCGCGCGGCCGTTTTTCTTCGCGACATCGAAGAGCAGTCGGCCGGCCGCGGCCCCTGCTGCGCGGGTTGCCCGGCTCGAGTCCTCACCCTTACGAGGCGCGAAGTCGCCGACGCGCTGGTTGAGAAACCCGGCCTTTTGGCCAGGGATGACAGCCGACGCACCGGCGTGTCCGCCGCCTGCGCCGAGCCCGGAACGTTCGAACGCCAGCGTGGTATTGGCCACGGCCCACCCTTGGCCGAGACCGCCGATGATCGCGGCGTGGTCGACGTGCGCATCGGATAGGAAAACTTCGTTGAACATCGCGTGACCGGTCATCTCGCGTAGCGGGCGGATCTCAATGCCCGGTTGATTCATGTCGATGCCGAAGTAGGTGATGCCCTGGTGTTTGGGGACCTCTGGATCAGTGCGGGCGATGAGCATGCCGAGATCGGCGAATTGCCCGAGCGAGGTCCAGACCTTCTGTCCGTTGACGACCCACTGATCGCCGTCGCGTTCGGCCCGACAGGTGAGACCGGCCAGATCAGACCCGGCCCCGGGCTCTGAGAACAGCTGGCACCAGGCACGCTGGCCGGTGACGATATCGCGGACGTAGGTGTCGATCTGCTCGGGGGTTCCGTGCGTAGCGATCGTCGGTGCGGCGAGCAGCAGCCCGAGCCCGCCGGGGGCACCGACGGCGCCGTGGGCGACGATACGTTCCTGCACCCGCACCACGTCACCGCGGGCCAAACCGCGACCGAAGGCTGACTCCGGCAGGCCCGGCGCCGACCAGCCCGCGAGGCCGAGACGGTTCCACCACTCCGCGAGCGAGATGTCGGGGTCCCAGTTGGCGTGGAGCCACTCGTCGAGTTCGGACATCACGTCGGATGAGGGCGGGGCGACAGTCGTCATCTCGTTATTTCATCACGGTTTCGCGCCCTGAGCATGCGGGCGGCGGGGCGTGCTGGCGCGGCCGCGGCCGCGTCGCATGTGCGGTATCTGGTGCAACATGAGCACCAACTGTCGGCGGCTGTTCACGATAGGTGTGGAAATCACGGACAGTGTCAGGTACCGTCACTCCTTGTGACTACGTCTCTGTCCCCTCATCCCCGTCGGATTGCTCGGGTGGCCGCCGCACTCGCGGCGGTCTGCGTGGGCGTCGTGGTTAACGCGGCCCCGGCGTTTGCCGCGGGTGCCGACCTCGACCTCAACATCACCCAGGTCGCGCCGGGCGGCAATCTCGGAACGACGATCACCGTTGAGGTGACTAACGCGGGCGACGCCGACGCCGACCTCATAGAGGTGAGTGTGTTCGCGCCGCACCTCAGCGCCGACGAGGGCAGCTCTTGGTCGTGCGCGGGCACGCCGCTGGGTGGCGGGCTGCCGTACACCATCACGTGTTCGTACCTCGACGGCCCGCTGGCCCCGGGGGGCACCACAAGCCCGGTGCTGTTCACGCAGGATTTCCTCGGCTGTGGCGGCACAATCGCTGCAACAGCCGCCGCGTTGCCCGATGAGCCAACGGACAACAATTCCGAGACCGTGTCGGGCTACTGCGCCGCGAGCGCGTCGCTGTCGGCCTCGATGGAGATGTCGTCGGCGTTGTCGGCGAGCAACTCGGCGACCGCCTCGCAGTCGGCAGCTAGTTCGGCCGCCGGGTCGCAATCGCAATCGGCCTCCGGGTCCGCCTCAGCGTCGGTGTCGAGCTCGGCCGCCGGGTCGACGATCGGTTCTTCGGGCGGCTCGGGTACCGCGTCGCTGTCGCAATCGCAATCGTTGTCGCTCGCCTCCTCGTCATCGATCTTCTCCTCCTCCTCGTCCTCGTCGTCGGCATCTGCCTCGTCCTCGGTCGCGCAGAGCGTGAGCGTGTCGGCTTCGGCGCAGTCGTCGGCCGACGGGGGATCGGCCTCGGACTCTGCGTCGGCGAGTGCCTCGGCATCGGCGAGCGCCGCAGCATCGGTCGCCGACTCGGCAGCGGCATCGGGCTCGGTCTCCGACTCGGCGTCGGCATCGGGCTCGGTCTCGGGTTCTGCGTCTGATAGCGACGCGGGCTCCTCGCTACTCGCGTCGTCGGCTGCATCGTCGATGGACTCGTCGTTGTCGGCGGGCAACCCGTCGTTGTCACTTTCGGCGTCTGCCTCGCAGAGCGGGTCAGCGTCGATGTCGGGATCGCAGTCAGAGGTCGACTCGGCCTCGGCGTCGGCCAGCGACTCGGCGTCGGTGATCGAGTCGAGTTCAGCGTCGGGGTCGAACTCGGCTTCCATGGCGTCCTCGGCTGATGCATCCGACTCGGCCTCGACCGCGGAGTCGGTGTCGGCGAGTGGCTCTGACTCAGAGTCCGCGGCATCGTCGAGTTCGGTCTTCGGCTCGTCCTCGTCGTCGTCGTCGGCCTCGTTGTCGGCTTCGTCGTCGGTTGCTGGCAGCCAAAGCCAAAGCGACTCAGAGTCGGTGTCGCTGGCGGGGCCCTCGGCGTCGGCTTCGGCCTCGATGTCGGCCTCAGTGGCCGACTCGGCATCGCAGAGCGACAGCGACAGCGAATCGCTGAGCGGTAGCGGTGCGACGTCGAGTTCAGTCTTCGGCTCGTCGTCGTCATCGGCCTCGGCCTCGTCATCCGCGTCGGTCAGTGTTGACGAGTCGATGTCGGACTCGGTGTCGGCGTCGTCCTCGGCGGGTTTTGGTAGCTCGTTGCTCGCGTCATCGTCGGTGAGCCAGTCGGCGTCGGGGTCGGTTTCAGAATCTGAGTCGATGAGCATCTCAAGCGCCGATGATCCATCGGCATCGGCGTCGGTCTCGGACTCTCGTTCGGTATCGGGCTCAGCGTCGGGCTCGAACTCGGCCGCCGCGTCAGTGGCCAAGTCGACAGAGATGAGCGTGTCGGGCTCGAACAGCTCCTCGGGCGCTCTTTCGGTGTCGTCGAGTCAACACGCCTCGTCGGTGCTCGGCAGTTCCTCTGGCTCGGTATCGGGCTCAGCGTCGGGCTCGGCGTCGGGGTCGGCCTCGATGTCGAAGAGCGTCAGCGCGTCGAGTAACTCAGCCACGACGTCGACGCCATCACAGTCGGTGAGCATGTCGGTCTCGGTGTCGGGCTCGGGCTCGGCCAGTTCCTCGGCAGCGGGGTCCTCGTCGGGCTCGGTTTCGGGCTCGGCCTCAGCGAGCAAGTCGGCATCGGCGAGCAATTCGGGCTCCGCGCCGGCTAGCTCGTCGCAGTCAGTAAGTGTGTCGAACTCCGGATCGGTTTCGGCCTCGGCGAGCAAGTCGGCGTCGAGTCTGGGTACAGGTTCGGCGTCGAACTCAGAATCAGCGTCATTGTCGGGTTCGCGCTCAGTATCGGCGTCGGGCTCCTTGTCAGCAATGGAGTCGGGTTCGTCCTCGGTCGCGGGTTCGGCATCGGTGTCGCAGTCGGCCTCGAAGTCGACAAGCGCAGCAGGTGATCCGAATTCCAGCTCGATCAGCTCGTCGTCGAGTTCATCGAGCGTGGCCGAGCAGTCCTCCAGTTCCTCGAGCAGCTCCAGCTCGCTCAGCAGCTCGAGTTCGTCGAGCAGCGCCCTCTCGGCGTTGTCGGCGTCGAATAGCCGCTCGTTGAGCTCGCTCTACTCGAGAAGTTCGTCGATTTGGGCCTCCGCGCTTGCGCCGACGGTCACGACCACCACCACGACCACGACGACCACAACGGTGCCCGCGGCGGTCGCAGAGGTGCCGCCCGCGTCGTCACCGGCGTTCTCGGGCACGTCCGCTGGCGCCCCCGCCTTTATCGGCTCGGTTATGGCGCTTCTTGGCCTTGGCCTGTTGGTATCGGTCCGTCGCCGCCGTGGCGGTGTGATTCGTTAAACGAGCCTGGTCGGCGGTGCGCTCCGTTGGTCCGAACGCGCCGCCGGCCACCAAGCTCGTGAACTCAGGAGTTCGACCGCCGCAGCGACACAGGTCGGGATACCTCGCTGAAGAAGTCGTTGCCCTTGTCGTCGACCACGATGAACGCAGGAAAGTCCTCGACTTCGATGCGCCACACGGCTTCCATGCCGAGTTCTGGATACTCGAGCACTTCCACCGAACGGATGCAGTCCTTGGCCAGCCGGGCGGCGGGACCGCCGATGGAACCGAGATAAAAGCCCCCGTGTCGGTTACATGCGTCGGTGACGATCTGCGAGCGGTTGCCCTTGGCGAGCATGACGAAGCTGCCGCCGGCGGCTTGGAATGGCTCGACGTAGGAATCCATTCGTCCCGCAGTGGTAGGTCCGAACGACCCTGACGCGTAACCGGCGGGCGTTTTGGCTGGCCCCGCGTAGTAAACGCAGTAGTCGCGCATGTAGTCGGGCATGGGTTCGCCTGCGGCGAGCCGTTCGGCGATCTTCGCGTGTGCGAGGTCGCGGGCCACGATCATTGGGCCGCTCAAGCTCAGCCGTGTGCGAATCGGGTACTGGCTCAAGGTTGCGCGAATCTCGGCCATCGGGCGGCGAAGGTCGATGTGTACGACCTCTCCGCCCTCGATCAGATCGGCCTCAGCAACGTCGGGCAGGAAACGGGCGGGATCGGTCTCAAGTTGCTCCAAGAACACGCCCTCGGCGGTGATTTTTCCGAGCGCTTGCCGATCCGCCGAGCAGGAGACCGCAATGGCCACGGGCATCGACGCGCCGTGACGAGGCAGGCGCACGACGCGTACGTCGTGACAGAAGTACTTGCCGCCAAACTGCGCACCGATGCCGAAGCGTGTGGTCAGATCCCATATCTCACGCTCGAGCTCAGGACAACGGATGGCGTGTCCCGCCGCTGTGCCGACAGTGGGGAGGCCGTCGAGGTATTTGGTCGAGGCGAGTTTCGCGACCTCAAGGGCGTACTCCGCGGACGTGCCGCCGAAGACGACAGCGAGGTGGTACGGCGGGCACGCCGCTGTACCCAACGTGCGCAGCTGCGTATCGAGGAAGGTCTCTAGTGACCCAGGATTCAGCAGCGCCCGTGTTTGTTGGAAGAGGTAACTCTTGTTCGCCGAGCCGCCGCCCTTGGCGATGAAGAGGAACTTGTACGCGTCGCCGTCGGTTGCGGAGATCTTGATCTCGGCGGGCAAATTCGTGCCCGTGGGGACTTCGTCATAAAACGACAGCGGCGCCATTTGGGAATAACGCAAGTTGTTGCGTTGGTACGCGTCGTACACGCCGCGGGCGATTGCCGCTTCGTCGTTGCCGTGCGTGAGCACGTACTGGCCCTTCTTGGCCTTGACGATGGCAGTGCCGGTGTCTTGGCAGCTGGGCAGCACGCCACCGGCGGCGATGGCCGCGTTTTTCAACAGCTCGAGAGCGACGAATCGATCGTTGGCTGAGGCGTCGGGGTCGTCGAGAATCGAACGCAGCTGTGTGAGGTGTTCGGTCCGTAACAAGTGGTTGATGTCGCGCATCGCCTCGGTCGTGAGTGCGGAAATGGCTTCAGGTGCGACGCGCACGAATGTGTGCCCGAAGGCCGAATCAACCTCGACGCCGTCGACATCGAGTCGCCGGTACGACGTCGTGTCGGGCCCGAGTGGCAGGGGATCGACGTACTGAAAATCGGCCATGGTCGCTCGCAATCTGGGCTGTGGGCTGACGCCAGCTTGCCCGTCGGGGGGCTGGCGCCGGCGCGGCTGTTGTCGCTACGTCGAGCCTACGGGCGCCAGCGAGCAACGCTGGTCGGAGCGGCAACTAGCGTCGTGCGCGACCCAGGGAGAGTTGTGCACGAGTCCACTTCCTACGACGAGCCAGCCGAGTACTCGCTGCGGTTGCGTGAGTTGGCCGACTCGGTCGGGATTGGCTCGGTGCGGGCGTTCGCGTGGCGCGACCTCGACGACCCCGACGCCGGTGGGTCCGAAGTGTTTATGGAACACGTGTTCCAACGTTGGGCGCGAGCGGGCATCGACGTCTCAGTGCGCACGTCGGCCGCCCCGGGACTTCCCGAACGTGTCAGTCGTGATCGGGTCGCGGCGATTCGCCGTGGCGGCCGGATGGCGGTCTTCGCGCAAGCCGGGCTCGCCGAACGCAGCGGGCGCCACGGGCCACGTCCCGACGCGGTGGTTGAGGTGTGGAACGGCGTGCCGTTCCTGTCGCCGCTGTGGTGGCGCGGCCCGCGCATCACGTTTTTGCACCACGTGCACCGCGACATGTGGCGACTGATGCTGCCGGGCCCTCTTGCGGTTGCGGGCGACGTGCTTGAGCGCAAGATCGCTCCACGGCTCTACCGGTCGCGGCGGGTGATGACGTTGTCGGAGTCGTCTCGCCACGAACTCGTCGACGAGTTGGGTTGGCGCGACGACCTGGTGACCGTCGCTTCGCCAGGTATTCCCGCGCAGTTCGTTCCCGGCACCGGCGAGATCCGCTCACCGAGGCCGCTCGTCGTTGGCGTCGGGCGCCTCGCGCCGGCAAAACGCTGGCCGATGTTGCTCGATGCGCTCTTCGCTGTGAAAGCCACGGTGCCCGACCTGGAGGTTGTGTTTATTGGCGAGGGTGAGCAGCGCGGCGTGTTGGAGCAAATGATCCGCGATCACGACGCCGGCTCGTGGGTTCGCCTTGTCGGTCGCGTGAGCGACGCAGAACTCGTCGAGTGGTACCAGCGCGCGTGGCTGGTGTCGTCGATGTCGCTGGCTGAGGGGTGGGGGATGACGATCACCGAAGCGGCTGGGTGTGGCACGCCCGCGGTGGTGAGTCGGATCACCGGCCATGCCGACGCGGTGTGGGAGGGGCGTTCGGGTTTGCTGGTGGGCGATGTTGCTGAGTACGTGGCCGCGACGTCGGGTTTGCTCAGGGACCCGAACCGCCTCGAACAGTTGCGGGATGGGGCCCGCGAGCGAGCGGCCTCGTTGTCGTGGTCGGCCGTGGCGGTGGCCGCGATGGAGTCACTTGTCGCCGACGCGCGCGCACGTCCTGCGCGGCGCGCGCCCTAAGCCGTCAGCGGTGCCGGTGGTAGCGTCGTTCTCCGGCCGTCGGCGCGGCCGCTGTGATTATCGGCCCCAGAGGCCATCGGCCCCCGTGGCCATTGACAGGGAGTGGCGTGTGGTCGCGAAGGGAGCATTCGAGTGAGAACTCGTCGTGTCGGGTGTGCCGCTGCGGTGTTGGTGGCGTTGGGCGTGTTTGCTGGCGCCTGCGGGAGCAGTGACGACACCACAGTGCCCGAACTATCGGCGCCGGTCACCACGCTGCCCGACCCCAACGCGCCGGTTCTGACCAGCAAGGCCACGGCAACTTCACGGGCGGGAGCAGCAGCCAGCGCGCCGGTGGATATCGGAGTGGCAGCCGACGCCGCCTCTCCAACCGCGTTTTGCGATGGTCTGACGGCGTTTCGGCGACAGGAGCAAGCGGCGCTCAGAATCAAACGCAGTCAGTTGAACGAGTTTCTCGACGTTGCCCGAAAGAACCTCGACGTCATTTCGGGTGCGGCTCCGGCCGAGCTTGGCCCCAAACTCAGTCCCTATGTCGATGCGTGGCGCACGTTTCTCACGAAATCAGAGAATGACGAGAAGGGTGGCGCGCCGATACCCATTTACGACAAGTCGCCCGGGGTCGCGGCGGCTCGAGTTGAATGGAACCGCGCCCTAGGCGGATGTTGAAAGCGGGGCGGTCGCGGCTGGGTCGACCGCCGCGGCTGGGCGTGCAGCGTGTGTCGCCGCAGCGCAGGGGTTTCACCCTGGTCGCTCTCGGGCTGGCCGTTTCGCTGGCATCGGCCGCGTGCGGCAGCGACTCGAACGACGCTGGCGAAACCGATGAGACGCAGCGGCAAAGCGAGTTGCTTTCGGCCCTCCTCAGCTCGGTCGTCGGCCCGTCGAACGCGAACGCAGTGGCCAGTGCCCAAAGTGGCTCGGGCGATACAGCGCAGGGTGATCCCGATCCGGCTGGCTCGGAGCTGGAGCCGGCGTCGAAGCTCGATCCTTCGGTCGAGTTGTTTTACGCAGCGCTGGCCAACGCCACACCTGGGGCAGTAGGTAGCTCCCTAGGGTTTGCGCCGATCACCTCTGCGCCGGAGGGGTCACGGGCGTTTCGGTTTGGATACGTGTCGAGCGACGCGACGGGAAAGCCGGTACCGGTAAGCGCTGTGGTGTTGGTCCCCGATACGCCGGCACCAAACGCCGGTTTCCCGATCGCGGCATTCGCCCATGGCACAGCAGGTTTGGCCGACACCTGTGCGCCTTCGCGTCGCGGTTGGGATTTCATTGCCTTGCGCAACGAACTGCTCGAGCGCGGCTACGTGATTTTTGCGACCGACTACATCGGCTTGGGGACGCCGGGCCCGCACCCGTACCTCGATGGGCCCGCGGCGGTACGTGCGGTGATCGACGGGATTCGCGCCACCCGTGCAGTGAAGGAGTTCGTCGCCGGTAACGAGGTGTTGTTGTACGGCTTCTCCCAGGGAGGCCAAGCGGCGTTGCTCACGGGCGAGGCGATGGCGACAGCGACGCCTGACCTTCACCTGCAGGGCGTCGCGGCCCTGGCGCCGTTTACCGATATGGACATCGCGTTCTTCACTGACGCTGGTGCGTTGCCGACTCCGACGAGTTCGCCGCTGGTGCCCACACGTGCCTTTGGCGCGGGGGTGCCCCTGAGCGGTGTGGTCGGCCTCGCTGCCGGCAGTCCTGGGCTCACTGTGTCCGATGTGCTGACCGATGAGGCGCAACGACGAGCGGGGGTCTTTGAGCAGGGCTGCATTCAGGACGCCAATTTCGCGTACCCGGGCCCGTTGTCGTTGTGGGTCAAGGCTGACGTGAGAAAACTGCCCGGTTGGAAGGACGCGATAAGTCGGGCCGTCCCGGGCGCAACCGCGACAGCGGCGCCGGTCTTCCTCGCGTTTGGCGGTCAGGATCGGTTCATGCCGCCCGACTCGGCGACGGCGCTACGTAAACGCCTGTGTCGATTGGGCGACGCGGTTTCCTATGGAACATTTCCTGTTGGTCACAACGGCGTCGTGGCCGCGTCTCGCGCGCAGTTCTTGGCCTGGCTCGACAAGGTCGACACGGCCCGCCCGAACCAGTGCGGCAAGGCCGAGTAGCCGACCCGGTTCGATACAAACGGGCTGGCCCTCCGAGTTTGTGGCCGCCCCGGCGAGGGCCGGTCGAGCGGGTCACGTGTGCGAGCGGCGTCGTTGCTGCCCGCGCCGGCACCACGTGACAAGCCCGGCAGGCTCGACGGCGATGTGGTGAGCGCGCCGACACGAAACCGGTGCGGCAAGCAGCCCGGGCGAGGCGTGGCCCGACGGCGATCTGCCGCCGCGGGCGTGTTTAGACCCCAGCGAGAGCTTGGTCGTGTGTGTCGAGCGTGTCGTCGACCGCTGGTGCGGGCGTCGTCGGTGCCGACGCGTCGCCGGCTTTCCGCAGGCGGACATAAGCACCGACGGCGACGCAGTAGATCAAAAACGAGATGAACATCACCACTCGAAAGCCGAACGTCATCGACAACATGGTCGTGCTCACGGAGCCAATCACCGAGAAGAAGCCGTTGACGGCCCAGCTCCACGCGACGTAGTCATCCGCTGGGCTCGTGAGGCGTTTCACCTGCTCGAGTCCCAGCGGCATAAACATGCCCAAACACAGACCCAAGGGGAGCAGGAGGAGGAACGTCACGATCGCACGCACGAGTAACGCTTGGCTCAAGACTGCGTCCGTGATCCCTGACAGTCCAAACTGATAGAGCAGGATGAGCACGAAAAGGCTGGCGAGAACCCCGCCCATAGCGTTTCGATGCAGCCCCGCGATTCGCGGCGACACGAGTGCACCGACGCCGGTCGAGAAGAGGATCGACGCCAAGGTGACCGTGAGCGACAGTGTTGGATAACCGAGCAACAAGGTCAGCTTCTGGATCAGCGCGATCTCCAGCAAGATGAAACCGAGTCCGATTGCCGCGAAATACACGCCCGCCGTTGCCTTGGCCGGCATCTGCGCGAAACGGCCACGCACGAGGCGAAACGGCAGTAGGAGGAACACAGCCGCGTAGATGACCGAGATGAGGAAGAGGAGAATCAACACTCGTTCGCCCAACGCGGCGTCGGGATCCACTGAGCCGACCGACGTCGTCAGGCGGTTGGCGACCTGCCGAAAGCCGTGGAAATGCCAAAAGAACGGCGCGTCGTCGGTGACTTCACTCACGTCGATCGGCAAATCGTCGGCTGCGTCGTTGGCCTCAGCTTGCGTCGCCGCGGCGGCAATTCGTGGCGCGATTCCGGGGTCGGGCTCGCGCCCGGGGGCGTAGGCCAGTGACACACGCGGCAGGTCGGGCACCTTGGCAGCGACTCGATCAATCTCTGCCTGCGTAAAGGGAGTCGACTTGACCATGATGACCACTTGATCGCCGAAGTCGGGCGTCAGGTATGTAGTCATCAACAGGTGTTTGTTGGGGTCCTTGATGCCCATCTTTTCGAGCGCGGCGCGCGCCGTCATGAGATAACGCGACGATCGATAGGGGAAGCGCTCGTACGCGACTTCGCCGAACTGCACGACCATGATCCCGTCGGAGCTGAGATGCTCCAACGTGTTTTTGATCATGTCGGAGGTGTAGAGGTAGCTCTCCGAAAGTACGAATGCGCCCGACGACACGGCGTTGTTCGCCGCGTAGGAATCGGGGGCGACGAACCACACGAGGTCGTAGTTGTCCTTCGACCGCGCCACGTAGGAGCGGCCGTCGGCGTTGTGAATGTTGACCCCAGCACGACTCGGCAAGTCGCCGGTCCACTCGTTGTAGTACTTACGCAGGATCGACACCGTGACCGGGTTGAGTTCGACTGCGTCGACCTTTTTTGTTTTGAAGTGCAGTGATGTGAGGATCTCGTTGCCGCCGGCGGATCCGATGATCAACGTGTGTTCACTGGGATGGCCGAGCGCGGCGAAGGGCAAACTGCGTGGGTCGGTGTCGTAGGCGGTGAGTTGCTCGGGTTTGCCGTCGTAGTACCGAATGCCCGATCCAAACGTCGCGTCGTGAGCCAAGTGTTTGAGGTCGGCCCGACCAAAGTTGACGACGTCGACTCGAAACACCGGTCCCCACTTGTGGAACTCAGAGTGGGTGACGCCTCGAACCTTCGCCTTCTCGGGCTCGACATCGGGCAAGACGTTGGGAATCAGCGTCGGAATCAGCAAGAGTCCCAAAGCGGCGGCCGAGACTTTGCCCAGCGCGTTGATCCTGCGCAGGTCGGCAGCGCCAGCTGTCGGAGCGGGCGACGCGATCGCGGTCGGCGTGCTCCCGGGCCGACGCAAGAGCCACGGGGCGCTGCACAACAAACCGGCGAGAGCAAAGATCGCCGCTGCCATCATCACCACAACAGGTGGGCCGAAGTGCGAAATGAACGGAATGGCAGCAAGGCAACCCAGGGCGGCGCCAACGAGGTCGGCGAAGTACAACTTGCCGACGCGCTCGCTGCGGCCGAGCAGCACCGACAAGATCACGCCGAGGGGCACGAAGGAGGCAAACAGCATCAACGAGATCAAAAACAGCACGGCCAGGTTGCTGAACGACTCGCTCGACCCGTAATCCCAGATCGCCACGGTATTGATCGGCACACGAGCGACCACGAAGTAGCTGACCGAGATCGTGACCGCGCCCGCGAGTCCGCAAGCGGCGACGATTCGATTCGTCTCAATTGCCTTCAGCCGCCGGGAGATCGCGACCAAAACCCCGCCCGAACCAATGCCGAGCAGTGCCAAGCCGAGCACCAGGTACACGTAGTAGTACCAAAGCTTGAACGACACGACCCGCGTGAGGCTCACCTCGAGCAGCAACCCGGCCAAACTGACCAGAAATATGGTCACCAGGTGCAGGGGCGAGCGTGTGTTCGCGGCGCCGGGGATGTCGGCGGGCTCGTTCGACGCGTCTGAGTCGTGAGTTTGGTTTGGCACGAGTCCCCTCCGGGTGGCGACGTTGTCGCGACGGGCTCCGAACTGTACCAACCGAGGCGTTCGCCCACTCGCCGGTCGCGTTATCCCGTTGCGCTATTCCTC
>CAZWPY010000021.1:14423-31544 GCA_964635475.1 uncultured Acidimicrobiia bacterium
ATCGACATCGGGTATCCCGTTGCGCTACTCCTCATCGACATCGGGTATCCCGTTGCGCTACTCCTCATCGACATCGGGTATCCCGTTGTCGTTGTCGTCGACCGTTGCCGGATCGACGGTGCTCGACGTCTCAACGGACTCCGACGTCGACTCGGCTACCGAGCTGCTGGCCGGGTCGCCGGTACCGTCACCTGCGCCATCGTCGCCGGGACCGTCGCCGCCTGCGCCATCGTCGCCGTCGGTGCCGTTTGCATCCGCCTCGGTCGGGTCCTTGACTGCGCCGCCCTTGCTCGGTGCCTCGTGCAATGCCGCCTGCTCGCGCCGTTTGCGCCGGGCTTCCAGCCGTTGCAGTGCGGCGCGGTAACGCTTTAAGCGCAAGACCTCGATCAGCTTGCGGGCCTTGTCATGTTTGGCTGCCGTGGCCTTCGCTTGCGCGGCCGCGACACCTTTGCGCGCTGCGGCGAGTTCGGCTTTTCGTTTTGCTGCGGCAGCCTTGTTCGCGGCGGCCTTTGCCGCCGCCGCCTTGGTAGTGGCCGCCTTCGCAGCAGCCGCGTTCTTTGCGGCGTTGTTTGCCTGAGCCGCCTTGGCGGCGTTGTTTGCCGCAGCCGCCTGAGCCGCCTTGGCGGCAGCCGCCTGAGGGTCGGCAGCCGCGCGCGCAGTGCTTCCCGCTGTGCCACCCCCGGGTGCCAGCGACGTGGTGTCAGCTTGCGGCGTGCTGCTCGAGCCGACCGTCGGCCGAAGGCTCGACGCGTCGCGAGCGGGGAGCTGCAGGACCCACAGCGCGGGCAGGACCAGCTTCTCCACTTGTTCATCGGCTGCCGCATCATCGAGGGTCAGGCCATCGGGGCGGTGGTAGTTGCCGGGCCAGGCCAGCTGCTCCCACGACGCGACGTTCATCACCACGATTCGCTCTTCGGCGGGCACCGAACGTGGTTCGGGCGTCGCCATCGCTGTCATCGCTGCAGTCACAAAGTCACGTCGCTGCGTGCTGTTGATGGGCAGGAAGCTCCAGGGAACAGTCGGCTGATCGACCCCGACCCGCAATTCGGGAGGAGACATCCACAACTGCGGCACCTGCGCGTTACGGAAAGCCGTGGCCCATTCGAACAAGCCGGCCTGCACGGGGTCGATGCCGGCCGCCGCGGCGCTGTCTGAGGTAGGCGACGGTACGGTCGATCTGCCAGCCACGGTGGTCGGTCCCAGTGCCACGAGGACGCCCGCAACGTCCTCGTCGCGAGCGGCGGCCGCGAGCTCAACGGCAGTCGGGCAATCACTCCCCGGCGACCAAACCGTGTTTCCCTCGACTGCCACGGGTTCGACCGCAGCCGACACACCGCAGCCGGCTTCGGTCAGGTCGATGATCTGGGCGGAGTCGTTGGACTCAGCCCACCGAGTCAGCGCGCGTGCGAGTCCGGCGCCGACCTCGTCGCCGACCACGAGGTAAGTCGGCCGCCGGGACGTGTCGAGCTTCTCGCCCGTTGCACTGTCATCGGGGCTCGACGAGCCCTGCGCCTGCACCCAAACGAGGCCAGCTACCAGCGCGAGGGCGGTAGCCGTCGCGAACGCGGCGAGAACACGGTTGCGGCGCGGCGCGGCGTGAGAACCTGATTCCGGTGCGACGTGTTCGTCCACGGACGACGGTGAGATCCCTAACCGGCAGTCGAGGCAGTCGTGGTGGCGTCTCCCGCGTCTCCCGTGGCAGTCGTGGTGGCGCCGCCCGCGTCGCCTGTGCCGGAGGCAGTCGATTTCGTGCTCGACCCGGTCCCGCAGTCGCGGTCGATCGCGCCCTTCCACTGTGCACGCACGGCGTTGAGGGTCGGGTCGAACGGCGGAATCTTGCGGCCGGCCTGGCCAACGGGTTTGGCAAGAAACTCGCGCCACGCGTTGAGGTACGTGTCGAACGCGGCGCGTTCAGCTGCGGGAGCCTGCGACTGCAAGACGTCGATGTTGGCCAACGCGATCGGCTCGAAATCCTTACGTTGATCCGCGCTCAGTCGAAGCACAACCTTCTGCTGTTCGAGGAAGGCCTTGGCCGCGTCGCAGAAGGCGGTGGGCGACGCCGGGTCGCCGGAGGTGCCCAGCGTCGACACGGTTGCGGCCGAGGACTTTGTGACCGATCCCTTGACGGTCGACCCAGCAGCGGCCGTCGTGGTCGTGTCAGGGTCGGACTTTGCCGTGCACCCCGCCGAGAGCACCGCGACGATCGCCGAGGCGACCCCGATGCGCGCGAGTGTTCGATTCATCTGGAGGACCCCCGGTACGTGGGTGAGCCCGCAGGCGGGCGAGGAAGTGGCGAGTTTAGACCGCGACGTCAGACCGACGGGCCCGGTGCGTCACGCTGGAGTTACCGCGAACTCACGATCATCGGCCGGCGGGCCAGCGGTGGCGGCATCAGAATTGTCGTCGTCAAACCCGTTGTCTTCAGGCCCGTTGTCACCAACGAGCTGGCGCATCGCGAGCACGGCGAGCGTGTAGGCGAGCATCCCGACAAGGAACGACATTCGGATCCCAAAAAACAAGCCGATCACGACCGCGAACACCGAGGAACACACCGACAGGGCGCCGTTGATTCCCCACAGGAACGCCTTCGGGACGTCGCTTTCGTCGGCCAAACGCATCCCAAGCGAGAACGGCATACCCATCAGGAAACCGAGCGGACCGATCAGCAGCACGGCCACCAACATGCGCGCCGGCGTCGTGAACGATTCGGTCGCCTTGATGATCGACGGAGTGACGAAGGCGTAGAGCAAACCGACGGCCATGAGGGCATGCAGCGGCCGCAATAACGTCGAGCGCCGGCTCATGTCGACGACCTTCTCGGTCGCCATCGACCCAATCCCCGAGAAGGTCAAAACCGAAAACAGCACGACACCCAGGGCGCGAGTGGGGTGGCCGAGGTAGGTGCTCAACCGTTGCAGCTGTGAGATCTCGACGAGCAAGAAGCCCAGGCCGATGCCGGCAAAGTAGAGATAGAACGGCCGCCAGTCCTTACGTGTGCGTAGTTCCTTTCGCTCACGGCCTAGTCGCAGCGGAATCGCGAGGCAGATCGCGGCCATGACAAGCACGACGAGTGCGAGGACGACGAGGACCAAAACCGGCTCGAACAGGTGGGTGTCGCCCTCGTAGTTGACCGTAAAAAGCGTGCGCAAGCTGGCCATCTGGAAAAAGAACGGGCGGTTGTCGGTCGGCGCGGAAACGTCTTCATCGAACATGTCGAGCGCCTTGTCGTAGCCGCCGGGCTCGAGCATCGTTTGTAGCCGCGAGTCGGCGACGAAGTCGGCGGTGACGACGGGCTCGAACTTGAGGCGAGCAGTCGTGGCCGCGAGCTGTTGGCGAGCTTGCGGTGTGAACGGCGTGGGCGAGACGAGAACCGTCGCGATAGTGGCGCTGAAACCTTGTGGCGGGCCCTTGTAGATCAAGACGTGGTCACGGGGGTTTTCCACCCCGATCTTTTCCAGGGCCTTGGCAGCGAGTGACGCGGTGCGCCACACCTCGACCGGTGTGCGGTCGCCGATCGTGTACCAGCGCGAGACCGACAAGACCCCACCGGGCTTCAGGGAGTCGAAAAACACCTTCCACGCGTCGACGGTGTAAAGCGAGTTCTCCGACAGCGCATAGGCCCCGGCCGACGTTGCGGCCCACGTATCGATCAGCGAGATCTGAATGATGTCGTACTTGGTGTCGGTTCGAGCGAGATAACTGCGGGCCTCGTCGTTGACGAATTTAACTTTCGGGTTTTGGTCCAAGTGACCCGTGAAGTCGCCGAAGTCCTTGTTGGTCGCGTGCAGAATGTTTCCATTGATTTCCACACCGGTGACGGAATTCATATTGAAAGCGAGCGCCGACAAGATGTCGCGGCCGCCACCGACGCCGATAACCAAGACATCACCGTTGGGTTTTACGTTGTGCGCCAGGTTGGTGAGTTCTGAGCGCAGGAACGAGATTTCCTCGGGCTTGCCGGTGTAGCCGGTGAGGACGGTGCCCGCGGTGGAGTCGATCACCATTCCCATTTGGTAGACGCGTGCAGTACGAGCGACTTCAGTGGCGAGGCCGAATCCACCGGGCGCCTGCTTTCTTGAGGTGTTGCCGTCGACCGTGATGCGCGAGAACGAGTTCCAGCGTTCGTACTGGTGGTCACGATCGCGGCTCTCTTTTGCCCAGATGATCTTCAAGAACGCGTTGCTGTCGCGCTGCAAGTTCGCGTTGAGTATGCCGAGCAGCGCGAGGCCGGCGGCCACAACGGTGGCGGCTTTGCGCAGCGAGCCGTGTCGCGCGTCGATGGCAAACCAGACCGCACCGAATACGGCGAGCGCTCCGGTGAACACGACCAGGCTTGGGCCGTCGAACCACGAGAACAGCGCCACGACCGCGATGCAACCCAGGCCAGCACCGAGCAAGTCGACGGCGTAGAGCCGATTGACGTCGTGGGGAAACTGCGTGAGGGCGATACACACGACGATGCCCGAAAAGATGAACGGCACGGAGATGACGGCGCACAGCAGCGCGACAGACCAGATGCCGTTGACGGTGAAGTCGGGAATCACCGGAATCGACAGCTGCGTGATGAACGCGAGCACCATCGAGACGCCATAGGCGAGTGAGTATTTCGCCAAGTTCCGTTTGGCCTGCTCGGGGGCGAACCGCGCCGGGCGTAAGTGGACCAACAGTGCGCCGGCTGTCAGCCCGAACAAGGCCACCGAGATCGCGACGAAGGCGAAGTGGTACCACATGGTCACCGAGAAGATGCGGGTGAGCACGATCTCGTACATGAGGCTCGAAAGCGTGACGAAAAACAGGCCCAGGTAGGTCTGGGGTCGTGTGCTGGTCGCGTCCGACTCGGTCACGCGTTCCCTCCCGAATTGGTGTTGGCCCGAATTGGTGTGGCCGTAAAGGTGTGTGAGATCCCGACTGCGTTAGTGACCTGCGCGCCAGTTGTGGCCCGAGGCGTGAATAACGCGGAGTGAGACGCTACTCCGTGGGCAAAGACGGCGCCCGCAGGCGCCGGACAGGGAGTAGAGACGGCGCCCGCAGGCGCCGGACAGGGGAGTAGAGACGGCGCCCGCAGGCGCCGGACAGGGGAGTAGAGACGGCGCCCACAGGCGCCGGACACGGCCGATAACCACACGGTGGCGGGGCCAGCCCACCGGCGTCGCGGCAGACGTTTGTACAGTGCGGGCGTGGTCGACGAGGACGAGGCTCCCGAAATCGTTTCTGCGCCAGCTGGTTCGGTCCGATCCAGTTGGTGGCGCGACCGGTGGTTGTGGCTGGTGGTCGCTGTGGCGGCGGTGCCGCGCGTTGGTTGGGCGTGGATGGCAAATCGGCCGCCCAAGGGCCTAAACGACCCGAACACCTACATCGGCTACGGCAAGTTGATGGCGCAAACGGGCGAGTTCATCGCGCCCTTTGGGCACCACCCGACGGCGTACTTTCCGGTCGGCTATCCCTTCACGCTCTCAGTTATCAAACGTGTAGGGGAATCGACTGGCCTGTGGGGTTACACGCCGTGGTCGATGAAGTTCGCGAATGTCGTCTTCTCCGTGGTGACGGTCGCCGCGCTCTACATCGTCGCTTCGCGACTGTTCGGCCGCCGGGTCGGAGTTGGCGCCGCGGCGGTGCTCGCGTTGTTCCCGAGCCAGATCTACTACTCGGGCACGATCTTGTCCGAGCCGTTGAGCACCATGCTCGCGACACTGGCGCTCGCGTGTTTGGTGCTCGGTGCCGATACCGACCTAATCACCGAGACCCCAAGCGAGCAGGCGGTCGAATCAGTGTCGCCGCGCCGCTGGGGTCGAGAGCCGCTTCTTGCGGCCGGCGGCGTCTTGATGGGCCTCGCGACCATGACCCGGGGGCTCACGGTGCTGTTCCCTGCCGTGGTCGCGTTGTGGTGGTTGTGGTCCACGCGCCGCAGCTGGCGCACGGTGTTGCGACCGGTGGCGATCTTGTTGGTCTCGTTCGGCGTCGTGGTGGGAAGTTGGGTCGTTCGCAACTACGTCACATTCGACGGCGAAATGCTCGGGCTGTCGAACAACGCTGGCGAAGATTTTTGCCTCGGCAACGCCCCGGGCGCGACCGGCTCGTTCGCAATGGTGCCCGTGTGCACCGAGGGCCGCCGGCCGACCGCGACGTCGGCGCAAGAGGTCGCGCGGGCCAAGGAGGGCTGGCGTAAGGGTTGGGACGGGATTCGTTCTGATTGGGGTCGCACGCCAACGCTGCTGTGGAACAAGTTTTCGCATTTGATGAGTCGTGACGACGACGGCGTATTCGCAACCGAGTCGTACGGTAACGATCGATTCTTGAAGCCCGGTGCCCGTGATCTGTTCACCAACCTCGCCAACGGGTACTACTGGGTCATGCTGATCCCCGGCGCGATCGGCCTTCTGTGGATGGCCCGAGTCGATCGGCGAACGTGGATCTTGCCGGCCTTTGTCGTCTATTCGATCCTGGTGATCCTGGGCTTCTTCGGCGTGCCGCGTTTTCACCACGCGATGGTTCCGTGGTTCAGCCTCGGCGCGGCGTTCGTGGGCGATCAGGTGTGGCGTTTGCTTCGAGAACGGCCGAGCAGCTCGGCGTAGATCGCCTCCGCGCGCTCCAGGCGTTTTGCAAACCGCGGCGAGCCCAGTTGGTAGAGGATCCACTGTTTTTCGCCCTGTCGTGTCGCCGACGGCCGAGCAAAAAGTCGTTCTGAGGCCTCTTTGCCGTGATCGAGGCGGTTGCGCTCGTCGATACGGTCGAACACGGCTTCGGTATCGGCCGCCGAGTGCGAAAACGGCTTCAGTTGTAGACCCCAACGCTCGTTGAGCTCGGCAGTGATCGGCGCCAAATCGGTCGTGATCTCGTCGAATGGGGCGATTAGGACCTGGTCGGCGACGTCCAACATCTCCTCGTGATGGTGGATGTATTCGCGTAACGCCGCGCCGATGCGGATGTGGGGGAACGCGATCAAGAGTGACGCGACCGAGTCGATCGGCTGGCGGATGCAGATCATCGTCGGCAAGCTCCGGTGCACAGCGGCTCGCACCTGGGCCGGGAAGTGAACGTGACTCTTGATGACCACGTCGGGGTTGGCGAACTCGAGTGCGGTCACCGCAAAGGTGTTGCCCGATCGGGGGTAACCCTCGACCACGAGGTCGGTGTCGGCGCTGAGCGCACGCGAGGTGCCTTTCGGGGTGGCACGAAGCAGCACGGGCAAGAAGACCGGGTAGTCGCCGATCCACTCGCGAACCCGCCGCAACGCCCGCCGGAGCTCGGCCCGGGGTCGCCAGTGCGAGAACACCTCTGGTCGTGCCGGCGCGGTTGGCGGCAGATCCCGTTCCGCCGACGACATCTCACTACGATACGCCGCTAATCCAAACGGGCGGGTGGTGCTCGATGTCGGCAGGGTCAACAGGGTCCGGCCGCAGGGATCCGGGAAGGCAGGGGCGAAACGTGCGAGGCGGCCGAGGCAGCGGTCAGCTCCGGTGTTAGCTCGTCGGGCGGGCGCGGTTTTGGTCGCCGTGGGGATGCTCGGCGCCTGTAGTCGCGGATCGTCGGGCGACTCCGCGGCTACGCCCGACACGCAGAGTGGCGCGACGAGCGTCGATCGGCCCAACATCGTGCTTGTGTTAACGGCCGGGCAACGCGCCTCAGACCTCGACGTGATGTCGGAGGTGACCGAGCTGCGTGAGCGGGGTACGACGTTCACCCACGCGTACGCGACCTCAACCGACCGCACGGCGGCGACGGCGTCGTTGCTGAGTGGGCAAACGGTGCACGGCCACGCCATTACCTCGACGGGCCTGGCCGACCCTGCAGTGGTCGACGCCCTGTTTAATCTCGACACTCTTGGCGCATGGGCAACAGCTGCAGGCGGCCACTCGGCCTTTGTCGGCACTCTTGCCGACGGGGCGATTCCCGAGCCCCGCAATCGCACGGGATTTGGCTGGGATGACTGGTTTGCGTTCGCCGACGGATCCGACGGCCGATCGTTTTCGTACACGACAAACGGCAACGGCCAGCTGACGACACGTGACGACGAGTCGCGGGTGTACAACGCCGACTGGGTGACCTCGACAGCGGTCGACATCATCGGATTTCAACCCGATATCCCCGGGCCGTTTTTGCTGGTTGTCTCGTATCGCCAACCACTCGGGCCGACGACCGCGGCGGGGGCGACCGCTGCTCCCGATCCCGCGCCGCGTCACGTGGTGAGCGCCGACGCGGCGCGGCGAATTCAGTTCGGGCCCGAGTTTGGCGAGGCCGACGTGTCTGACAAGCCGCCGTGGATTGCGTCGTTGCCACCGACGACCGATGATCAACGCGAGCGCGACGCGTCGTGGCGGGCGGCGGAACGAGCGGCGCTGCAGTCCGTCGACGATGGCATCGGCAAGATCGTGAACGCTCTCGATGACACAGACGTGCTCGACAACACCGTCGTCATGGTCGCCTCCGGGCCCGCGACGCTGCGTGGCGAGCATCGGGTCAACGGTGTGGCGCCCGGGCCTTACGCCGCGGCGCTTAACGCGCCGGTTGTCGTGGCCGGTCCGGGATTTCCCAAGGGCCGAGCAGTCGACAACGCCGTGTCGGGCGTCGACCTCGGTTTGACGTTGTTCGATCTGTGGAATCTTGGTGGCGTGTCGGGGCTCGATGGCGTCTCGCTTCGTCGAGCGTTGGTCGACGACGAGTTCACCCGTTCTCGGCCCCTACTCTTCGAGGCCCCCGCTACCGGAGCGTCGCCGGGCTACCGGGCTGTGTTGCAGGACGGCTGGATCCTTGTCGCGTACGACGATGCAGCCGCGACCCGTGAGTTGTACGACCTCGACGACGACCCCAACCAGGAACGGAATCTGCTGGGCGCGGGGGAGTCGGGGCTGAGCGCCGCGGCCGCCGCGCGTCGGGTCCAGCTGGAGTTCGCACTGGGCGTCCTGGCGGCGTGTGACGGTTCCACCTGCGTTCCTGTGCCCGCGGCGCAAGCCGGAGCGGCCGATGGGTAGGCGACCCGCAGTCGGTGACGCCGCCGAGGTGGGCGCGGGTGAGCTCGACCAGGCGCCCACCGGCTCGCTGGGTCGTGACGGAACCGATCGAGGCGGCGAGGATGGGGGCGCGGCCGGCGCCCGCGCCACGAACGGACACCGGCACTTGGTTGCCGGCTCGTCGTGGATGATCGTCGCCGTCGTTGGCGGGGCCATCTCGGGCTTTGTCTTCTGGTTTTTGGCGACACGGCGATATAGCGATGCCGAAGTCGGGCGGGCCACGTCGGTGTTCAACGTCGTGATGTTGGTCAATTTCTTGACGAGCCTCGGGCTGCCGGTGGCCATTGCGCGATTCGGCGCGCCGGGCAGTTCCCGGGAACTGCCGTTGTTTCGCTGGGCTCTCGGGCTCACGACGCTGGGCTCTGCGGTCGGCGCGTTGTTGTTCGCGGTCGCGGTGCCCGACGACGTGCTCGCGCCGTTGTCGTCGTTGCGAGCGCCTTTTGGTCCGTTGTTGCTTTTTGTTTTGGTCAACGGGATGAGCTTTGCCGCGTTGTGCGACATGTGGCTGCTCGCACAACGCCGGGCCTACTTGTCGTGTGTACGGATCGCAGCGGTTGGACTACTGCGGTTGCCGCTGCTGCTCGTCGATGCCGACGGCGGGCCCGCGTTGTGGCTCGTTCTCGTCGCCGCTGGTACGCCGGCAACCGCGGGCTATGTGTGGGCATGGTGGCTCGCCCGACGTCGTGTCGGCGACTCCGGCGCCGCTGCTGGGGTTGGTGAGTCGTCCGCCCCGCCCGCAGCGGCCCGCCCGTGGGGCGCACGAGGGCCCGACGGTGTGTTGCGCTACTCCCTGGTCAATCACCTGTCGTTGCTCGGGGTCCAGGCGCCGCAGTTTGCGATGCCCCTGCTTGTGTCGTCGAGGGTCGATGACGCCACCAACGCCAACTTCTACATCGCGTGGACGATCACGATGATCGCCTTTTCGGCGCCGTTGATCATTGGTCAAGCGCTGGTGGCCGAGGGCGGGCGCGCAGCTGAGCTCGCCGGGGTCGGAGCGGCCGCGACGGCTCCGGGCACGAGCGGACTCCGCGGTGAGCAAAAGACAGCTGAACTCGCGGGGGTCGGAGTGCCCGCGACGGCTCCGGGCACGAGCGGACTGCGGGGTAACCAGGAGACAATTGACCGCCAGTGTCTGGTGGCGCTCATCTTGGGGATCGCGCTCATGGCGCCGCTGGCGGTGTTGGCCAAAATCGGGGCGCCGTGGGTGCTCGAGTTCTACGGCGAGAGTTACCGGCGTGCGGCCGGACTACTGCCGAGACTGCTGCTCGCGGGCGTGCCGTGGGCTGCGGTGGCGGTGTTTGTCGCCCGCGCTCGGGTGCTCGGTCGAACTCGTGAGCTGCTCACAGTCACGCTCGTTTTCCCACTCGTGGTGTTGACGGCGGCGTCGTTGTGGATGGATCGCGCCGGCCTGCGCGGAGTCGCCAACGGGTGGATCCTCGGCAACATCGTGGTGGCCGTCGTCGCGATCCTGACTTACCTCCTGACACGCTCGGGCCTCGAGACGCGATCGGGCGGGCGCGAGCCCAACGCCCTCGTCGCGACCGGTCCGACAAGGTCATCTGCGAACCCGAGCGACAGGCCGCTTGCGGACTAGCGTTCCCGGGGTGTTTCGCGAGGCTGTCGGACGTGAACTGAGGCGAGCAGATGGTTGAAGAGCCTCGGGGTGGTGGCGGCTCGCCAGCAGGCGACACAGCTGCCGATAGGTCGCCAGCAGGCGACACAGCGGGCGATAGGTCGCCAGCAGGCGACACAGCTGCCGATAGGTCGGCAGCGGATGCAGCAGACGACGAGGCCGTGGACGCCGGCCCCGGCCTGTCGGTGCGGACAAAGCTTGTCGCGGGCGTTGTGGCCCTTGTCGTGGCTGGCTTCGCGGTCGCATCGCTGGCCGGCGGTGGCGGATCGAAGAAGTCCGATGACACCGCAGCTGTCGATGCTGCGGGGTCCGACGCAGCCGGGTCCGCGGCAGCAAACAACAGCGCCGGCGCGATCGACATGTTCGACCGGGCCGACGGCAAGCTCGGCGTATCGGGCAGCGGCGACACCTGGTCGATGCAAAACGGGACTTGGGCAGTGGTCGGCGGCCAGGCGGCGGTAACCGACAAAGCCGCTGATCGCCGCACGCTGGCGACGATCGACACTGGTGCGGCCGACGGCTCGCTCGACGTAGTTCTCGCCGTGGTTCGCCCGCAGTGCGGCGTGGTGTTTCGTATGCGTGGGCCCGTCGATTATTTGGCCCTTTTGGCCGTCCCCGACTTGGGGACGTGGAACCTGGTTCGGGTCGGACTCAGTGGCCCCGTCGCGATCGGCAATATCGGCCAGGCTCCGGTGAAGGACGGAACACGGGTGCATGTGGAACTGTCGGGCGCAGACGTCACCGTCGCTGTCGGCAACGCGCGCCGACAGTTTGTGGTGCCCGAATTGATTGGCGCGACGAAGGCCGGTTTGGTCTGCGGCGGGCCGCTGGAGAATGCGCAGGCCGCCCGCTTCACTGACTTTGTTTACCTGCCGGCAGCCAGCGTCGGCGCCGGTTCGACGGCGGTCCCCGGCGCGGCGGGGTCGGCTCAAACGGCTTCCACGCCGGTCGGCTCGACCGCCGCCGCGACCGGCGCGGCGAGTCCATGAGCGGCAGCGCAGCCCACGCGGCGAGCGGCTGGACGGGGCCGCGTAAGGGCTCCCGACTCGATGCCGTCAGCGGACTTCGGGCGATCGGCGCGTTGGCGGTTCTGCTGTACCACGTGACCTCGTCACTCGAATTGCAGGGCACCTACACCCGCAGCGCGTGGATCGGCCAAATGGGACGTTGGGGCGTCTGTTTGTTTTTCGTCCTGTCGGGCTACCTGCTCTACCGGCCTTTCGCGGCGGCGCACATCGACGGCAAACCGCAGCCAAATACGTGGGTCTATCTCCTGCGCCGGGCTCTGCGCATCCTGCCGGCGTACTGGGTCGCGCTCACAATTTGGCTGGTGTTCTATCGACAGCCGGAGATCGACACGATCGGCGAGTACGTCCGGCTGTACACCTTGACCCAGATCTACCAAAAGGGTCTCGGGTTGAAAGGCCTGTACGTCGCGTGGACCCTCGCGATCGAGGTCGGTTTCTACTTGCTGCTTCCGCTGATGGCGCGAGTGGCACGACTGCTGGTTGGTCGGCGTTCGTCGGCGCGGCAACGGTTTACCGCCGAGGTCGCCGTCGCGTGTTTGTGGATCTTCGTCGGTGTGCAGTACCGGATCTTGTTGGTTAACCGGCTCTCGCCGATCGACGCCGACTTCTACAGCGGGTGGCCGATGGGCGCGTTCGACCGCTTCGGCGCGGGCATGCTGATCGCGGTGCTCGTGACATGGTGGGAGCGCCGCCGTATCACCCCCAAGGTTGTCGCGTTGATCCAAGCGATGCCGTGGATCTGCTGGGCGGCCGGCCTCGCAGCCCTGGCCGTCGTTGTGGAGAACACCACCACGCGCCAACTCGGCGGGCCCATCGTTGGGCCCGATGTTGGTCGCGACCTGCTGCTCGCGCTGTCGGGCTTCTTGTTCGCCCTACCTGCAATGTTGAGCCGCCCCGGACAGTCGTGGATGGTGCGCGTGCTCGGTGGGTTCCCGTTGGAACCACTCGGCCTCGTCTCATACGGGCTTTTTCTCTGGCACCCGATTTGGATCCGGTTCTTCTCGAAACTGCTCGACGAGCAGGGCTACGTCGTCACCTTCTGGCCG
Organism: uncultured Acidimicrobiia bacterium; assembly: GCA_964635475.1. Lineage (GTDB taxonomy): Bacteria > Actinomycetota > Acidimicrobiia > Acidimicrobiales > CAZWPY01 > CAZWPY01. The sequence continues at coordinate 27,139 of CAZWPY010000021.1, forward strand.
CTGCTCGGCGCCGTCGTCGTCGCGTCGACTGTGTCGGCAGTCGTGTCGTATTTGCTGCTTGAGCGATGGGCACTGACGAGCGCGCCGCTGCGCCCGGCGGGTTCAGCCGCCGTTGCGGGCGCCGCGGCCGCCGTTGCAGATGATGGTGCGGCGGCAGCCCAGGATGGGGCAGCCCAGGATGGGGCAGCGGCCGAGGGCGACTCAGGTGTGGCCCAGACCGCGACCTCGCCATCTGCTCGCCCGTGAGCGACGGACGCCTGGTTCGGGCAACGCCGCGGCGCGGCTGGTCGCTGGGCGCGGTTGGCGCGACGTTTTTCGCAGCCGCGCTGGCTGCGTCGTTTGCGTCGACAACGGCGATGGTTGCCGACAATCGTGTCGAACAGTTCGTCAATCCGGCGCGCCGGCTCGTGCGCATGCTCTACATGTGGGATCCGACGCGCGGACTTGGGCGCGTACGGGAGGACTTCTGGCCGGGGGAGACGATCCCGCTGGCCGTGCTTCGTGGGGTTGGCCTGTCGCCGGCGGCGAGCCAACACGTGTGGCACGCCGCGCTCATCGCCGCTGGCGCGACCGGCCTGGTTGCGTTGCTGCGCGTGTGGTGGCCACGGGTTGGCTGGCTGCACGCGGTCGCCGCAATCGTGTGGGCGTTTGGACCATATTCGGCAACGTTTCTGTTGCCGTCCAACCTGTATTACCACTACGCGCTCGCCCCGTGGGCGGCGTTGTGTTTGGTGCGCGGTACCGAGCACAGCCCATCGGCAGATCCGCAGTTCGCTCGGCGGCCGTGGCGTTACGAGGCCGCGTTCGCCCTGCTGATCGCGTCGGCGGGCAACGCCGACATGCCTGGGTTGTTGTTTCTCGGCGCCGCGCTGGTGCCGCTGACGTTGTTCGTCGTGCTCATCGAACGACGGGCAACCTGGGGCTCGTTCTTTGTGTGGGTCGGACGTGCGGGCGTACTGACGCTCGCGTGTTCGGTGGTGTGGCTCTATAAGTCGCTGGCGTCGGCGGGCACCTACGCCAACCGGCTCAACAGCACCGAACTCGCTCGCAACGTGAGTTTCGCGAGCTCGTTTGCTGAGTCGTGGCGCGGCTTGGGCTCTTGGCTCTCCTACTTCCAAGACCGACACGGCTTTACCCGCCCGCAGGGCGCGATGCTCTTTGAGAACGTGGCGATTGTCGCCGCGACCGTGTCGATACCGATCTTGTCGGTAATCGGCGCTCGGCCGGCATTGACGCGCGGAGCTCGCCACCGCAGCGCACCCGATGCGCAGGCGGCGGCACCCGCCCGCGGGGTGTCGCGCCGTGTGGAGTTGTGGTTCGCGGCGTCGATGCTCATGGCGCTCGTGGTGTTGGTGGCCGCGTTCCCGCGCTCACAGCCCTCGCCGTACGGTCAGACGTTGCTCGCGGCCTTTCGGGTGGTGCCGGGACTGTCCGCGATGCGCAACAGTTACAAGTTCGGATCTGCACTCATGCTCGGCATGGCTCCGCTCGTCGGCCTCGCCGTCGTTCGCCTTGTTCGCAGTGCACGCCGATCACGGTCGTGGTGGCGGCGATTCGCGGCCGGCTGGGCTGTGTTGGCCGTGATCGGCGCGGCCGCGCCGTTTTGGACGGGTTCGCTCTACGACGAGTCGCGAACCACTCGGTCGACGCCCGACTACTGGAACGAGGCGCTGGCCTGGCTCGACGAGCAACCGGCGCCGGGTCGGGTCTTCGTCGCACCGGGCACGACCCGCGCCGACTATCGCTGGGGCCACTTCGGCGACGACTTGCTCGACGCACGTTTGCGCCGGCCCCATGTTGTCGACCTGTCGGTGCCGCTCTCGACACCGATCGGCGCGTCCATCGTGCGCGCCACCGACGTGGCCGCCGCGGATCGCAATGGCGAAGTGAATCCGGGGTTTGTCGCGACGTTGCGGCGGATGGGGGTGCGTTACGTCCTGGTTCGTAACGACTTGAGATGGGAGCGCATCGGTATCGCGCGGCCCGCGTTCTACAAGGGCCTGCGCGACGACCCGGGGCTGCGGCTTGTGCGGTCGTTCGGCGAGCCAGGCACCAACACCGTGGCGGCGAGTTCGGCCGCGACCTCGACTGCAACGCGTCCGGGCGACGCGGCGTACGAAAGGACGCTCGCGCCGATCGAGATCTACGAGGTCAGCAACCCGCGAGCTGACATCGCGTGGGGCTGGGACACCAGCCGCTCGACCCTGGTCGCCGGTGACGGGTACGCCTTGCCCGCGTTGGCCGAGGCTGGCGTGATCTCGAGCGACGAGCCCGTCGAGTTCACGGCGTCGCTCACCGATACCCAACTCCTCGAACGTCTGCGTGCAGAGCCCGAGGTGGTCATTACCGACTCCAATCGGCGGCGGGTCGTCGTCAACGACGGGTGGCGAGCCGATGTCGGTGAAACGCTGTCGCTGGGTACCTCAGCGGGCCGCGTGGTGAGCGATGCGTTCCTCGTCGATCACCCGGGCGCCGAGACGACGGCGACCTTCGGCGAGGCGCAGAGTGTGCTGAGTACCGGCCCCGCGCGGCCGGCGTCGGGTTTCCAAGACTGGAACCGCCCGTCACAAGCCTTCGACGGTGATCCGCTCACGCAGTGGCTGACCGCCGGTTTCGACAACCCGATCGGCCGGGCGCTGCGGGTGGATTTCGACGAGCCCAAGGTGGTCGGTTTCGCGGCAGTGTCGGTGGCCAACAGAGGCCTCGGTGGTCGTGTCGTGTCGGGCGCGTCGCTGGTGTTGAGTGATGGTTCGACTTTTCCGCTCGACTTGAGCGCCGGCTACGCCGAGGTCGGCTTCCCCAGTCGGGCAATCCGCTGGGCTGAGGTGCGTATCGACGCGGTCAGCGGCGACGGCAATTCGAGCGTGGGGTTCAACGAGGTCCGTGTCGGCGCGCTCGACATGCGGGAACGGATTGCGCTGCCGACCGACCTGTTCGCCGCGGCCAGCCGCCGCGCGGGAATTGGCCAAGCGCTCGACCGAAGTGTGATCACGTATGCGATGAGCAGCCTCGACGGGGTCGGTCTCGATCGTGAGGAACGGGCGCTGCGGCGAACCTTTGTGTCACGCGGGGAGCGGCTGGCGTCCCTGCAGGGGGAGTTCCGTCTCGACGCGACGACCGGCGAGCAGGTGCTCGATTCGTTGCTCGAGCTGCCCGTCTTTGCCGGCGGCACCGCGCGAGACCGAGGGGACTTACGCGGGCTCGGTGTGTTTGCAGTCGACGGCGACCTCGAGACCGCGTGGGCTGCCCCCGCTGTCGCGGGCCACGTGTTGTCGGTGCGGGTGCCGTCGACAGCGTTGTCGAGCGTGGTCGTGCACCTCGATGGGCGAGAGGGGATGAGCCGCGCGACCAACGTGTTTGTCGATGTTGCTGGGCAGCGCGTCTCGGCCGAGGTCGAGTACCCAGACAGCTGCGTCGATGCCCAAACGTGTAGCGGTACCGCACGGGTGACGTTTCCGGCGCCGCTGCCCAACGTCACCGCCCTGTCGGTCACGCTTGGTTCGGTGCAGCGAGCCGTGGCCGCGGGTGCCGCGGCGGACTCCGCGGCGGGACCTGTGCGGGTGCTGGAGGTCGACGTCAACGAGCAGCCGAACGCCGCTCTCGACCTTGCTGCGCCGGTCTCGCCGGGCTGCCGCGGTCTGGTGGTCGCACTCGACGACGAGTGGGTGCCGGTCTCGATCGATGCCAGCATCGGCGACGTCGTGCGCGGCAAGCGGATTTCTTTCTCGTCGTGCGACGACATCGAACTCGACGCCGGCGAACATGCCATCGACACTGGGGTCGGACCGACACTCGAGTCGGTGGTCGTGCGCACGGTGCCCGTTTCACGAGCCGCCGATCTCAACGTTGATGGGGCACAGGACGATCCGCCGGGCGTGAGCGGCGTGGTGGTGACCGCGAGCGGCCCATCGGCGCTGCGCGTGACCGTGACGGGCCAAGGCGGCCTCGTTACCAACGGGCAGTCGTGGGACCCACGGTGGACGGCGACCAGCGACGGCCGCCCACTCGGCGCGCCGCGGATGGTCGACGGCCTTTCAGCGTGGGTTGTCGGGCCGGGAACCCACGAGCTCGTCATGCGGATGGCGGGCGAAACGCCCTTCCGTGGTGCGCTCATCGTGAGCGTGTTGGCCGTTACGTGTTGCGTATGGCTGGTTTTTGGTCGTCGGAGAGGCCACCACGGTGCCGACTGACGCGTACTCGCCCCAGGACCCACTCGACAGGGTTCCGGTCGACGAGGTCCCGGTCGTCGAGGTTCCTGGCACCGGCCTTTCCGGCACCGGCCTTCCTGGTGACGAGGTTCCCGGCACCGACCATCCTGGCGCTGACGCCGTCGAGGCTGGGTCCGCGACGGCGCGACGCGCTCGTCGCACGAGTGAGGTCTTGCGTTCGCAAGCGCCACGAACCAG
>CAZWPY010000022.1:0-31456 GCA_964635475.1 uncultured Acidimicrobiia bacterium
CCCCGAAAGGCCCCGCACCGCTGATCGTTGTCTTCCAACGTGGCGGCGCCGATGGCCTCAGCCTCATCGCACCCGCGGCCGATCCCGCGTACCGCCGGGCCCGGCCGACCCTGGCCGTTCCCGAGTCGGGTACGACCGAGCTCGACCACGGCCTCGTTCTGCATCCCAAGGCCGCCAACCTCGCGAAAGCGTGGGCGGCGCGACAACTGGCGGTCGTCCCCGCGTGCGCGATTGCTGGGCAAAGCCGCAGCCACTTCGACGCGCAATTCCTCGCGGAGACCGCGTCGGCGCCGGCTGACCCACAACCGACGGGCTGGATTGCCCGCCACCTCGCAGCCACCGCTTCCCCTCGCGAGCCGCGGCCACTTCGCGGCTTGTGTCTCGGCACGGTCGGGATTCCCGCAATCTTGCGGGGTACCTCAGACGCGATCGGCACGCCGACCCTTGACGCGCTCGGCCTCGGCCTCACCCGCCAACAGCGCGCGGAGTCGTCGGCGGCGCGTCGTTTTCCCACGCCGCCGGCCGACGCACTGCGCGCGTTATGGGACTCGGCTCCCGCGACACACCCGTTTGCCGCCGCCGGAGTCGGCGCGTTCGCTGCGCTTGCCGCGGCGCCGAAGCTCAACGGCGCCGCCGTCCACGGCAGCGCGGGAGCGGGCAGCACCGACGCGGGCGAGAACACGGCCTTGCTGCGGCAAGCGGCCGCCGCGCTGGGCGCGGGCGCGGGCGTGGAAGTCGTGGTCGTGAACTCAGGACACTGGGACGACCACGCAAACCTCGGCCCGCTCGACGGGGCTTTCGCCAAACGGATCTCCGACCTCGACGCAGGAATCGGTGTCGTCCGTGCGGCGCGGCCCGACGCGCACGTTTTGGTACTGAGCGAGTTCGGCCGTCGCGTACAGGAAAACGCCTCCGGCGGCGCCGACCACGGCCGCGGCGGCGTCGTGATGTTGATCGGCCCACGAGTTCGTGGTGGCGTCCACGGCGAGTGGCCGGGGCTCACGCAACTCGACGAGGGCGACGTGCGTGCCGCGAACGACCAACGCGCGGTGCTCTACAACGTCGCCGCGACGCTGCTCGACGCCGACACCGAACGGGTCTTTCCCGACTACAAGCCGTCGCGGCCTCTTGCACTCGTCGACGCCTAGCGGGGACCGAGCACAATCGATGAATGCGTGGTGACCGGCCCGGCGAGACGACTGCTACCGAGATTCCGACCGTCGACATCGAGAGGTTCTGGCGGCCACTGGTTGCCCACTGGCTGGCCGACACGCGCGCGGCAAAGGGTTCCGTCGAGCTGATCGCGCTCGCCGGCCCCGTGGCAGTCGGCAAGTCGACCGCCGCCGCGCTGCTCGCCCGGCTTTTCTCCGAGCAGGGCCGCGCGGCAGTCGCCGTCGGACTCGACGGCTTCTTGTTCAGCAATGCAGAACTGGCCGACCGTGAACTCGCGAAAGGCACACCCGAGTCCTACGACTGGGACGCGATCACGGCGTGGGTTCAGGCCTGTCGCGCGGGCACCGCGCCACCGGCGCCCACGTACAGCCACGAGTTCTACGACGTCGACCCGACCGCCCAGCAATCCACTACCGGCGCCGACGTTGTGATCGTCGAGGGCATCTACGGCGTCCATCCCGTGTTGGGCGCGGCAGGAGTGACGCACGGGCTGTACCTCGATGCTGACCACCGCGACCTCGCTCGTTGGTACCAACGACGTTTCGTGCACCTGGTTGAGCGCGCGCAGCGGGCCGCCGCGAGCGGGACCGATCCGGGCTTCTACGGCTCATTTGTTGGCCTCGACCACCGCCAACGCCGCGACGTCGCAGCCGCCATTTGGACGACGTACAATCTTCCCTTGATCGTCAACCACATCGAGCCAACTCGGCCGTATGCGACACGGGTGATAACGCTCGACCGCAACCAACACCCCCACTAGGTTCGGTTGCAATTCCCTATCGATCGGAGCCGGCACATGATCCGACCTACTCGTCGTCTACTAGCCGTTCTTGCAATCGCCGCTCTCGGGTTCACATCGGCCGCGTGCGGTGGCGGTGGTGACGGCGACACGGCCGCATCCACTGACGACGAAGCTGCGGCCAGTCGCGAGGAGGCGAGTTCGAAACGCGATAGCCGCGAGCAGAGTCGTGCTGACAGCAAGACCGAGGCAGGTGACGAGACCGCCGGCGACGACACCGCAGACGAGACCGGCGATGACACCGCCAGCGAAACCAACACCGGCCAGGCGCAGGGAATGGCCGAGATTCGTGGCGAGGACGTCGACACGACCGCTGACGCGATCGACGCCGTGGTGACATCTGCGATCGAGGATCTACAAGCGTTTTGGGCCGAGGAGCTGCCGGCTCAAACAGGGCAGGACTACACGCCGATCTCCTCGGCCGCGCTCTACTCCTACAACGAGGACGACCCACCGCCCGCCTGTGGGGCCGACGGCACGGCCGACTACGCCGACGTCGCCGGTAACGCGTTCTACTGCGGCGCTGGCAACTTCGTGGCGTGGGACACCGGCGAGCTCATGCCGGATCTAATCAGGAACTATGGCGAGTTCACCGTCGCGATGGTGATGGCCCACGAGTGGGGACACGCGATCCAAGGCCAGTTACAGATCGACGGCCCGACCGTCTATCTCGAACAACAGGCCGACTGCTTCGCCGGCGCTTGGGGCCGACGGATCGCCGCGGGCGAATCGCCGACGCTGGCGCTGGGCGCGGGCGGCCTCGATGCTGCGCTCGGCGGCATGATCAAGTTTCGTGATGAACCCGGGACCGCCGTCGCCGACCCGCAGGCCCACGGCTCGGCGTTCGACCGCGTCCGTGCGTTCCAAGAGGGTTTCCTCAACGGCTCCGCCAAGTGCTTCGACTACTTGAACAACCCGCCGCCCGTCGTCGAGCTGCCGTGGAACGACGGCGCGGACATCGAGCAAGGCGGCGACATTCCCTACGACGAGTTCTTGCCGCTCATCACTGATGAACTGAGCAACTTCTACGTCAGCCTCGCCGGCGGCGAATTCATCCCGCCCGACCACCTGATCCCCTACGTCGTCGGTGAAGGCGAGCCGCCGAGCTGCGGGTCGACCCCACTTGATGAGTCGGCTCGTGGCCAGGCGTACTTCTGCCCCGACGACAACACCGTGTTGTTCGATGAGGAGATGCTGCGCAGCATTCACGCACAGATCGGTGACCTCGGCAGCGCCACGGTGTTGGCCACACAGTGGGCCGTCTCGGCCGAGATCCAAGCCGGGCTCGACGCGGAACTGATCACCTCGGATGCGGGTATGAACCAACGGGCATGTCTGACCGGGGTATGGCTGGCCTCGTTTGTGAACGGTGCCGAGCTCGAGGGGCGGCAGCTGAGCTTGTCGCCCGGCGACCTCGACGAGGCGATGGCAGCGTTCATCGCTTTCGCTCAACCCGACGCGGCCGACCCGACCCACTCGATCGCATTCGAACGTGTGGCCTTCATGCGTAACGGATTTGTCGACGGAGTGCAGGGCTGCCAAGCGTAAATCCGCTTCGCCATTAGCCTGCAGGACATGACGAGCCCATTTCGTGTGCTGCGCGGCGCCACTGTCGTGCTGCTGCTCACGACCATCATCGGTGCGTGTGGCGGCGGCGACAGCGATCGCGACGAGATCGACAACAACGTCCCTCCGACCGAGAGCACCGACGCCGCCGCCGCCGTGCAAACGCCTGCGAACCAACTCAACGGCGAGCAGACAGCAACCTTGCAGGGCATCGTCGACGCCTTTGCAGCCAGCGCGTCGGCCGCGACCGGCGTCAAGATCGAAGACGAAGAGCGCGCGTGCCTCGTCGCAGCCATCTCGGCCGACAAAAACGTCTTCGAACTGCTCGGGCTCGCTGGAGCGGGGGCGCTGACACCTGTAGCCGAAGAAGTGATCAACACGGCGAGCAAAGCCTGCTTTTCTGAGACCAAGATCGCGGCGCTCAACCAGTAAGGCGCCGCCGCCCGACCGCTAGGCTTGCGACGTGAAAAGACTGCACGTCGTTACCGTCATAGGCCTCTTGTCCCTCGGGGCGGCCGTTGCCGCATGCAGCAGCAACGACGACAGCAAAGAGGCCGAGACGACCACGTCGGTGGCCGCCGCCGAGGACGACGGAAGCGAGGACGAGGCCGCCGAGGATGAGCAGGTTGAGGACGAGGCCGCTGACGATGAGTCAGACGACGCAAACGAAGACGCGGGCGACGAGGAGGACGCGACGACGGTCGACGACGATCCCGACGCCACCCAAGACGAGGACGACTCCGCTGAGGTGGATGACGCCGCTGTCGACCTACTCATTGCCGGTATCGCGCAAAGCGCGGGCGACGACGGCCTCGACATCAGCGACGATGCTCGCGCGTGTATCAAGTCGGGCCTCAAGGGCAAGGTGACCCTCGATGACCTGCTCGCGCTCGGCCAAAACGACGCGGCGCAGTCCGACCCAGCCAACGCGGCCCTTCTTACGAACGCGACCGGCGTCGTGTTTGGCTGCCTCGACATCGACGACGTGTTGTCGATCAGCGGCGTCGACGGCACCTACCTCACCGACAAGCTCGACGCCGACTCAGACCGGATTGCCGTGCTGCTCACCGCGGGAGTGGCCCAAGCCGCAGGCGAAAACGGAGTCACGCTCACCGACGAGGAGCAGACCTGCCTCGTCGAGGAGCTGACCGGTAAATACACCGTCGAGGACTTTTACGACGCGAGCCAAGGCGCAGCGACAACCGATGCCGCGCAGGAGCGGGAACTGATCGCGACGATGTTGACGTGCGTTCCCGCCGAGAAGGTCGCAGCAGCCGGCGTACAGCCCGCCGCGTAGGCCACACCGAACGCACGCCCGCCCGACTAGTCAGCCCGGGAGACTGCCGTCTTCAACGTCCCGGAGGCGTCATCAACCTGGCAGGGCACAACAGCTAGGCCGAGTGCTCGAGCCGGTACTCGCGAACCAACACAGGCTGCTGCGGCGATGCCGCAACAGCGTCACCATGAAGAACATCAGGGTCGAAGTCGATTCCACCTGGGAACGAGACCGTACCGGCCACCGGGTCTACGGCCACCGCGTCGAACACCTCATCGTCGTTGAGCGACGCGAACAGGCCCTTTTGACATGACACGAAGTCGAGCTCGCGCACCAAGCCATCGGAGAAACCGACTCGGAGCACCCGGGCCGCGATGACCTCGACCTCGTGGACACGAACCAGTGACACGGTTTCAATGCTACTGAAGCGGCTCGATCACATCGAGAGCCGCTGGAACCTGCGCCAGTTCCCAGTTCGCGATCAGCTCATCGAGTCGCTCACCGCGCCACTGCTCCACAAGCCGAGCAGCGGTTCGCGGCAGGCCCCCACCTATCACCGTCCCGTCGCCGATCGCGATCAGCGCCTCATGCTCTCCATAGATCGCGTGGAAGTGCGGCGGGTTGTGGTCGGCAAAATACATGTAGATCACGATCCCGTAGAACTCGCTCAGCCGAGGCACTGAGCCACCCTACCTAGTCGGGAATCAAGGCCTGCTTGCCGATCGCGACCCGGTCGAGCAAGGCGTTGAGTGCGCGGGCGGCATCGGCGAGCGGCCACGGCGCCACGGTCGGCCCACGCAGACGACCGTGAGCTATCTGTTCGAGCAGGTCGCGCAGCAGATCGCGCTGGCTGTCAGGATTCCGTAGAGCCCACGCGCCCCAGTCGACACCGACAATCGCACGGTTGTTCAGCAACGTGAGGTTCGTCGGCAAACGAGCAACTCCCGCAGGGAATCCGATCACCACCAGTCGCCCACCCCACGCGAGCGCCCGTAGGGCAACCTCGCTCAGCGCACCGCCGACTGGGTCGACGACGACCGTGGCGCCAAACGCGCGTAAGCGCGCTTTCAGCTCGGGATCATTGGCGTCGAACGCCTCGTCGGCGCCCGCGGCAAGCGCGGCGTCTCGTTTAGCAGCACTCGACGCGACCGCTCCCACCCGCGCCCCGGCCGCCCGCGCGACGTCGATGCAGGCGAGCCCGACCCCGCCCGCAGCTCCTGCGACGGCCACAACGTCGTCGGCGCGAAGTTGCGCACGGTCGCGTAAAGCGAACACGGCCGTCGAATACGACTGCACGACCGCGGCCGCCGTGGCGGTGTCGACCTCGGCCGGGCAGGCAACGACGGACTGCGCACTCAACCTGACGTGCGAGGCGTAGCCGCCCAAACCACAAAACGCCACGACACGATCGCCCGCGCTCACGCCGGTGACATTGCTCCCAACTGCCACCACGGTGCCCGCGATCTCGCTGCCGGGCGTGAAAGGCGGAGGGACCTTGATCTGGTAGGTGCCCGCGATCATGAGCGCGTCGACGTAATTCACCCCGGCCGCGCCGACCCGCACCACCACCTCTCCCGGCCGCGGCGCCTCATCGGGCGACTCGACCAACCGCACGACATCGGGAGCGCCGTACGCCGCACACACGATCCGTTTCACTCAACCTCCCCAGGCCGGTACCGCGAGACAACGCGATCGCCTTAGCCTGACAGCTCGTGACCCAACCACCTGCTGACCCGAGCGCGCCATCGATGCCTCCGCCACCCCCACCGGCGGCCGACAGCGTCGAACGGATCCCGTGGAAGGCGGTTATTGCAGGACTCGTTGTGCTCGCCGTGCTCAGTGCGGCCGCGTCGGTGTGGATCTTGCGCCGCGACGACGACAACGACAACCCCAGAGTCCACGACACGTCTGCGCCGGCGAGCAGCGCTGCCGAGCCCGAGGCTGGGCGCGAGTCCGAGGCTGGGCGCGACAGCGAGGCGTCGCCCGCGGGAGCAGATTCCGACGGCGCAGCTGAAACCACCCCGCGCCCAGCCCGTGAACAGGCAGTGACCGAGTCGGACGACAAGATCCTGCCGGAACTCGGCAACCGCGGTTACGACGTCACCAACTACGACGTCGCCCTCGACTGGGACGGCACAGAACTCAGCGGCAAGGCCACGATCACGTTGTCGGCCACCGAGAAGCTCTCGCGGATCAGCTTCGACCTGGTCGACCTGACGGTCACCAACGCAACCGTCGACGGCGCCGCGGCCGACGTCAGCGCCACCGCGGACGAGGTGGTGCTCGCCCTGGTCTCACCAGTGGACAAGGGCGACACAGCCACAGTGGTCATCGCGTATTCGGGAGATCCCGACGAGGACGACCTGTGGAGCGGCTGGCACTCGGGCGACTTTGGCGTGGTGGCGATGGGCGAGCCACGCAACCTGTCGTTTTGGGCGCCGGCCAACGACCACCCGTCCGACAAAGCGACCTACGACATCACCATCGATGCGCCCGCCGGCATGCACGCGATCTTCAACGGCAAGCCCGACGAAACAACCAAAGGCCTCATCACCGCGGCGCCCGACAACGTCGGCCATCGCTACACGTACCACGCGGCCGAACCGCGGGCGACGTATCTCAATCTCATCCTCATCGGCGACTACCGCTACGTCGAGGAGGCCCCCTCACCGGGCGGCGTACCCATTCGCCACGTGCTCCCGGCCAACGGGCTGAAGGATTACGAGCGCCAGCTCGCGCAAGTCGGCTCGTACGTCGATGCGCTCGCGCAGTGGTTTGGCGACTATCCCTTCGACGAATACGGCGTCGCCGTTCCCGCGGGATTCTCCTTGCCAGGCGCAATCGAGACCCAAACGCTTTCGCTGCACGACGCGTCGACGCTCTCGCAAGACATCTTGATCCACGAGCTCGCGCACCAGTGGTACGGCAACAGCGTGACGATCGAGCAGTGGAACGACGTGTGGCTCAACGAGGGCTTCGCGACGTACGCCGAACGCCTCGGCGACTACAACTCAACGGCAAACGACATGGGGATCGACGAGCTCGCCGACGCGCCCGACCTCGACGTCGCCCCCTTGTCGGTCGACGCCGACGACATGTTCGACGCGGTCTCGTATTTCCGCGGAGCCTTGACGCTGCACGCCGTCCGACTCACGATCGGCGAGGACGACTTTCGCACGCTGCTCAAACGCTGGGCGGCCGACAATCAGTTCGCCAATGTCACCACCGACGATTTCGAGGCGCTCGCCGAGCAGGTTTCGGGGGAACAACTCGACGATCTCTTCGACGCATGGCTCCGTGAAGACCCGGTACCCGACCTACCCGAGCAAGCGGACCAGGCCGAGCCCGAGGAGGCCGAGCCGGGCGGGGCTTGACCTACACGGCCACAAGCCCCGTGATTCGCAAACGAACTCCACCGCGGGGATTCATCGACGCCACCCCGTAGGCCTCGGGCTCGGGAGCACCGGGAATTGCTGGCTCGCAACGCACACGACGCACCCACGATGCGGTCATGATCTCCATCTCGAGCCGAGCGAAAGCCGCACCAATACAGCGACGGTACGGGCCGCCGAACGGCACGTAGGAAAATTGCACGGGCTCCACGGTGCGACCGTGCTCGTCGAGCCAACGGCGCGGGCGGAAAGCCAACGGCTCGGGCCAATACCGCTCCATCCGGTGCGTCACGTAAGGCGACCACACCACTCGCGAGCCAGCCCGGAGTGGAACACCGAGGACCTCGACGTCGCGCACGACCCCTCGGCCGGAGAATGGGCCTGGCGGATAGAGGCGCAGCGACTCGCTGACGACCGCCGCGAGCAGTCCGGCGCCCTCTGCGTGTGTCCCATCTCCGAGCGACTCTCGCAACTCCCCGGCGAGCGCGTCGTCGCGCGAGAGCGCATGCAACGTCCACGCCATTCCCGCGCTCGAGGTATCGAGTCCCGCTGCAACCAAACTCACGACCTGATCTCGCACCTCCACGTCTGACAGCGTCGACCCGTCATCTGCCGCGTCGAGCAACCGATCGACGATGTCAGGCGTTGCCGACTGCCCGACGGGCCGCGCCACGCGGCTCTCCGTCCGACGGCGGCGGCGCGCGGCGATCTCGTCGAACACAATCGCGTCGGCCGCATCACGGTCGAGCCGGGCACGATGAAACGCAAAACCCGGCAGGTCGATGTCGCGACGTTGCACGGGACTGCGCTGCACGTAGGCGATCGGGCGCTCGAGGAGCCGGCCAAACTCCTCGGAGCGAGCGCCGAACGAGTCGCCAAACAGGGAACGCAACACAACTGTCCGAATGATCTCGCCAAACCACGAACGGACCTCGACGACCTGACCAACAGCCAAGCCGGCGATTGCTCGTTCGACCTCCTCGCGCATGACCTCGGCATAACGTCCGAGCATCTTGTGGCCAAAGGCTGGCTGCACCACACGGCGCCGGCGCGCGTGATCATCGCCGTCACTCACCACCAACGCGGTGTCGCCGTCGACCGGGATCAGAACTTTGGTCATCGGTCGCCAGGCGAACGAGTCGTGTTGATCTGCGAGAACTATCTGGTTCGCCTCGGCGCCGAACACGAACGTATAGCGGGTCGGACCCCAGCCAACTGCAACCACATCGCCAAACTCGCGCTGCAGCCCCAACGTCGTTGTGTAGGCGTCACGAGACAACCCGATCCCCGCGCGCAGCTGCGCACGCGGCGACCGCGGGCCGGGAACCCGCGCCTTTTGGCTCACCCGTGGCTGTGCGTGTGACCGTCGGATTCGGTCGCAGCGCCGGTGGTGAGATCAACGCCGTCGGGAACCCAGATCTGCTCGCCCTTACGGGCACAAAGCGAATCGCGGCGGCCAGCTAGCTCGTAGTCGATTCGGTAGTAGGTCCCGTCCTCGCACGTGACCGCCGGATTTAGCTCCGTGAAAATGCCGTTCGGACTCTCGTAGCCCGGCACGGACCCGACGTGGACCATGTTTCCGGTGGTCTGCAACATGGTTCCGCCGGCCTGGGTACACATCTCCTCAGTGATGTTCGGGTCGTCGGCGCCGAGGGGCGTGTCGATCGAGCCCTCCGCGTTGAAGTCGATGCACACTTGTGTGTGGTGGTGCCAGTGGTCGTTTGGGCCAGCGAAACCCTCGGGGTCCTCCGAGCCACCCACGTAATACATAAATCCAGCAAGGGGCGCCGAGTCACCGACACCGTCGAAAACCAGGACGGGCTCCTTCAGCCAGTTGTACTCGCTGCCGCCAGGAGGTGTGGGAAGCCCGGTGATGGTGCCACCCGCGTAGTGGGTACCGAGGCCAGGCGAGAACGGCCCCCCACGCTTGTACTCGAACTCGGCCGCCGCGGCGACAGTGGGAACCCTTTTTGCGATCAACTGCGTGTACGCGAGTTGCTCGTCGAGCTGGCTTGCGTGGCCGCGTCGAGCTCCTCGATCCCCGCGCCGTGTTGGTGGCCGTTCGACAGCCACGACAGACCCTTGTCGGCGGCCGTCGGGCCGAGCGTTGCGTGCATGTTGGCGGCGTCAGTGAGTCCGGTCGCCGCCGCGTCCGCTGGCCGCTCGCCGTGCGACCAGGCGGCGTGGTCGCGCGCCGCGGGCGTGAACAAGACCGCCGTCGTCAGGGCCAAAGCGAGCCCGCCCGCGACGAGGCCCGTGTCGCGCAGGACACCCAAACCCTTACCGATCAGCGCCCAGATGGAGCCGCCAATCACCGCTCGACCAAAGGCCAGCGCTGCCACGTCAACAGTTTCGATACTGGCCGAGCGGCCCTCGTTTGGCCCGAACGGCAGCCCCGCCGTGACCGAGACCGTCCACGCAGCAAGGATCCCGCTCGCGACCGCGATCGCCACGCCGTACACGGCCTTGCTCGGCCGCCAGGCGACTGCGAGCGCCACGCCGACCAGTAGCCACGCGGCGGCCACGAGCAGCCTGCCCTCAAGCACAGATGCCCGCGCATGGGACCCAGCAACCGCGAAATGCACGACCGCGGCCCCGAGGGCTCCGGCGATAACCAGTGGCGAACTGCCGAGCCGGGTCGTCTCTGGCTTCGGACGCGGTGTCGGCGCAGGCTGGAATTCAAAGGTCGCCAGCTCGGTATCGAGCGTCGGCGCCGCGGCGGCGGCCTCAGCGTCTCTCAACGCGTCGACCTCCGAGCGCGCAGGCGCGTCGATCAGATCCGTCATTTGGTCCCTCCCAGAATTACCGGGAGTTTATGGGTTCTCGACTGTCGCGGAAAGGCGTACGGTCTACCTGAGTTATGGACGACACCACCCCTCCCGAACCCCTCTCCGATCCTCCTGCGCCGGACAATCCTGGCGATTCGGGAGGTGGGCCGCCAGACCCCGCC
Organism: uncultured Acidimicrobiia bacterium; assembly: GCA_964635475.1. GTDB lineage: Bacteria > Actinomycetota > Acidimicrobiia > Acidimicrobiales > CAZWPY01 > CAZWPY01. The sequence goes on from CAZWPY010000022.1 coordinate 11,157, forward strand.
GCCGCAGGCGAAACGATCGACAACGAAGGTGATGCGATCACTCTCGAACACGGCTCTGGCTGGGAGGCCTTTGAGCGAGTCGGGCAGTGGCTCACTGCCGACGATTGGAAACCCCAACAAGTCGACGGCACCACAGCGTGGCGCTCGGGGTTTGCCGGCAACAACGGCCGTTACCGGGTTATCGCTCACGTCAACGTCGAGCTCGATCAGCTCTACTGCTACGCCTACTTCGACGCGATCGTCCCGGAGGGGCGACGCGGCGCGGTGGCTGAGTTCATCGCCCGCGCCAACTACGGAATGCGCATCGGCAACTTCGAGATCGACATGAACGACGGTGAGCTGCGTTACAAGAGTTCGCTCGATTTCCGCGACGCGACGCTCACCGACGAGTTGCTCCGCAATGCGATCTACCCCGCGTGCACCACGCTCGACCGCTACGTGCCTGGACTGATGGCGGTGTCTTTCGCCAATTCAGACCCTGCTGAGGCGGTGCGAGCGATCGAAAGCCCGCCGGAGCCACCACCCACCGACGCCTCCTGACCGCGGGCGGAGATGTTGTCGTAGACTGCGGGCCACGTCGCGCACGCGGGCTCGCGAGCACGCCGACCGGGAGGACACAACATGGGGGACCCACAGCGGTCTGTTTCTTCGCAGCGGGTCTCGTCGCACCGATGGCTCGTGGCCGCAGTTCTGGCCTCGCTCGGATGCGCGCTGGGGCCCGCACCCGCTTTTGCGCACTCGTCGAGTGCATCAAGCGCGTCGATCAGTGGCTCAGTGAGTGTGTCAGGGTTAATTAGCAACTGGGCGTCGGCGTCTCAGGGCTCGGCGAGTGCGTCAGCGTCGATCGGGGCAAGTGCCTCGGCATCAATCGGGGCGAGTTCGTCGGCGTCCGCAAGCAGGAGCAACTCAGGATCGATCAGTAGCTCGTTGAGTTCGTCTAGCTCAAGCCTGAACCCGTGGGGTTCGTCGCAGGTGTCGTCTTGGTCGTCGAGCTCGATCTCGCGCAGCTCGTTCTACTCCGCTTTCTGGTCGACATCGGGGTCGGTCTCGTCGAGCGCGTTCTCGTCATCGAGCAGTTCCGCGTCGAGTTCGTCCTCGAGCAAGGCGGTGTCGTCAAGCCAGTCGTCGTCGCTGAGTAGCGGCTCGCGTTCGTCATCGGCGTTGTCGTCGAGCGAGAGCGAGTCGAGCGCGAGCCCCGTGAGTTCGTCGTTGCTGTCGTCGCAGTCGTCGTCGATCAGCCTGAGTTCCTCGTCGAGCAAGTTCTCCTCGTTCTCTCGGTTGATCTCCAGCTCCCGTTCGTCGAGCAAACAGAGCAGCTCGAGTTCCTCGTCGTCATCACGCGTATTCAGCAGCTCGAGCTCCAGTTCGTCGTCGAGCGCGAGCTCCTCGCGGGTGGCCTCATCGAGCCGGTCCGTGTCGGCGGGGGCCAACCCGTCGTCGTCGCAGCTCAGTTCGTTCTACTCACTGCTGTCGAGCTCGAAGTCGTCGAGTTCATCGCGTAGCTCGTCAAGTTCGTCGAGCATCTTCGGGTCCTCGAGTTCGAGTTCGAGTTCCAGCTCCACCTCGCGGTACGGCTCGTCTAGCTCGCGATCATCAAGCCTGTCGTCTTCAGCAAGTGCTAACCCGGGCTCAGCGTCGTCGAGTTCCTCGCAGAGTTCGTCGCATAGCGCGAGCTCGTCGAACAGCGGCTCGCGTTCCGCGAGTCGGGCCACGTCGAGTTCGGTCTCAATATCGCAAAGTCCCTCAGTCAGTCAGTCGGCGTCGGCCGCGAGCAGCGCGTCGTCGTCCGCCTCGATCTCATGGGCATCAGTAACAGCCTCGGGATCCAACTCCTGGTCGATGTCGGGGTCGCAGTCGAGATCAGTGAGCGCGTCCGCGTCGGCGTCGAACTCGCAGTCGGCTCAGTCGTCCTGACCTATTCAGCGGGACACAGCGGGTCGACGAAGCTCGTCGCACCGTTCTCATCGCTGCTCGGCGCGTGGTCGATCGCGGGCACCGACGCTGCGGCTACGGCCGCGCCGGCCGACAGGACTTCGGAGATCGGCACGTCGGCGCCGCCGACCCGCACGGTTACGTCGTGATGAGGTAGTTCCTCGCTCAGTATCTCGACCTCTGCCGCGCCAGGACTCACACCCTCAGACTGCGAGCGGCGTGTCTGGAACAGGTGATCACTGAGCGCAGTGAGGTAGGCGTCGGCCTCTTCGTCGCTGGGATCGGCGTCAACTCCGACACCGGCTGCTGTCGAATCCTCGACCTTCACGCCCATCTCGCTCAACCGCACACGAGCACTCTCACGAAGCTCCGACTCGCTCGGCGGCTCGGCCGATAAGCCGGCTTGCTCACGTAGTGCACGCCAATGGTCGCGATCGGGGGAACCTCCCGATCGAAAGGCCGCCGTGGCGCTCAGAATCCGCATCAGACCGGTGTAGGCCGTGGCGCGCAGCAGGTCATCGAGGCCCGGCATCGGCGGCACCACTGGGCATTGGCCGGCCTTGGCCCACTGCACTGGAACAAGCGCGCGGGCATAGGCCAGCGTGGCGACGCCTCGCGTGAAGGACGCCGACGCGTGCCATGAATCGACCGACAGTTCCACCGTGTCGAGGGCATCGAGCAGCTCGTGCCATCCGGGATCGGATTCGTCGAACAGCGACAGCCCCGGCCCCGCCAACGACTGCGGCACCGACGAGCCGGGCCCAGCGATCTGCGTCGAAGTGGCCGGCGTGATCGACGTGATCGACGGGGTCGACGTGATCGCCCCACCGTCGTTCCCGGCCACGCCCACTTCGCTGTCGTCGGCTTTGCCCCCGCACGAAGCCACGCATGACGTGACCACAACCGCACACGCGGCCACCCGACGAACCCACACGGGCGTCAGCGTACCCATCGCCCTGCCATACATTCGGTGAGCACGCGTGGCGGTGCCGCGGCAGCCACGAATGGGGTGCCCGGCACGCCGGGGAGCACGTGGCGCTTCGAGCACCGCCAACTACCACAAGTAATAGGTCGATTGGCCCACCCAGGACGCCAGCGAGGTCGAAAGCCGAGTCGATACGGTGGCCCCGACGCAGGACAAGGCGGCCTGCGGCCATAGGGGGAGTCGATGAGTCGGCAGCTGAAATTCTCGCATCTACTTCGTTTGGTGACCGCCGGTGGGATCATCGCTGGCTATTCGCTCGTTGCCGACGTTGGCGCATTTGCCCAGTCGTCGTCGCAGTCGTCGTCGCAGTCGTCGTCGGTGTCCTCCTCGTCGAGTGCGATCGGTTCATCGAACGCTTCCAGCTCGTCAAGCGTCTTCAGCTCGTCGAGTTCGTCGAACTCGTCAAGTTCCTCGCGGCACGCGTCCTCCAGCGCATCAAGTTCGGCTTCGGGATCCGCGTCTGCGGCGGGCTCGATGTCCTCCTCGGGTGTCTCGTCGTCGCAATCGGCCAGCTCCTCGAGTTCTTCACAGCAGAGTTCGAGTCCGTGGCCGTCCTCGCAGTTGGCGTCGTCGTCGCTGAGCAGCCAGGCGAGTTCGGCGGCGCACTCCGGGTCGGTCAGTGTGTCCCAGGCGGGTTCGAGCTCGGTCAGCTCGGTGCTCTCATCGGTCAACTCCGGTCAATCGAGTTCGTCGCGCTCATCGAGCGCGAGCCAGTCGAGCTTTGCAAGCTCGTCCTACTCGAGCGCCAACACGCTCAACTCCTCGGGACTCTCGTCGTTCAACTCGAGCGCTGCCTCGTCCAGCTCGGCATTCTCATCGTCATCGTCCTCGTCATCCTCATCAACGTTCTGGTCCTCGTCATCGTCGTCGAGCAGCTCGCGCTCGTCCTCGTCTAGTTCGCCGCCGACGACGAGTTCGACAACGCACCCAACCTTCTCCAACTCGTCGCAGCAGTCGTCCTACTACTCGTCGTACTACTCGTCGTCCTCGCTGTCGGCGTCGGGATCTGGCTCGGCCGCGTCCTCTAAGGCCTCGAGTTCCTCGTCGAGCAAGTTCTCGTCGTTCTCAAGCCTCATTTCCAGCTCACGAGTGTCGAGCAGCCGACGTAGCTCAAGTTCGAGTTCGTCGTCGATCGCGTATAGCAGTTCGAGTTCGAGTTCCTCCTCCAGCGCGAGCTCGTCGCGGCTTGCCTCATCCAGCCGGTCAGTCTCGGCGGCTTCGAACCCATCGTCGTCGCAGCTCAGTTCGTTCTACTCACTGCTGTCGAGCTCGAAGTCGTCGAGTTCGTCTCGCAGTTCGTCAAGCTCGTCGAGCATCTTTGGCTCCTCAAGCTCGAGTTCGAGCGCGAGTGCGAGTTCGAGCATCGCCTCGTCAAAGTCCCGATCACTGAGCATGTCGGCGTCGGCAAGCGCAAACCCCGGCTCAGCGTCCTCGTCAGCAAGCTCACAATCGTCTAGTTACTCGTCGTCTAACTCGGCATCGTCGATTCAGAGTTCAGCAAACTCGAGCGCGCAGTGGAGTGCCTCCTCGAACGACAGCAGTTCTTACAGTTCGTCATCGAGCTACGGCAGTTCATCTAGTTCGTCGTCCAGCTACAGCAGTTCCTCCCGTTCGATGTCCAGCTCAAGCTGGCCGACCACCAGTACACCCATCACGTCGACGGCCCCGCCGACGACCTCATTTTCGTCGACGTCTTCGAGTGTCTGACCCGCGCATGATGACCGGCGCGACGGCCGAGACGAGGCCTTCGGACGGTAGCGGCCTTGTTGTCAGCCGCCGGGGAGTTCGCCGGGCGAGTTGGTGCGGGCTAACGCCGGACGGCACGCCTGGCCGCGCAACGAATAGTCGTCGGTCTCGAACTTCCACGCACCCCGGTCGCGGCCAGGGTTGGAGATGGTGATGCGCAACTTCGAACCAGCGCGAATGGGGCGCCCACCGACGGCAGGGTGACCTTCGCCTCTGTCCACTCTCCTGGGTCGAGCTCCTGCAGATCCTCCTCGTGTCTTGCGAGGTCGTTGCCAGCTCTCCGCCAGCCCCGAAGCACGGTCGGACGCCCGCGGCGATCGGAGGGCGCCGCAGAGTCGCAACCGAAATCCTCGCATCTGCTTCGTTTGCCGACGGCCGGAGGGATCATCGCCGGCTATTCGCTCGTTGCCGACACTGGCGCATTTGCCCAGTCGTCATCACTGTCGACGATTGGAAACTCCAGCAGGTCGACGGCACCCCCGCGTGGCGTCTTGGCGCTTGCTGGAAGCAACGGGTGGTACCGAGTCATCGCCAACGTGAACGTCGAGCTCGATCAGCTCTACCGCACGCCTACGGAGGACCTTCAACGCGGCCTCAAGCCGTAGACTGACGACCGTGTCAGTCGGCCACGACTATCGACTCGCGCAGGCCTTCGACCTGTTTGATTTCGCGCTACAGATGCGCGCCGAGCAGGCGCGCCGCGAGGTACCTGGGGCCACCGAGGAGCAGGTCAAACTGATCGTCAGTGCGTGGATCCGCGAACGCCCAGGTGCGTCATTTGGCGACGCGTCGGGCCGCCCCGGCAACCTGTCGCGTTTCGCGTGAACTCGCTGGCGAACCAGTTAGTGAGGGGTTCGTCGCGACTGACTGAACTCGGCGTCGGTTTCGCTCTTGTCGGCGATCTAGCCGTCTCGGCGCGCACTGAGCCACGCTTCACTCGCGACGCCGACCTCGCAGTTGGGGTGGCCAACGACTTAGAAGCCGAACTAGTCGTACGACATTTCCTTCGGAGCGGATATGAACTCGTCTCGACCGTCGAAGACGAGGCCACCTCCAGACTCGCGACCGCACGACTCGTCGACACGGATGTGTACCCGTCGATTACGGACTTGCTCTTCGCTTCCAGCGGCATAGAACCCGAAATCGCCGCGGCGGCCGACAGCCTCGTCCTCGCACCGGGCGTCGCGATGCCGGTTGCAAGAATCGGACATCTCATCGTTATGAAGCTGCTCGCCCGAGATGATCGGCGCCGACCGACCGACGCCGACGACCTCGCCGCGCTGCGCTCAAGGGCAAACGAACGCGACTGGCGTGAGGCGAACGTCGGCGCCACACTCGTGATGGAGCGCGGCTTTGCTCGAGGGCGCGACCTCGCCCAGCTTTTGACGACTCTGCGTCTCGAGGGCGCGTTCTAGGCCGAGCACGTGCGCCGGAGGTGATCCACCTTTGGCGCACCAGCAAGCTCAGCCGCCGGGGAGTTCGCCGGGCGAGTTGGTGCGGGCTAACGCCGGACGGCACGCCTGGCCGCGCAACGACGGGCACGGCGGCAACGCACGGGGGATGTCGCCAGCGGGCGCGACCGTTACCCGCAACGCCGAACGTTGGCCCCCGCCATAGCTGATCTGGTATCGGACGGGCTCCGCGCTCGAGGGGCCGTCGGCCGCGGGGCCCGCGGCGTAGTCGTCGGTCTCGAACTTCCACTCGCCACGATCGCGACCGGGATTAGAGATCGTGATGCGCAACTTCGAACCGGCGCGAATGGGAGCGCCAACCGACGGCAGGGTGATCTTCGCCTCGGTCCACTCTCCCGGGTCGAGCTCTTGCAGATCCTCCTTGCTGTAGGTCCTGCCGACCTCCAAGCCATCAGTCGTCGCCGCGTCCTCAGCCCGGTGCGCAAGCCGCAGCCAGCCGGTTTGCAGCGCGTACTCCACGCCATCAGGGCGAATTTCGGTGAGCGTCGCCTGCACGTCGGCGTCGACCGCGTTTGCCGATACCCATAGGTCCACCTGCGCTGGTCCGGCCAACAGCAGGTCCTCAGCTAGCGGTTCGGTCTCGTAGGAAACCGCTGAGTCCTGCGGGAACTGGGTCCAGTCGAAGTCCCACAACCGGGCGAGCAACGGGTACTCGTCGTCTTTGAAAAATCCGAGGCCAGCGCCCGAGCCATCGAAAGCGAACGAATCGGCGCCCAACGTGTCTTGCGAGGTAGTTGCCAGCTTTCCGCCAGCCCCGAAGAACCACTCTTGCGTCGTCGCTTCAGCCGGTGGCCACTGCGTATAGGTACGCGTGAAGGTCCCGCCCGGCTCCCCGACCTCATTGCCGGTAGGGCCAACCGTGTTCGCGCCGCTCTCGAACATCACCCACACGGCCGGTTCGGCCTCGTAGGCAACACGAGCGCCAGCCACGTCGTCACCGAACTGCGCGACGAACCGGTCGGGTCCGACCTCGGTGTCGGTCGACTCGAAATTCTTGGCCAACTCGGTTGCCAGCGGACCCCGCACGATCTCGGCGATCTTCGGCACCCGATTCGCCACGTAGAGCTCAAGGAACTCGTACAAACGCCCGACGTTGGTGCCGGCGTACCCGTCGGGGTGACGACCATTCCACAGGCCGATTTTGACGACCGGCGCCGAGGTGAAGTTGTCGAGCATCTCGGCGAACTGCGGGCCTGTTTGCTCGTCTTGGAATGCCCCCGTGATGAACGTGGGCACCGTGATCTGAGTGACGAGTTGGCGCAGATCGCGGTCGTCGGCCGACTGCGGCCGCGTCGTGAGCGCCTTGCCGAACGATTCGAAGTTGATGTTGACGTTGCGCAGCTTCTGGTTCGCGTCGCACTCCTTATCGCCACCCTCGATGATCTTGTCGGTCCAGCTCTGACCGCCGGGCGCCGCCTGCCGGTCACGTTCATCGAGCCACTGCTTGGTGAATCCCGCGTTGTAGACCCCGCCGGGCCACTGCTCGAGCCACGGATCGGCGATCACCGACTGCGGCGTGATCGCGGCGAGGTGCGGCGGCTGGGTCGACGCGGTGTAGAGCTGACCAATCCCCGAGTACGACAGCCCCACCATGCCGACCTTGTTGTTGAGCACCCAGTCCTGGGCTGCCACTGCCTCGACCACGTCGTAACCGTCGGCTTGTTGGGCGGGGCTAAATACGTCGAATACGCCACCTGAACAACCCGTCCCACGCATGTTGACGCCGACGGTCGCGTAACCCAAGGCTCGCATGATGCGCGACCCCGGCTCCTCGCCATCGGGGTTCGACACGCCGTAGCCGGAATACTCGATCAGCGTCGGATACGGCCCGGGGCCGTACAACGTCGGGTCAGGGAAACGGACCATCGCCGACAACTTCACGCCGTCGCGCATGGTGATGTATTGGAAACCGTCAAGCAGGTCGCCCTCAAGCAGCTTGCCAAAAACGTCGACCTTTGCTCCTGTCAGCACCTGCTGTGAGTAGAAGCTCTCAGGCGCGACATCATCGATCGACAGCACTTCGAATGTCCCCGACGATGTATCCGTCTCGGTGTCGCGAAACTCGTACACGCCGGGAGTCAGCGTCGAGCCGTCAACGGCGGGGAACTCTGTATTGGGGCCAGCTTGAATCGTGAGCGGCTCCGTGGGCGCATACGGCACCGCGAGTTGACCGAACTCGTCGGCCTTGACGGTCATGACTTCGTCGCCGTCCTCGGTGAACAAGGTCAGCGGCTCCTTCGGTTCAGCGCCCGTGACAGTCACCACCTGCACGCCGGGCACCACGGTCCACGGCGAATCACCAGACTTCGTGGCAGCACCAGCCTCATCGCTGGCCTCGCCGTCGGCGGCCTTGGTCGAGCTCTGCTCATCACCGGTCTCGGACTTCGTCGAGCCCGCTTTTGTCGACTCGTCCGTATCCGAACACGCGCCAGCAAGCCCTGCCAGCAGTCCCGCCACCGCGACGACACTTACAACACGCCACTTCACGTCGGATCGACCCTCCCACCTCACGCCGATCGGCGTGCGACGGCCGAGTCTAGATACCAGCGGTAGCCGCCCCAGAAAGCGCGGCCGCCGTGCTGCTCGCCAACTGCGCGGCGACATCAACGAGCGGATGGTGACACGCAACGAAATGGTCGACCTCACCGTCGTGTTGCACTTTGGCCATTTGCGGCTCGCTGTCGGAGCACAACTGAGTCGCCCGCGGGCAGCGAGTGCGAAAACGGCAACCCGACGGCGGATCAAGTGGAGAGGGCAACTCCCCTTGCACGATCGCATCGCGGTCGAGACGAACCTCGGGATCCGGCACGGGAATCGCCGCCAACAACGCGGCGGTATAGGGGTGCGCCGGCTGCGCGTACAACACGTCGGGGTCGCCGACCTCACAAAGCTTGCCGAGATACATCACCGCGACACGATCCGACACGTTTTTCACCACCGCGAGGTCGTGCGCGATGAAGATCATCGTGAGCCGATAACGCTGCTTCATCTCCTCGAGCAAGTTGATGATCTGCGCTTGCACCGACACGTCGAGCGCCGACACTGGTTCATCGCAAATCAGTACTTTTGGCTCCATCACCACAGCACGCGCGATGGAGATCCGCTGACACTGTCCGCCGGAGAACTCGTGCCGCCGCCGCCCTTTGGCTCGTTCGGGGTCGATGCCAACGGCCGCCAACAAGTGCTCGACCTTCGCCGCCCGGTCTTCCACAGTGCCAATCGACCAGATGTCGAGACCCTCGCCGATGATCTGCTCGACGGGGCGCCGTGGATTCAAGCTCGAGATCGGATCCTGAAAGATCATCTGCAGCCAGGTGCGCACACGGCGCAGTTCTTCGCCCCGCAGAGCCGTCAGCTCCTCACCCGCCAAAGTGACTCGGCCGCCGGTCGGCGCGGGCATCTGGATGATCGCCCGGCCCGTGGTCGACTTGCCGCAACCCGACTCGCCCACCAGACCCAACGTTTCGCCTTCGACGACGTCGAGAGAGATTCCCGACACCGCTTGCACCTTCTTGCCCTTGCCCATCGGGAACTCGACCACGAGCTCCTCGACCCGCAGCAGCGGCGCGTCGCGCAGGTGAGCCATCCCAGTCCCGGCCATTACGCACCCACCTTCACGTCGCTGATGTGTCGTCGGGGCGCGAGCACCGGAGAGGGCTCGACCGATTCGCCCGCTGCGGCCAAAGGAAAAAAGCACGCCCACCAGTGACCCGGCGTCCCCTCGACTAGCGCTGGCGCGGCCGTGTGGCACGACGGCTGTGCCCGAGAACACCGCGGCGCAAACGCGCAGCCGGGCTCAGGCGCGACGATGTCGGGCGGCCGACCAGGGATCGCGTCGAGGCGGGTGTGTTTGGGGTCTTCGAGCTTGGGAATCGACGCCAACAGCGCGGCCGAATACGGATGACGCATCGACGCGAACAGCTCCTTAGTGGTCGCACGCTCCACGACTCGGCCGGCATACATCACCGCGATTTCGTCGGTTCGCCCGGCTACCACGCCGAGATCGTGCGTCACGAGAACCAAACTCATCCCATGGGCAGCCTGCTGCTCGGCCAAGACATCGAGAATCTGCGCTTGCACCGTCACGTCGAGTGCCGTCGTGGGTTCGTCGGCAAACACGAGCTTGGGCTCGCACGCGAGTGCGATCGCGATCATCACGCGTTGGCGCATGCCACCAGACATCTCGTGCGGATACTGCCGCGCGCGACGTTCCGGTTCGGGAATCCCCACGGCGCGCAACGCCTCCACGGCGCGGGCATCCGCGTCACGGCGGCTCAACCCTCGGTGCAGCTGCAGCGACTCACCGATCTGCCGCCCAGCGCGCATCACGGGGTTGAGCGAACTCATCGGGTCCTGGAAGATCATCGCCATCTCTGAACCCCAGTGCGGTCGCGCCGCGGCCGTGGTTGAGATGTCGTGGCCGTCGAAACGCACCGTTCCCGAGCGAATCGTGACCGAAGGCGGCAACAGACCCATCACGGTACGAGCAAGCACTGTTTTGCCCGAACCCGACTCACCCACGACCCCCAGGGTTGCGCCGCGCTCGACACGCAACGACACCCCGTCGACGGCGCGAGCTAGCCCACGCGGGGTACGAAAGTGGGTGCGCACATCGTCGAGTTCCAACACTGGATCGCTCACAAACTCACCTCGCGAACTTCGAGCCGCTCACGAATCCGGTCGCCGATGTAGTTGAGCGACAACACCGTCGCGAAGAGCACGTCAATCGCGCTAAACGCCACGTGTGCGCCTTGTTTGAGCCGGTCGCCCTCGGTGCCGGCCGCGATGATCTTGCCCCAGCTGATGCCCTCTTTAACCGAGAGGCCCAAGTAGGCGAGCGCCCCTTCGGCCACGATCGCGAGCGCCACGGCAAGCAGCGCGAGAGCGAACATCGGCATGATCACATTGGGGAGGATTTCCGCCCGCAGAATCCTGTTGGTGGTGGCGCCAAGGCCACGTGCGGCTTGTACGTACTCTCGTTGGGCCACCTGCATCGTGACCGCTCGTGCCAGCCTGCCGATTGGCGCGATCGCGAGAATTCCCAGCGTGAGCGCGATCGTCGGCAACGTGCGGTTGGCGAACGAGGTAATCAGCAAAGCCAAGATCAGCGCGGGGAATGACAGTTCGACGAGGAATAGAAACGAGATCACCTTGTCGACGGCACCTTTGACATAGCCGGCGATCACGCCGAGCAGGCCACCGACCAGCATCCCGAACACGATCGACGCAAATCCAACCGTCAACGAGATACGAGCGCCCCAAATCACGCGGGCGAACACGTCGCGGCCGAGATCGTCGCAGCCCATCAGATGCGATGCCGACGGCCCTTGCATGATCGGGCACTGCGCGAGTGCTTCAGGGTCCCTTAACGGCAACATCGGCGCGAACAACGCGGCCAGCGCAAGGCCGATCACGAATGCGGCGGAGATCCAAAAGGCAACGCCCCACTTCTTTCGTAATACGCCGTCGCCCGCAGACAAGTCGTCCGCTGCGGCGGGGACGGGATCCGCGGCGAGGACCTCGGTGACGGCCACGTCAGCACTCGAGTTCACGTCAGCCATGACTACGCCGAACTCGTGGGTCGACGACGCCGTACAACATGTCGACCAACACATTTGCGACCACAAACAGACACGCAATGATCACCACGAATGCCAGAACCGTCGGGTAGTCGTCACGAATAACCGCGGCGGGGATCTCCAGGCCGACACCGGGCACCGTAAAGATGCGTTCGACGACCAAGGTGCCGCCGATCAGAGCACCGGTCTGGATCCCGAAAACGGTCATCAGCGAAAACAGCGACGGCCGCAACGCGTGGCGCCGCATGATCGCCGAACGTTTTAAGCCCTTCGACTGTGCTGTGAGGATGAAGTCCTCTTGCAGCGTTGCCAGCAGGTCCACACGCAAGAGCCGCTGGTAACTCGCCGACAGCGTGAGGCCCAGCGTGAGCGCCGGCAGCGTCAGAGCTTGCAGCTTGTCGACAACACTTCCGCTCGCGTCGTAGCGGGTCGGGAACCAGCCGAGCCGTACAGCGAATATGTAATAGAGCAATACGCCCAGCGCGAGGTGTGGTGTGGCGATCAATACGAACGACGCGGTCGTACCCCACCGGTCGATCCGCGATCTCGCTCGACCGGCCGACAACACGGCCCACGGAACTGCGATCACCAACGCAATCAACTGCGCCAACACCATCAGCGCCAAGGAGATCGGCAACTTGTCCTTGACGATCTGACTCACGCTTTGTTGCGTCTGGTACGAACGGCCGAAGTCACCCGTGGCCATGTCACCTAGCCACCGCGCATAACGCACGGGTACGGGCTCATCGAGGTGGAACTGCTTTTCCGCCGCTTCTCGGTTGCGCACGTATTCCGGGCTCGTGTCGGGCGGGCCCAACAAGTTCACCAACGGATCGCCCAAGAAGTTCATCGCCATAAACGTGACGAACGTCACGGCCAACAAGACGGGCGCAACCGCAAGCAGGCGTTTTATGAACCCGACCAGGAAAGACACGTCGCGGCGCTATCGATCAGTTGAAACGGTCGGCCGAGAGCTCAGGACGCCAACCAGATCTGTGACAAACGGAACCTGCCGTTTTCAAGACACAGCAGATCTTCGCCCGCCGTCCCCTTCGCGCCACACAAATTCTTGACCTGCTTCGATTCAGCGATCGTCCAGCGAGTGTGGGTGAGAAACACGTGTGTGTGGGCGGCGTCGATGTTTTGCGCGATTTGCTGCCACAACTTGATGCGCTCGGCGTCGTCGTTGGAGGCCCGTTGCTGATCGAGCAACGTCTCACGCTCTTGGTCGCAATAGCGGGTCCAGTTCAAGGAAATCGCGTCGATGCTTGTGCACGAGATCCACACCACGTCGGCGTCGGGGTCGGGCGCACCGAACTGGCGCCATAGGTTCAACTGGTAGTTGCCCACCGCGGTGGTTGTGATGAACTGATCCTGCGGAATCGGATCGGCCTCGACCGAAAATACGTCGGCCCACAGCTGCGACAGAACTTCATAAATCCGGTCGTTTTCCGGGCTACTTGCGTACGTGTACTTGATCGTCACCTTGCCGCCCTTACATAGGTCGGCCTTCTCTGCACACACCGCCGCGACGAGTTCCTTGGCCTTGGCTGGGTCGTACTCCTGAGTGATGTTCGGGTCGGCCCACTTCAGGTCCGGGTGAAACATCGACTGCGCGAGGGTCAGCTTGCCTTCGTTGATCAAGTCGTTATACGACTTGTTGCTCGTCGCCAGAACCACCGCTTCGCGAACGCGGGCGTCGTCGAACGGCGCCTTTTCGGTGTTCATCTGCAGGAACGTCTCTTCGCCGAGTTCGTCGGACACTGTCGTGAGCGACGACTCGCCCTCCAGTCGCGTTTCGGTCGGGACGTCGGTGGTGTGCAAGACGTCGAGTTCCCCAGCCACGAGCTGGTCGGCACGCCGTGCCGCCGACACCACCGGGTAGAACTCGATCGCGTCGAGGTAGGGCCCATCACCCAGGACGCCTTTACCCCACCACTCGTCGTTGCGCACCACACGCGTCTGGCTGTCCTTGGTGCGGCTGTCGAACTTGAACGGACCGGTGCCGACCGGCTTCTGGTTGAGATCGGGATTGGCCTTTGCGGCCTCGAGCCACGTCGGCGACGCGACCATACCGAGCTGACCCGTCAAGTAGCTCGGGAAGTGCGCCGAGGGCTGGCGCATACGCACGACGGCAGTCAGTTCGCCGGTCGCCGCGACAAAGTCGGTTTCGGCAAGAACGGGTTTGACCGCGCGACCCACCAGCGCGTCGTTGGCTTGCGCGGTGATGTTGGCCACGATCGCCTCTGCAGTCAGCGCGGTGCCGTCGTGAAACTTGACGTTGGGGCGCAACGTGACGGTCCACTCGGTGAAGTCCGCGTTGGGAGTAAACGACTCGGCCAGGTACGGCACCGGGTTGCCGTCTGCGTCTGACGCGGCCAACGTGTCGAACACGGCGTTGCCCATCTGCAAACCAGCTACCGCGAATCGGTTCGTCGTCGGGTTGAGGCCATCGGATTCGGCCTCCATACCAATGCGCAACACACCGCCAGCCGTTGCGCCCTCGGACTCGTCGGCACCTGCGCCCGCTTGGCTCTTCGGACCCTCGGTGCTCGCGTCGCCACCCGAGTCGCCACTGTCGCTGTCGTCAGAGCCCCCGCCGCACGCGCCGAGAACCATTGCTGAAGCCACCAGAACCGCTGCCGCTACGCGACCCAGCCGACTCATACGTCTCCCTCCCCCGCGATGGGACTCCCACCGCGTCTCGCCGGAACGTAGTCGGCGGCGGGCGCCGTGGGAAGGGTTGGCGACACTTATACCGAAAACGGCAACGGCTGGATCCCGGCGACACACGACGTATCGACCGTGGACCCGTCACGCCAGAAGTCGGCAACAACGCCGGTCAAACAAGGCGAATCGACGACAACCGTGTGGCCACCGCGCGGAAGAACCACCTCGATCGCACCGGGAGTGCGTTTGGCTTGGCCATCGGAAAACTCAATTGGCGTAATCGGATCGAGTTCCCCCGCGACGACCAGCGTCGGTTGCGTCGGTACCGCGGGTTCGAGGAACTCGTCGTTGACCGGCTCCACGCCCCACTCGCGGCAGTACGTTTCTGCTACACCCAGCGCGACGAGAGCCTCAGCACCCGGGTCGGCACGCAGCGCCGCCAGATCCTGTTCGTCGAACGCCGGCAGGTTGTCGGCGCAGTCGACCGCGCCAAACGTCGCCTCGCTCAACCCCGTCAGTTGCGGTATCCCAATCGTCAGGAACTGCGGCATTATCGACCGGTCGCCGTTGGCCAGAGCGTGAATGATCGACGGCAGCAGCGGGATCACCGACGCCTCGTACATGGCGGCAAAGAGCCCACCAGAAAGGTCAGAGCCAGAGATCACCATTTCCCGGGTTTGGCCGCCCGCCGGGGTGTAGGGCAAACGTTCGGGTCGAGCGTCGAGGTCGGCAATCGCCCGAGCCAAGTCGCCGGTGAGATCCGGGTAGGCCGACCCGCATGCCGCATCGGCCTCACACGCCGCGATCAAACGCTGGATTGCCGAGTCGGCTCGCGGAACCGACGGCATGTCGTCACCCAGATCCGGTGGGTACACCGAATCGATCGTGACCGACACGACATCGTCGGGGAACGCGCGGCTGTAGTCGAGTGCGAGCCGTGTGCCGTAGGACCCGCCGTACACGTGCCACTGTTCGATCGACAGAGCTCGGCGCACCACATCGATGTCGGCCGTGTTGTGCGGGGTGTCGAAGAAGTTGAGGTCGATCCCCTCGGCGGTCACACGTTCACGACAGGCCACCACGGCATCGCGGGCGAGTCCATACTCGACCTCCCACGACGCGGTGTCGGACAACACGTCGAGCATCGCGTCGTTGAACTCCGGGCAATCGAGCTGCGGGTCTGAGGCGTCGGCTCCACGTTCGGAAATGGCGACGATGTCGCGATCGCGCAAGAGCGCCGCGTTGGCCGTGACCCCCGGCGAGGTCGACAATGCCCCACCGCCCGGACCACCGTGCAAAAACACCACTGGGGTCGCGTCGGCCGGCGCTCCCTCGAGGTGGCCCCGCACGACGAGGAGCTTGATCTGTTTACCTCCTGGGTCGCCGTAGTCCATCGGCACCGCCACGCGCCAGCACTGAAGCGAGATCGTCGGCTCCACGTCTGGCCAGTCGGGACACGTCGTGGCCTCCGGGCTCGCCGTGACGCCGGAGGGATCGGGCCGCCACGACTCGCTGGCCTCGCCGGCCTCGTCGGCGCTCGGACCATCCTCGTCGGCGCTCGTTACGGTCTCGTCGACGCTCGTCGCCGCCTCGTCGTCGCTTGAGTCGGAGCCGCCACACGCACCCAAGGTCAGGCCCAGCAGGCTCGCGACAGCGATCCAACTCCCTGTACGTGTCACTGCTCGCACTCGTGCCATCGTCGCCTCCCTGCCGATGTCGCCGTGAGCACGACCGTAGCTCCGGCCCGGTTGCAGCTGCGGCCTGGTTGCCAATTCGTCTCGAACGCGACTTTGTTGCACCATGGGTGCGTCATCACGCTCCGTGAGATCAGGATCAACTGTGGGTCAGCGCCCCGCCCGACATCACCGCTGTCGTCGCCTCGCCGCCGTCGCGCTCCTCAGCGCCGCTGCGATGTCGGCCGCGTGCGTGACGCGGCGCGCGGATCCTCGCGACGTCGACGCCAACATGCGTGCCAAGGTCGAGGCCGACCTCGCCCGCCGCGTCGACACGCTTGAGCGAGAGGTGACACAACTCACCAAACGTCGGGACGCGCTGACAGCGCAAGTGACCGAGCTGCAACGTGCTACCGAGTCGCAAGCAGCGGCGATCGAAGCGTGGCGCTTTACCTTCGGGACGTTGTACACAAAAGCCGCCGAGTGGGCCCGGGCCGCGGGCCAGCAGATTCCGCCCGCTGAAACGATGGTTCCCAAAGAGGCGCTCCCGAGCGCGATCACTGGGGCAACAACGTCATCAAATCCGGGGTAGAAGTTTGGCCGTGAGCACGGCCGACTCCTCCAGCAATCAGCAGGCCGCGCTCCTAAAGCCGACGGTATCTAACTCTCGGCTCCTGGAGCCGACGGGAAACGTCTCCCTCCTCCTCACATCGCCCGGTCGCTCCTCCTCGTTGGCCATCTGGCCTGCCGAAGGAGACGACACGCGCACGTTGCACTTCGACTGCGATCCGCCCCTTGCCGTCGAAGCGCGGATCGTTCCGCTCCCAGCCGCAGTGCCCACGCTTCTGGGTTTCGCCCGCGCCGCCGACCTCACGCCGTCGCTGCGCGCCGTGTGCACCCTGCTCGACGGAGCCCTCGACCTCGTCGCGCGGGCCCGAGTGTGGCCAGGTCAATCCCAGCAGTGGGATCAGTGGCGGGTCGGGCCGTTGGAGCCACTCGACCGCGAGTGGCTGACAAGCCTCGCCGCGGCCCTGCCCGCAGAACTGTGGCGCGCGAGCCCATCGGCGGGTGGTGGCCCAGCGAGTGGGAGCGCCGATCTGTTCACCCGCCACGCCGTCGAGGCGTTTGTCGACTGCTGGCTGCGCGACTCGCCCGCCGCGACGACGCCGGCGGCAGCGGCAAAGGGCTGGATCGGCCACGAGCTCGTCGACGTCCGACCGCTCGCGCCGTGGCTGACCGCGCTCGGCGACGCCGCTGCTGACGACCAGCC
Organism: uncultured Acidimicrobiia bacterium; assembly: GCA_964635475.1. Lineage (GTDB taxonomy): Bacteria > Actinomycetota > Acidimicrobiia > Acidimicrobiales > CAZWPY01 > CAZWPY01. The sequence goes on from CAZWPY010000022.1 coordinate 28,484, forward strand.
GCAACTGATGCTCCAGCTCAAGGGACTCACGTCGAGCGTTGCCAAAGGGGCGTCCCAGGCGTACCCACGCCTTGATGTCACGGTCCGCACTGCCGCCGGACAGATGACCGCGCAGGCCTTTTGGGATCTTCGAGCCGCGACGGCCGACGGACGCAGCCTTTGGCGTCAACTTCGTGCCGCCGCCGCGGTCTGGCCGCCGCTCACGCCGCTCATTTCGGGCGACCTCCCCTACTCCCTGTCGCTTGACGACAGCACCCTCGCCGACCTGCTCACCGTTGGCCAACAAACGCTTCGCACTGCGGGAATCAACATCGTCGTTCCCGCCGACGCGCTCGTACGAGCGAACGTGCGGGCCCGAGTCGAGCCGCTCGAACGGCTCGCCACCAACACGACACTCAACCTCGAGGCGATTTGTCAGTTGACGTGGAGCGCCGATGTCGACGGCGAACCGCTCACCGCCGACGAACTCGACCTCCTCGCCCGACCACACACCGGGGCCGTTCGAGTTCGCGGCCGCTGGGTCGTCCTCGACGCGCACATCGCTCGACGAATCCGCGACACCACAACACTGACCGCCGGCGAAGCCCTCGCCCTCGGTCTCGGAATCGGCCTCGAGCCAACCGGCGTCGGCTTTGCCGACTCACTGCCGACCGGCGTCGGCTTTGCCGACTCACTGCCGACCGGCGTCGGCTTTGCCGACTCGTTGCAAACCGACGTTCAGGTCGACCTGAGTCCAGAGCTGGCCCGAATCACTCGGCGGCTCCACGACACCACGCGTGCGGGCGCGGATGCGCAGGAGCCCGCAGCCCTGCGAGCAACCCTTCGGCCTTATCAACGGCAAGGCCTCGCCTGGCTGCAAGCGCTCCACGAAACGGGGCTCGGTGGATGCCTCGCCGACGACATGGGCCTCGGCAAGACCGTGCAACTGCTCGCGCTCCACGCATATGCCCACACCGAGCCAGCCGACGACCGCGGCCGCGACGTACCGGCCAAACCCACCCTCGTCGTCTGCCCGCTGTCGTTGATGGACAACTGGGAGCGGGAAGTCGCCAAGTTCGTTCCTGGGACGAACACCGCTCGACTCCATGCCGGATCTGTGTTGCCCGAGGCGATCGCGCCGAACACGATCGTGCTGACGACCTACGGGACGTTACGAACTCGATGGAGTGAGCTCGCCGCGCGGCCGTGGGGGCTCGTGGTGGCCGACGAGGCCCAGCACGTCAAGAACGCCCGGTCGGCAACGGCAGCTGCGCTACGCAAGATTCGCGGACGTTGCCGAATCGCTCTCACCGGAACACCGATCGAGAATCGGCTCGACGAACTGTGGGCAATCCTCGACTGGGCGACGCCGGGCCTCTTGGGCACCAACGCCCACTTCCACCAGCGTTGGGCCCGGGTGATCGAACAAGGGGGCTCACAGGCGGCGCCACGCGCCCAGCACCTTGCCGCACGAATCGCTCCTTTCGTCGTGCGCCGAGTGAAAACCGACCCGGCGATCGTGCCCGACTTGCCACCCAAAACGGAGTTGGACGTATTCGTTCGGCTCACCGAGGAGCAAGCCGGGCTCTATCGCGCCACGGCCGAACGTGAGCTGCGCGAGATCCGCGAGATCCGCGAGATCCGCGAGGCCCGCACTGCCAGCGAATCTGTCTCCGGCGATCGCAGCGCCGCAGCCTCCGACGCGATGGGTCGGCGGGGGAAAGTGTTGCGTTTGCTCACCGAACTCAAACAGATCTGTGACCACCCGGCTTTGTATCTCGAACAACCGGGGCCGCTCGCGGGTCGCTCCGGCAAGCTCGCAGTGGCCGAGGAGTTGCTGTGCAGCATCGCTGCGGCTGGCGAACGAGCGCTGGTGTTCACACAGTACGTAGGGATGGCGACGCGACTGACCCGTCGGATGGGCGATCTCGGCCTTCGGGTCGACGCACTCACCGGTTCCCTGTCGGCAGCACAACGCGCGCGCGTGGTCGATTCCTTCCAAGCGGGCGACCTCGACGTCCTCGTGCTCTCCCTGCGCGCGGGCGGCACAGGGCTCAACCTCACGGCCGCGTCCCATGTCGTGCACTACGACCGCTGGTGGAATCCGGCGGTTGAGAACCAAGCGTCGGATCGCGCGTGGCGCATCGGCCAAGACAAACATGTGACCGTCCACCGCCTGACCTGCCTCGGCACGCTCGAGGAGCCGATCGCCGCGATGTTGGCTGAAAAGCGCCAGCTTGCCGATTCCGTTATGGGTTCGGCGGCGAATGCGGACAACTTCGTGACCGAACTCGACGACGCGGCCCTCGACGAACTGGTGAGTTACCGCGACGAACGCCAGCCCGTGCCAACGCGATGACCGACCCACCAAAGTTCGGCCACTGGTACACCGCATGGATGGAGGCCCTCGAAAGTGGGGTCCGGATCGACCCCGACGCGCTCGCCGCAGGTGCACGCAACTGGGAGGCCGTCGCCGACCTCGTGGTCGCTCCCGGCGAAATCACCGCGAGAGTGCTCGGCGGCCGTTCTGGTCGCCACGTGCGTATCGGAGTGCGCCGCTGGACCCCCGCCGAGTGGGACCTGGCCATCAAGACGATTGCCGAAGTCCCCGCACACGCTGCGGCTGTGACGGGGGGAACGCTCGATGAGCCAACCGTCGCCACACTCGCCGCCGCAGCGCTTTCGCCGATGCCGGGACCGGCCGACGTCAGTTGGGACTGCTCGTGTGGAGAGCTCTCGGCTCCGTGTGCGCACCAGGCCGCAGTCGCTGCAGCAACCGGCCGTGCGTTCGACTCCGACCCTCTCGCGTTACTCGTCGTGCGTGGGCGTGAGCGGGTCCGGGTGGTCGAGCAGGTTGCGGCCGCGCGACCGCGCGCAACAACCACGCTGTTCGACGATGCCGCCCACGCAGCGCCCGCGGGGATAGCCACGAGCACGCCACCGCAGCAGGCCTGGGAGCAACGCCGCCCGGGCGACCCGCTGGCCCGTCCGCTG
>CAZWPY010000023.1:0-31315 GCA_964635475.1 uncultured Acidimicrobiia bacterium
AGGCATTACGCGTTCGTAGTGGTGGTCGTTGTGAAGTACCTGGCTGTGATGCAACGCGGTTCTTACGAGCTCATCACGTGGTGTTTCACTCAGCAGGTGGTCCAACCGAGCTAGAGAACCTGTTTTTGGTTTGTGGTTTTCACCATCGACAGATCCACCATCACCGCTGGCGCGTGAAACACCTGGGTAACCAGGAGTTCGAGGTGTTTAATCAACACCACGAGTCGTTGGGCACAACACGAGATCCAAATGACCAACGACTACCCGGTGATCCGACCTTGCCGTTGGCCCCGCCGCACTTCAATCGACGAACCCCACGAGCGAAGTGTGCGGGAGAACGGCTGACCTACGACGCGCTCGATGTATTCATCGCGGGACTACTGGAGGCCGACGCGGCCGGGCGGATGAAGCGCGCGGCGTAAGCCGACGCCGGCAGTCAGTACACCTCCATCGCCCACCACTTAAGCGGAGGAACCCAATAGATCTCACGGCATTGGCTGGGCGACCTGATTCAGGGCCCAGAGTCGACCGAAAGGGAGACAGCCGTTGCTACCCTTTCTCGCTGACCTAGGGAGACCGCGATGGCTGACATGATCCCCATTTCTTCACCCCGTTTCGGGCCCGACGTCGAGGCATTGGTCCTCGAAGTGTTGCGCTCCGGACGCATCGCGCAGGGGCCGATGGTCGAGCGTTTCGAGAGCCAGTGCGCCGATATGGCCGGAACGACCCACGCCATCGCGATGAGCAACGGCACCGTCACGCTCGAAGCCGCGCTCGCCATTCTCGGCGTCGGCCCCGGCGACGAAGTGATCACGTCGCCGTTCACGTTTGCCGCGACCTTCAACGCGATTCTTTCGGCTGGCGCCACTGCTCGGTTCGCCGACATCACCGACGACTTCACCGTCGACCCCGCGTCGGTTGAAGCGCTCATCAACGAGCGCACAAAGGCGATCGTGCCCGTCCACCTTTATGGGCTGTGCGCCGACATGACGGCACTCGCCCCCATGGCATCGAGCCGCGGCATCGCCATCGTCGAAGACGCCGCGCAGGCGCACGGCGCAACGATCGGCGACCGCCGCGCCGGCTCATGGGGTTTGGGTTCGTTCAGCTTCTACGCAACAAAAAACATCGCCGCTGGCGAAGGTGGCTGCATCACCACATCCGACGACGAGCTCGCGCAAGCACTGCGGATCTACCGGAATCAGGGAATGCGGGCCCGCTACGACTACTCGATGGTCGGCCACAACCTGCGCATGACCGACCTGCACGCGGCCGTTGCCATCCCGCAAATGGGTCGCCTCGACGAGATCAATGCCGCCCGACAGGCAAACGCGAAGGCGCTCACCGCGGGCCTCTCGGCAAACGCAGCGATCGTTACACCCGAAGTCCCCGACGGTCGCACACACGTGTGGCACCAGTACACGATCCTCGTCCCAGCCGAGGGCCGAGACGCAATCGTCGCCGAGCTCAACAACCGCGGCGTCAACGCGGGCGTGTACTACCCCGGTCTGGTGTGGGACTACCACGCCTACCAGGTGCACCCGCACGTGGCGCGTGACAACACACCCAACGCCGCCCGCCTCGCTGGTGCATGTTTGTCGCTGCCCGTCCACCAGCACCTGACCGACTCACAAATCGATCGGGTGATCACCACCACGCTTGAGGTGGTCGGCAACTAGCCGCTGCTCCCCGAGGCCTACTGATCGAGCCAGGTCGCCAGCAGCGACGCGTCAACGAACGCGTCCGTGGCGGCCACATCGGCCCAATCGAGGGTGAGTTCCACGGGCCCGGCCGCGTACGGCGCAAGTTCGTACTCCGAATAACGAAGCGTCAGTCCGTCGTCGTTGGGCAACCACGCCGCAGAATCGAACGTCGCCGGGTCGACGTACTCACGCCACTCAGGGAACAAATCGTCCGAACGTTGCTCAAGCGATGCCTCGATTAGTGCGTCGAAACGACCCTGCGCTTGGCGATCACGCACCAGATCGCTCGGCGCCACCAGCGCGGCTCGTTCGACATCGATCAGCAAGGAGCCGAACCGCGAGTTGGGATGCGCACCGCCGAGGTACGAGTATTCGTTGAGTTCGACAACGATGAGCGCGTCGTTCTCGAACCAGGTATTGGCCTCGACCTCGAACGACATTGCGTTGGTCGATTCATCGGCTTGCTCGGCCACCTCACGCGCCGGGCCAACTATCTGCTCGCGAATCTGCGCATTGAGCTCCCCCTCGTCGCTGCCGAGGCCGCTCAACACGGGAACATCGAGCTCGAGGGCAACGTCGCCCACGGTTTCGCTGAGATGTTCGATCGTCACGGTCGGCCGATCAGTCCCACTATCGCGGTCGGCCTCACTCGAGCCACCGGCCGCCGCGGCGGCCGGGGCTTTCGTGCTGGCACTCGACCTCGGGGAATCATCCGATCCACAGGAGCCTGCCGCAGCCACGAGGGCGAGCTGCAACACGACCGCAAGGCTGAGTCTGCTTCGTTTATCCACGGAGCGATTCTGCACAGAAAAACCGTCGGCCGCGAGGGAGGTATTCGAAAAAACACCCTCATTTTTCGGCGCGCCCCACGGAACGACCGTCGATGAGACCTCACCCCTGGGATCACTCGGAACATAACTGCCGTCGATCGACACCAGCACGGCCGCAGCGAGTTCACGGGCCTCGAGAGTCCTGCCCGTCTGGGCGTCGATCACGAGGGCACCGGGGCGGCCGTCAAGCGCCGGCGTCGTACTCTTGCTGTACAAAGTAGGGGCACTCGACCTCTGCGAGACGCGAGTTGCCACAGCGAACCGCGTGCCGCATAATCTGAGGCATCCCCCCATCCGCCTCGGCGCATGGGTGCGAGGCCCGCTTCGGCGGGCCTCTGCGTGTTCCGGCTACCAACGAGCGGGTTTGTGGATCAAGCCGTTGGCATCCTGGAGCGTGGGCGGTAGCTGGCACGTCGCGAGCACCCCCGGCCTGAGTTGTTTGAAGAAGGCCGATGTCATCGCTCGCGATCGGTGACGCGGCTTTTGGGGGTTGATAATGCCGACTTTGACGCCGAGCTCCTGCTCAGCAACGCGAATTGGCTCGGCCAGATCCGAGTCGTTCGAGATCACGACAGCGGTGTCGCAGCGTTGCCGGAATGCATCGAGCAGGAGGTACGTGGCGAGGTTGACGTCGGAGCCCTTCTCCTCGGTTTTGATCACTTTGACCATTGCTGAGCCGCCACTTGGCGGGTTCGCGAGGCGCATCCAAACCTGATGACTCAGGTAGTGGCCATAGTGGATTTCGACGAGCGGGAGCGTGGCGAGCGCCCGCAAGTAGGCTTGCTGGCGAGCCGGTTGCTGCGGGTCGCTCGGCCTAATCGCCACCAGAGCGGTGAAGTAGCGGATCTTGACGAGGTTGTCCTTGGGCAGGAGTCGTCGGCAGAGGACCTCAAGGTCAAGCCACTTGTTGGCCGTTCCCTTAACGGCGCCGTAGTACAGGTTGAACCCGTCGATGTAGACGATCGTCGCCATGCGCACATTCTTCCGCCACGCGACTCTGGCACACCTCCGAATCGGGCTCTGCTCGTTGGACGATTTGAAGTGCTGACACCAGCGCCCGGCACGGCTAAATCAGCTTCCCCTATCCACGGAGTGATTCTGCTTCAGCGAGGCGATCAGCCACTGGTGAGGTGCTCGCGATCAGACCGTCGAGCGCGCTCCACGGCACCAGAGTCGACAAGACTTCACCGCGAGGGTCGGCCAAGACATAGCTGCCGTCGATCGAAACCAAGACTCCATCGGACCGCGGCGCAACGGCGCAACACGCCCTGTTATCGGAGGCGACGGCGCGAAACAGCGTGCGAGTTACATCGGCGGCGTTCGACTTGAGCTGCGCGGCCGAGTATTTGCTGGCGATGTCGGCCGACAGGCGCGACGCCATCTCCTCAAGGGCGGCCGCGGTGAACAGCTCCCGAGCCTCAAGAATGCGCCCGCTTTGCACGTCGACCACGAGCGCGCCCGGCCAACCGTCGAGCGCGGGTGTGGTGTCTTTTCGGGTCACCAGATACGTGCGCTCGACCACCACGAGTTTGCTGGAAACCGTCACCCGCCCGATGGTTCCACCGATCGTTTCCACCTTGGAGTCCGCCGCGAGTTCGGAGGCAAAACGTTCGATGTCAGAACGCAGCAACCCGTTTAGGGAGCTCGTGGCCTGTGCCCCCGCGGGCAAGTCCGACAGCACGATCACTGGGAACTGACCTTTGGCTCCCGACGTGTCGTTCGGCAGTCGCACCGCCGCGAACGACACGCCGACGCCGCTCGAGCCAGTGAGCGTCTGCTCGTAGAGCGCGTCGCCGTCGGTGAAGACAGGTGTACCCACGGCCGGAGCGGGGATGGGCGCGGGGAGCGCGGCCGACGACGACACGGGCGCCGAGGCGGGTGCGCGTGCTGTGGACGCCGGTTGTGCTGAGGCCGTCGAGCGTGTCGAGGCCGACACCGAAACCGACTTTGTGGTGGCGCGGCTACTCGACGGCGCGGGAGCTTGTTTCGCGACCACTGCGTCGTCGTTCTCCGATGGCGCGACGGCCGGCTCGTCGACGGCAGCAGCGGCACCCGCGGCCGCGTCAGCCGCCGCGTCGGCGGCGACCGCGTCGTCGGCAGCAGCAGTAATCGCCGCGTCGGCATCGGCGTCGGGCGCGACGGCGACTTCGGGAACCCCGGCGTTGGCGATTTCGCCGTCAGCTGTCGAACTCGGCGTGGTCGCCTCCAGCGCGAGGTCGGTGCCTGCGTCACGATCGTCGTTCAACAACATCGCCCCAACGCCCACGACCAACGTGACGGCGGCTGCTGCCGCCACAACACGGCCCCACGACCGCGCGCGGCTGCGACGTAGCACAACGACGGTGTTGTCGGCGCGGCTCGCTTCGATGTCGTCGAAGGGCGGCACACGGGTCGGTGAGCTAGCCGCGACCTTGGCCAAGCTCGACCGCAGTGATCGAGCAAAGTCGGCCTCGTCGTGAGAGAGGTCGAGGTCGTCGAAGTCCCCGCTGTTGTGAGTGCGGTCGTTCATCACACGACCTCCCGCAGTCGCGCGAGCCCGCGATGGATCCTCGACTTGATCGTCCCCGCGGGAACCTTCAAGACGTCCGCGATCTCATCGACTTGCAGGTCCTCGTAGAACCGCAAGACGATCACCTCACGGAACTCCGTCGGCAACGCCTTGACTTTGGCCCACATCTCATCGACTTCGGGCAAGCCAATCGGTCGGTCGGGTCGAGGCGCATGTTTACGTTCCACCGCTTGGCGGCGGTGATAACCCCGCGAGAGGTTCAGCACGCTCGTGCGCAGGTATCCGCCCGGATTGTCGACGTGGTCCCACCGTTGCGACAACGCGATGAAGGCGTCTTGAACAATCTCCTCGCCAATCGAGGATGAGCCAGTCAGCAGGTGGGCGAATCGGACCATGGGGGTGTACTGAGATCGGTAAAAGGAGGTGAAGTCGGGCGGCCGCGCGAGATCACGCAACGGGCGTGCCTCTCGGTCGGCCATTTGGAGCACCTCTTTACGTCGCGGAATCGCCCAGTTTCGTTCCCGCGACTTGATCAGCGACGGATGTCAGGCCGAGGTGATGGCACCACGTTCGGCGCCGACGCACAGCCGGGCGTATTTCGCGAGCACTCCTGTGGTGTAACGAGCGGGCGGCGGCGTCCAGCCCTGCCGGCGGGCGGCCAGCTCCGATTCATCGACCAAAAGGTCGATCGTGCCGCTAGACGCGTCGATCACGATGCGATCGCCGTCTCGCACGAACGCGATCGGCCCGCCGTCGACGGCCTCGGGGGCCACGTGGCCGACACAAAAGCCATGTGTCCCGCCCGAGAAACGGCCATCGGTAATCAGCGCCGCGTCGGCGCCGCGCCCCGCGCCTTTCATCGCACCGGTGACGGCCAACATCTCGCGCATGCCCGGTCCACCTTTGGGACCTTCGTAGCGGATGACCACAATGTCGCCCGCATGGATTCCGCCGGCGAGGATCTCGTCCATCGCTGCGGCCTCGCCGTCGAACACGCGGGCGCGACCGTCGAAACGCAGCTCATCGATGCCCGCCACTTTGACCACAGCCCCACGCGGGGCGAGGGAGCCGTGCAACACGGCGATCCCGCCTTGGTGATGGATCGGATCAGAGAACGGCCGCACGACCTGGCCGTCGGGTGCCGGCGGCGCAAGCGCCTCAAGGTTGGCGCCCATCGTGGCGCCGTTTACTGTCATGCAGTCGCCGTTAAGCACACCCGCGTCGAGCAACATCTTCAACACAACGGGCACTCCCCCGATCGCATCGAGATCGGTCATGTGGAAACGCCCGTGCGGCTTCATGTCGGCCACGTGGGCAACGCGACGACCGATGCGATTGAAGTCGTCGAGGCCGAGATCGACTTGCGCCTCGTTGGCGATCGCGAGCAAGTGCAACACCGCATTTGTTGAACCGCCCAGCGCCATCGTTGCGGCGATGGCGTTTTCGAAGGCCGCTTTGGTGAGGATCTGCCGAGGGCGGATTCCCTTTTCCAACAAGGCGACGACGGCCGCACCCGAGGCCCTCGCGAAGTCGTCACGGCGGCGATCGACGGCGGGGGCCGAGGCGCTGCCGAGAAGCGACATGCCGAGCGCCTCAGCCACTGAGGCCATCGTGTTGGCGGTAAACATGCCCGCACAACTGCCTTCAGTGGGACAGGCGTTTCGTTCAATGGCGTCGAGTTCGGCTTCGTTGATCGCGCCGGTGGCTTCGGCGCCGACCGCTTCGAAAACGCTCACGATGTCGAGCACCGAACCGTTGTGGTGCCCGGGCAGGATGGATCCGCCATACATAAATGCGCTCGGAAGGTCGAGCCGAGCCGAAGCCATGAGCATGCCCGGCAACGACTTGTCGCAGCCGGCGAAGGTCACGAGGCCGTCGAGCCGTTCGGCGTGCATGACGGTTTCCACCGAGTCGGCAATCACCTCGCGGCTCACCAGCGACGCACGCATGCCTTCGTGGCCCATCGAAATTCCGTCGGAAACCGCGATCGTGACGAACTCGATCGGGAACCCGCCGGCGTCGCGCACACCTTGTTTGGCCTGTTTGGCCAAACGGTCGAGCGGCAAGTTGCAGGGGGTCACCTCGTTCCACGAACTCGCGACACCGACCTGCGGTTTGTCCCAATCAGCGTCGGTCATGCCGATGGCGCGCAACATCGCTCGCGCGGGCGCGCGGTGTTTGCCGGTGGTGACGTCGTGGCTGCGGGGTTTGATCGAGACCTCAGTGGTGGGCAGATCGCTCATGGATCCAGTTTCCCATGGCAGAGCACGGGCTTGGTCGGGACTTGCTCGGGCGCGGCGCGCGGCCTAGAACAGTCGCAACGAGAACATGTTCTCGTTTTCCGCGAGCGAGGTGCGACGCGGTGCCACAACCGAGAGCGAGGCCCCGATGAGCCAAGTCGACTTTCAGATGTTCGACGCGGACAACCACTACTACGAGGCCACCGACGCGTTCACGCGTTATCAGGACCCGAAGATGGCCAAACGCTGCGTGCAGTGGGCGACGATCGACGGCCGCTTGCGTTTACTCGTGGGCGGCCGGGTGTGCCGCTTCATCCCCAATCCCGCGTTCGATCCCGTCGCGCGACCGGGCGCGCTCGACGCGTACTTCCGCGGGCAGATGGCCGGCGAGGACATCCGCGAGGCGTTCGGCGACCTCGACCCGATCAGCCCTGCTTATCGACAGCCAGCCGCGCGAATTGAGTTGATGAATGAACAGAACATCGAAGGGTGTTTTCTGTTCCCGACTCTGGGTGTCGGTCTTGAGGAGGCGTTGCTCGGCGACCCCGAGGCCGCTCACGCGACGTTCGAAGCGTTCAACCGCTGGGTACTCGATGACTGGGGTTACGCGTACGAAAACCGCATCTTTGGTGCGCCCTATCTGAATCTGCAGATCCCCGCACGGGCCGAGGCCGAAGTCGAACGGGCTTTGGCCAACCGCGCCCGGGTCGTGGTCATGCGCTCGGGGCCGGTGCGCGGCCCGGGGATTTACCGCTCGCCGGGAGATCGTGTGTATGACCGCCTCTGGGCGCGGCTGGCCGAAGCCGGCACGTTGGTCGCATTTCACTCCGGCGACAGCGGCTACCACCGTTACGCGCAGGATTGGGGCGGCAACCCGGAGATGGAAGCGTTCCGTTACGACCCCTTCCGCGCCGCGATCTCGGGCCACCGGCCCATCCACGACACGATCGCCGCGCTGATCTGTCACGGCGTGTTCAATCGCCACCCCGCGCTGCGGGTTGCGACGATCGAAAGTGGCTCCGACTGGGTGCCGGCGCTGGCTCGCACGCTGAAGAAGAGTTACGCGCAGATGCCGTCGGCCTTCGGCGGCGCCGACCCACTCGAGCAGCTACGCGAACACGTGTGGGTGAGCCCGTACTACGAGGACGACTTGCCGGCACTGCGCGACACGATCGGTGCTGAACGCATCCTGTTCGGCAGTGACTACCCCCATGCTGAGGGCCTCGCCGACCCGTCGGCCTTCGTCCACGACCTCGCCGGGTTCTCGACCCCCGAGATCCGTCTCATCATGCGCGACAACGCCCGCCAACTAGCCGGTCTCCCCTAACAGTCCGCGGCCGCTCAGGTGGAGCGGTGCCCTAGATCACAAGGCCAACGTCGCGGCCGTAGGGTCAACCCCGGCGTGGCGCAGTGCCTTGGCCTTGGTGCGCATCGACAACTCCCGCGGAGCTGCGGCGATGGCCTGCGCCATCGACAACGCCGCTCCCGCGAGGTCGGAGCCATCGACGACTCTCGACACCAGGCGAAGCTCGAGGGCTTCGGCCGCGTCGACCGACCGGCCCGTGAGGCACAAGTCTCGAGCGACAGAGCCACCGACGAGGTTGTGCAACGGGCCATACACAACATCGCCGAACTTGTATTCCGGGTGCGAGAACGCAGCAGAGCGAGCCGCGATTCGAATGTCGCACATGACCGCCAAATCGAAGCCGCCTCCCAAAGCTGGACCGTTGACGGCCGCGATGATCGGCAGGGGAAAACACAAGACAGTCCGGTGATACCTATCGCTTGAGGCCCAAAGGCGGAGCTGGAACTCGGGGTCATCGACCGCGAATTCGGCCAGGTCGAAACCCGCGCAGAACACCGAGCCGGCTCCTGTCAACACCACACTACGAACCGAGTCGTCGTCGGCGAGGTGATCCAACAGGTCGGCCAGCTCGTCTCGCAACGCGATCGACAACGCATTGCGACGATTCTCCCGGTTGAGCGTGAGCCAGACCACGCCGTCGGCCGGTCGGTCAAGAAGAACTAGAGAATCAACCATCGGTTCAGCCTCCCGCTCGCGTACCGGCGCCACAGTAGGGCTCGCGTACCCTCGCTCAGCAGCTCAGCCGCAACTTCCCTCCGAGGCGCGGGGCACGCCCTCTTGAAGCGCAACGAGCAAGCCCACCGCAGGCCATTGCGGAGTCAATAGGTCACACCCGTCGGGACTCCCTCGACTGGCGTCGCCGAGGGTCGCAGACTTACGGCGAATCGACGCGCTCAAGCCGGGCGCTCAAGCCGGGCGCTCAAGCCGGGCGCTGAATCCGACGTAATCCCAGATGAGGCACTCGCCCTCACGATGTCGGCGCACTTCTACTGCAACGCCCGCTGGCCGCAACACGTGTACCCCTGCTTCAAACGAGGCGACAACGGTGATCGGCGTCGACTTGTCGGCAGCAGCGACGTCGTGGACTCCACGCTGCGCTCCATCGCGCACAACGCGTTCCCATATGCGCCTCAGCTGAGCAGTTCCATCATCAGCCGCGCGACCATCGGCCCGGCGTTTTGGTTCTGCCCAGTCACGAGGTTGCCATCCACTACCCAGTGATTTGCTAGCACTTCGCGGCGGGCCGACCCAGACTCAAACAGCGCTCCTGCGGCTCGCAACTCACGCTCTGGGTGTTGCGGCGTGGAAGTGATCCCGAGTTGCTGGAGCTGCTTGTCGGTTACCGACGTGAGGTGGCGGCCCGCGACCAACGGCGAACCGTCGACGGCTTTGGCGTGCAGGAGACCGAGCGGTCCGTGGCACACCCCGCCGATCACGGCCCCCGCGGCATTGGCGGCGGTGATCAGGTCGCCGAGCGCCTCGGAGGTCCCCAGATCGAACGCGGCACCCCACCCGCCCGCGAGGTAGACGAGGTCGAGTCCCTCGGGGTCGATGTCGGCAATCGCCTGTGACATCGTGAGTTTGCCCCGCAGGCCGGTATCACCAAGGAGACGGTCGTCGGCGGCAGTGCGCACGGCCGGCTTGAGTGACAACGGATCCACCGGGATCACGCCCCCACGCGGACTCGCCACCTCCACCGTCATACCCGCGTCGACAAACGCGTAGTACGGAACCGTGAGCTCGCTTGCGAACACCCCCGTCGGACGACCGATGTTGAGTTGGCCGTGGTTCGTCGCGACAACAAGCGCTCGTCGACCCGAAAGCTCAAACGACATCGTCACGTCGTCGTCAGGGTGCATCCCCAGTCGCTGTAGAACCCGGCGCGCGACCAACGCTGGCCGCGGCGGCTGCGCGCGTAGGCCACTACGTCTCGCCGCAACGCGTTCGGCCACACGCTGTTTGACCCGTTGGCGCACTTGCTGGCGGATCAGCGCAGCCGGCGGCAGCAGCGGGACTTTGTCGATCTGCACGATGCGGCTCGTGACGTAGGGCCACGGCTCGTTACGTTCCGGCACCGAGCGGTGCCGCTCGGCCTTCAGGCGGTCGAGCATTACGGCAAACACGTCGGCCGCGGCCGGCTCGTCGTAGAGATTGCGCATCTCGACGGGGTCGGCATCGAGGTCGTACAGCTCCCACTGATCCGGCAGCACCTTGTCGCGATAAGTCGGGCCACCGAGCCCGTCGGCCGCGAGCTGCCGCACCCCAGGCTCGGTCCACGTCGCGGGATCGTCGAAGGTCCGCACCAGCTTCCACACGTGACCCGCGCCCCCGGGCGCGTCAGCTTCCTCGACACGACTCACGACGCCTTCGAAGTTGGTCGCCACATACGCGGGGACGTTGATCCGCAACGGGCCTGGCGCGTTCGTCGCGCGACCTGCGGCGCGGGCCACACCGCTCGCGCCGGTGTCACCCTCGGGCATGTTGTCGCGAGTCATCACATAGACGCTGCGATCGCGATCGGGCTCGGCTCCGTCGACAACAGGCATGAGATTCATACCGGGAAGAGGGTGGACCTCAGAAAAGTCGGCCCGCAGGACCTCGGCGACTTCGTACTCATCGATCGCCGCGGCTGCGAGCAGCGTTGGGACGAGGTCGATGTGCGACGACGGCGCGTCGACCTGTCGGCCGACAGTCGCGGCCGAGCCCACACGAGCGATCGAGAACGGGATACGTGTCGATTCGTCGTAGAGCTGAAACCACTTCTGGTGCAGGCCGCCATGAGAGCCAAGCAGTTCACCGTGATCCGCGGTGCGCACGATCACCGCGTCGCCGCCGCTCGCCGCGACGCCCTCGGTGACCGCACGGCGAACTCGATCGAGTGGACCATCGACCGTGGCGTGCAGTTGGTAGTAGAGGTCGCGGTAACGCTGGTGGTTCGTTTGGTAGAGCGCAGAGATCGGTCCGGCTGGTCCGTAACACGATGGGTAAGCCGCGCGGTACGCGACGTGGGCCGCGGGCTTGTGGCGCAGATCCTCAAGATCCGAGGGCGACATCGGCACCGACGGCACCCTGATCCCATCGAGCTGTGTCGGCATTCCCTGAGTAATCCACAAGGGAAACAACACGATGTCGTGTGGGTTGACGAAGCTCGCCACGAGCAAGAAGGGGCGTAATGCCGCGGGATCACCAGCGCGGCGGCGCGAGTAGCGGTCCTCGAGCCATGCGGTCACTCGCGCGGCGATGAGTGGGTCGCGCACGAGACCGCTGTTGGCGAAAAGCCCGCCATGGGGTTCAGGGCCAACCCAACCAGAGAAGCCATACGGATCAAGGGGATTCGCGTCTAGATAACGCTCGACGTTGCCGGCAAGCACCTCGCCCGCAGCAGTGTTCGTCGGGAGTGGCTCGCCGTCGGTCCCGTGGAGATCGGCGTGGGAAATGTGCCACTTGCCGTCGTAGTGGGTGTCGTAGCCCGCGGCACGGAACCAGTTGCCCAACGTCGGCACCTCGTAGGGCGGCAACCAGCGCATGCGTGAGTCGTTGGCCATCTTGCCGAGCCCGTCGGTCTGCGTGACACCGTGCAGGTCGGGATAGTGGCCGGTAAACATCGTCGGGCGGCTCGGCACACAGGCGAGCGAGCCGGTGTAGTGACGGGTGAACGAGACGGCGTTGGCGTCGAACCACGCGGCACCCGTGAGGCCCGAGCGCCACGCGCGCAACTCCTCGTTTTCATAACTCGGAGCAGCACGCTCCTCGTCGGTCATGATGACGATGACGTCGGGTCGAGCAGGTGTGGTCATTCGGACTCCCCATGGCGAACGCGGTCGAACTCAGACGCCGGTGCGGCGGCCACCAGACCGGCCAACATCATCTCGGAGGCAAACGCCATCCGCTCGAGCACCTTCTTGCTTACTAAGCGCTTCGCGGGATTGCGGCCAGGATCGAGCTCGGTGACGAGCACGACGTCGGTGCTGCGTCCCTCGTTGGCCGGAACAAGTCGCCACGTATTTCGCGCAACGCCGACCACCGCCGGCAACCCCTCGATGTCGTACGCGAGTTCGTGTTCGGGCTGCCAGGTCACAACGCGTTCGACCAACGTCTGCCGGGCAATCTGCACGCGACGAACCACGCCGATCCCCTCGGTCTGCTCACTGAGTAAGCACGAGTGTTGGATCAGGGGCACCCACTGCGAGATCGCACCGAAGTTGGCGAGCACAGCCCACACACGATCGGGCGCCGCGGCCACCTGCGCGTGGCGTTCGAGGCGGCTCATAACGCGCTACGCGGGTGGCGCCGCGCTGCTGGCATCCACCTCTCGCCCGCCGTCGCGTCGACCCGGCCAATCAACACGTCGCCGACGGTGTCGATGAGATCGACAAATCGCGTCGTGTTGGCTTCGCCTAGTTCGCGCCACGCTGCCGACGCAAGGTCATCGAGTCGATCCTCCAAAGCTTGGCGATGGGCAATCCCTGCCTCGGTGACAGCGCCGTTGAGTGCAAATCCGCGCTGTTCGAGCGCCGCGTAGGCCGCCGAGAGGGCCGAGTCGTCGGCCCCGCGGCTGCGAGGCAACCAGTCGGCTTCATAACTCCGCCACGCCCCGTCGAGCACGCCGGCTTGGGTTCCGCTCAGCCCATCGGCGATCTGCAAGGCCCAATGCGTGTCGCCACGCCACTCGCGGATGCAGTTCACGGCAAGCCACGCATCAAGCAGTTGGTCATCAGGCCGCCGATGTCGAAGGTGTGCTGCAAAAAGCGGTCGACCTGACACGGGCAACGACTCAGCCGCAGCCCACAATGCTGCGCCCATCGACGACAACTCATCGGCGATCTCACCCACGTATTCCCGCAATCCCGCAGCCACCGCGTCGTCGCGGATTCGAACAGCATCGGCGATCGTCGCGTGTGGTGCCAGAAGGTCGTAGCTCAGCCGGACGAATTCGGGTGAAATCGAGTAGTAGGCCGCGGCCACCACATCGGGGCCCGCGTGGCCGAGGAGACCGGCGCGCGAGGTGATGTAGTAGCCGACGCCATTTGGGACGCCGAGCGCTTCGTAGGCCGCAACGGCTCGGGGATCCCAGTAAATCCAGCCAACGAGCCGGTGCGAGGCGAACGCCGCTCGCCTGCTTAACAGTCGCCAGTCAGACACCTCACGCGCCTTTCGCCGCGGCACCCGTGACTTCGACACGGTGCAGGTCGTCGCCGAGTTCGATCACGCCACCAAAGTGCTGCGCCGCCAGAGCCCGCCAGTCGTCGCCGCCACCGGATGGAAACGGCGGGACGTAATGCGTGAGGATCAACGTCTCGACTCCACCACGGGTTGCTGTTGCCGCGGCCTCCTCGGGCGATGAGTGGTAGTCGAGCGTGTCCTTGATCCGCTGCATGGGGATGTTCGCGATCACGTCCTTACGGATGACCGTGTGAACGAGGCCACCGGCTCCCACGCAGAGGCTGTCGAGGCCGTCACAGGGCACGGTGTCGCCGGCAGCCACCACCGACGCCCCCTTGTAATCGAAGCGATAACCGATCGACGGCTCGACCGGTCGGTGATCGGTCGGGGCACACGAAAGGGCAACAACGCCGCCCAAGTCGATCGCACCTTGCGTGACCTCGACCACGTTTACACCCGGAGGAGCGTGTAGGTCCTCGTGGTGGGCCATCCGGTAACCGATGTCGGCCTCCAGCGAAGCGAGTAGATGGTCGACGACTCGTTTTGTCCCGATCGGTCCAACGATCGTGAGCGGATTCGGCTCGAGCATCATCACCCAGCGCGTCGTGATCACGTCGTTGAGGTCGGTGATGTGATCGCTGTGCAAGTGAGTCAACACCACGGCCGTCAGGTTCGGCGCCCCCAGGCCCAACGCGGCCAATCGCAACAACACGCCGCGGCCGGCATCAACCAAGTAGTGCTCGCCCGCAGCGGAGATGAGTGTGGCCGGCCCGGCCCTGTCGGGCGAGGGAATCGGACTACCGGTGCCCAGCAAAGTAACGCTGATCGTGGCTTTCGCCGAGCTTGCCATCAAACCCCCAAAGGTCTCCTGGCCATCTTGCATTGTGAGAGTTGTACTGTCAATATCTCGTTGTGGCAGCCCGAACCGACCTGAATCACGCCATTGATTCCGCGCCGCCGAGCGACGGGCGGCGAAGGCGGCGCGAGCAGGGCCGCCTCGCAGTAGTCGACGCGGTGATCGACCTTCTGCTCGACGGCCATCGCCCGCCCGGCGCCGAGGACATCGCGATGCGCGCGGGCACGTCGGTGGCCTCCGTCTTTCGCTACTTCGCGACTCTCGATGAGCTCCGTCAGGCGGGAATCCAAAGGTTTCTCGAACGCATCGACCATCTCGTTGCTGTCAGCGACATCGGCGAAGGCGATCTTGGCCGGCGCATCAACGGCCTCGTGTCGACCCGACTTGCCTACTACGCCCAAGCCGCACCGATTGCCCGCTTGGCTCGACAGCGCGCGGTCGAAGTGCCCGAACTCGCGATCACCTTGCAACGCGTACGAGCCACTCTCAGCGATCAGCTCGACCAGCACTTTCACGCTGAACTGAAGGGGCTCTCTCGTGCAACGCGCCGCCATACGGTCGCGGCGCTCGCCACACTCACCTCGTTCGAGTCATGGGACCAGCTGGTCGCCACGGGGTTCAGTCGCCAGGCCATCGCGTCTACATGGCGCCGCGCCATTGCGATGCTGCTGACCGGCGAGGTCGCTTAGCTCGACGAAGCAGGCCAGAGCGACCGTCACGCGTCGAGGTTGAGCCGCAGCGACCTCGTGCCGCGCACAACTGTCATCACTCGGCCCGGCGCCTGACCTGCGGCCTCGTCGAGAAGGCCGGCGAGACACGCAAGAGAGTGCAGCTCACGGCCGTCCACATGGCTGATCGTGTCGCCCACACGAACGCCCGCTAGCTCGGCCGGTCCGCCTGCGATGACCGTCTCCACCAGCAAGCCATGCTGAGCTCCAAGACCAAGTTCTGCCCGCTTGCGCTGGGCGGCAGTAGCTCCAGCAGAAACGAACCCCAGGCGCACGTCGGGGCGATCGTTTTCTGGCTGTTCGACATCAATCAGGATCCCTCGCAAAATGCGAGCGAGAGCCAAACGATCATCGGGCGGGATCGCCGCGAGCAAACGGGCCTCGTTCGCCAAATGGTCGGGTGCAACCCGGTCGAACATCTTCGAACCCATGTCGGTGAGGCCGATAACCATTGCCCGACCGTCGGCTGGGTCCGCCCCGCGTATGACCAGGCCCCGCTCGACCATCTTGTCCACTCTGAGGCTGACAGTGCCCGACGTGAGGCGCAATTCCCGCAGAATCTGGCGCTGATTGAGCCGGTACGGCGGCCCATGGCGCCGCAGAACTGCAAGCACAGCAAAGTCGGTGCTGGTGAGCCCAAACCCCGCAAAGAGTCGTTCGACCTCGCCGTTCCACACAGCCGCGACTCGGGTGAGGCGATACACCACCGCGAGTGCGGTCGTGTCCAGGTCGGGACGTTCATTTGCCCACCCGGAGATCAGCTCATCGACTTGATCCCGCAGCGGCGTCTGAGGTCCTGACGAGCGTTTGGGCACCCAGCAATGTTGCCAACTCGCTCGAAGCATGACAACTAGCTATGTTGACAATGTTTGATGTCAAACTATTCTGTCCTCAGCCATCTGAAGAAGAACCATGATCGTTAAGCGCAATCTCACCCCCACCAAAGTCCTCGGCCATACGTGGCGTCCGCTGACGGCGACGGTCGGCGCCGCGCTCACCGCAATAGCGCTGCGCCGCTGGGTAGGCACCGAGCAGGTGCAGTTGCCCTTTGCCCCAATCAGCATGGTCGGCTCTGCGGTCGCGATCTTTGTTGCCTTCCGCAACAACGCGTCATACGCACGTTGGTGGGAGGCGCGCACGCTGTGGAGCACCATCGCCAATTGCTCGCGGATCCTGGCGCGACAAATCGTCGCCTCGACAGATAACGCAATCGCAACAGGTTCCGGCGGCAGCCCCGAAGGGGTTCTCGACTATCGAGTCGAGCAAGTGAACCGGGTCATTGCCTTCTCCCATGCCACGAGGCTCACGTTACGCGAGCAGTTGGGCGAGGCCGAGTGGAGCGAAGTCGCCACGCTGCTCCCGGCCTCGGAGCGCGAAGCGCTGCTCTCGTCAATCAACAGGCCAAATATGGTCCTGCATCGTCTAGGAGTTCGGCTCAAAGACGGCGTACGCCAAGGCATCCTCGGCCAATTCGACCCCATCACACTCGAGCCCAACGTGGCTGCGCTCAACAGCGCGCTGGCATCTGCCGAGCGAATCAAGAACACACCGACGCCTCGCCAGTACGACTATTTCACGCGTCTCGCAGTAACTGCTCTGGCGGTACTCGTCCCCTTCGGACTACTCAGCGTCGTTGCGGAAAGCCACGACGCCCTGGTCCCGATGTTGAGCGTCGCAGTAAGTGGCGTCTTCGTAGTGCTCGAACGCGTGGGGTCCATCGTCGACGCTCCGTTTGCCAACTCGACCACCGATGTCCCGATGAGTGCGATCTGTCGATCGATCGAACGCGACTTGTTGGAACAACTCGGCAGCTCGGACCTACCGCCTGAGCTCGCCCCAATCGACGGTTACCTGTGGTGATCACAGGTAACCGTCGGCGACTTGACCTACCTACCACCCAAAAGCCATCTCGATAAGGAGACAACCATGACCCACTCCAATTTGAACCCGGTGAACCCGAGTCGGCCCAAACGCGTCGCCATCGTTATCGCCAACCCCGCGGTGTCGAGCACCACCCAATGGCCAGTGGGCTTTTGGTGGTCCGAGCTCAGCCACCCCTACTACTTCCTCACAGAGGCCGGCTACCAGGTTGAGATTTTCAGCCCCCAAGGTGGTCGTTGTGAGCCCGACGCGATGTCGGACCCGGAGGATTCAAGTGAATGGCAACCAGAAGAAGCCATCAGCCGGGGTTACAAACACGACCCGTCGTTTATGGAGCGACTGGAGAACACTCGCACCGTCGACGAGATCGACGTGAATAGCTTCGACGGCCTCATCGTCGCGGGCGGGCAGGCTCCGATGTTCACCTTCGACACGGCAACTAATTTGCACACGAAGTTCGTCGAGTTCTACGAGGCTGGCAAGGTCACAGCGGCTCTGTGCCACGGAACCGCGATCTTGAAGTACGCCACGCTCTCAGACGGCACGCCGCTGGTGAAGGGCAAGACAGTTACAGGATTCCCCAACGTCGAGGAGGACTTTGCCGACGAAGCGGTCTGGGGCATGGGGGCGCTCAGCCGCGATACACACGTGATGCCGTGGCGGGTCGAGGACGCTCTCAAAGATCTCGGGGCCAACTTCATCCACGCGGGGCTGTTCAAGCCGTTCGCAATCCGCGACGGGAACCTGGTCACCGGTCAACAGAACTTCTCTGGAGCCGAAGTAGCAAAGGTCGTGTTGGACGCCCTCGGGCGTTAGTCCCTTGCGCCGGCCGGGCCGCTGTGCGAGCCGGCCCGGCCAACGCATCCCGACCGCGACGCATAACGAAAGGAAATCAATGGAAACGTGGGACGCCTACCGCGCCAGGCGCAACGTGCGCAGCCACACCAACGAGCCAATCGCCACAGCCGACCTGGAGCGGATCATTGACGCAGCTAGACGCGCGCCGTCGGCATTCAACGCCCAGCCGTGGGACTTCGTCACAGTGACCGATCGAGCCACGCTCACGAAACTCGCGCGCGTATGGCAAGGCGCAGGTCACGTGGCGGGATCGGCCGCGACTGTGGTGATCACGACGCCCCAGGAGGCAGACGCCGACCGGGCACGCTGGGCCGAGTTCGACCTTGGTCAGGCGGTAATGGCCATGGCGGTCGTGGCTGCAGATCTCGGCATCGGAAGCGCACACGCCCTCATCGGCGACCAGCAGATGTGTCGTGATTTGCTCGGGATACCCGATACTCGGCGTTGCGCGTACCTCCTGTCGCTCGGGTACCCCGCCGATCGACCGCTTTCGCCCGTCATCGAACCCAAAAGGCGGCCACTCGACGAGGTTCACCACAAAGAACGCTGGTAGTCGCGGGGCGGCACCCCTCGAACACAGCGAGTTCGGCTCTTTCAGCGCCCGGGTCGATTCGCCTATTTGCGCCGAAACACGATGTTGCCGGCTTCGTCGAAGGAAACCGGTGTCGACCGGATCCGCCGCACGCCGGGCTCGGGCGCGAGCCGGGAGTGATAGAACGCGATCAAATTCCGTCGGCATCAGTGGTGATGCTGTGATGCCCAGGGGCGAACACGCCTCGCTGCGGCAGCGCGTGCAACAGCGGGTTCTCCGCCCGGCGGGTGAACGGCCCGAGCGGGTTGGTGCCGACCGCATCGGCTATTCCGTAGTCGAGACCACCCGAGTCGGCCGCGGAATACAACAGGTGCACGACGCCGTCGTGCTCGATCCCATGGTCCTTCGCGGATCACCGACTCCCACGAATTCAACGACCGCGGGTCGACACCCACGACGACCACCGGCTCCTTGGCGGGATCGACGGTGGGTTCGTCGAGCATCGGAATCGCGATGATTTGCGACCGCCCGGTTCGCTCAGCCACTGCAACTCCGCCATTTCGACGGCGTAACGACGGGCTCCGCCGCCACACCCGGTGCTCCATCCGGAGCGGTACTCGGCTAGCCGTCGGCCGAACCGACGTCGCGGCGTTCGATACGACCAGCGAAGTGTTTCGGCGCGTCAGCGTTGAGATGCCAGCTCCAGACCGTTTCGGGTGTGATGCGGATGACACGGCGACCGTCGGGGTCGGCGTCGGCGCTCGCCGGCCCACGGACCTTCAGGCCACGAGGCGCCCACGGCTCGACAGAGGCAAGGTCGTCGACCACAAATGCCGCCCGGCCAGTCGCGGCAACGTTTCGCCATTTGATGGTCTTCGGGTTGTCGAGCCCGTCGATCTCGATCCGGCCATCGACTGTGACCCGAAATCCGACGGGGGCGACATCGGGTTCACCTGCCGCGGAGGTAGTCGCGACTCGGCCGAGCCGTTGCCCGCGGAGGTAGTCGAGTTCGGCAGCCGTGAACGGGTTCACGCTCGGTCCTCGAATCCGACCGCCTTGTGGCTGCCATCGCACAACGGCTTGTTGGCCGACGCGCCGCAGCGACACAAGGTGACTCGATTGCGGGGCTCGAGCGTCGAGCCATCGGCGGTGCTCACCGGGATCGCGCCCGTGATCCATAACGGCCCGTCGTCGGTGACAGCGATCGCCTCTGCATACAACGGCTCGACGTCGTTTGACTCGAAACGAAACGTCAGGGCCCCAGACGGGCACTTTTCGA
The DNA here is from genome assembly GCA_964635475.1 of uncultured Acidimicrobiia bacterium. GTDB lineage: Bacteria > Actinomycetota > Acidimicrobiia > Acidimicrobiales > CAZWPY01 > CAZWPY01. Next base: position 19,946 of record CAZWPY010000023.1, read on the forward strand.
TCATCGAGATCACCTGTGCTCGAACTGTCGACTCGCCGGTCTCGGGCACTTGCCCCCAGACGTTGGCCACCCGCGTGCCGCAAAAGCCGGCGTGCACGCAGATGGACCGGTCGTCGCGAACTGTGATGCCGGTGCCACCCAGCGTTTTGGCCCGTTCGTCGTAGGTGCCCGACGCGGAGTCGTCAGCGGTGAACTCGATCTTGGCGTGGGTTCCATCGCAAAAGGGCTTGCGACCCGATTGCCCACATCGGCACAACGCATAACGGTCACGGGTGTCGACTTGCTCGGCGGTTTCCCACGCGAGCGGTTCGCCGTGCTCGCTGTGCACAGCGCGCCGTCGATAGAGGGGCACGCCACCTGAGACGAGCAGCGGCCCGTTGGGGGCGGCGCTGATGGAGGGTTTGGAAGCAGTGTCGGCTGAGGTGTCGCTCATGGCGTCGACAGTACCTGAACGTTCAGCTTATTGTCGGCACGTGAACTCCGTCGATGCGCTTGCCCAGGTTCACGGTCGGTTCGCCGATTCGTCGCCAGAGTGGGCCGCGCACCCCGCCAAGCTCGTCGAAGCAGCATTGCGCGGACTAGCGATCACCGGCGATGGCGCGTTCATTAGCGCCGTGGCGACGATGCTCGCCTGATGAGCAACGACGATGTCGAGTGGCTCAAGCCCGACGAGCTCACGGCGTGGGTCGGCTTGATCAAACTTTCGTCGCGGATCGTGACGCTCACCGACGGCGCATTGCGGCAGACCGCAGGGATCACGGGACGGGACTACGAATTGCTGCATCACTTGTCGACTGTTCCATCTGGCTGGCGGATCAACGAGCTCGCTGGGGTGATCGACGACTCGTCGAGCTGCATAACTCACCGCATCAACCGGCTGCGCGAGGCGGGTCTTGTCGACAAACGCGTCGACCCGGCCGACCTGCGTGCCCGGCGTGTCCACCTCACCAGCGCCGGCCGCCGACTGCTAGAACGCACAGCGCCCACCCATGTGGCCCGGGTGCGCCGTTGGGTGATCGACCCCCTAAACCGTAACGACCTCGCGCAGCTGATTCGTCTCGCGAACAAGCTCAACATGCACCTCGCGAAGACCGAGCCGGCAAACGGCTAGCGAGGCGGGACTGAGGTTGCCACCGCCCTGGCAAGGAACGTGAGGCGACGGCGGTAGGTGGCCGGGGTCGGGTGATCTTGCTTCAGGCCCGCCGGCGCGAGCGTGAGCAGGTCGAGCGCGGCTGCCCGGGCGCGCGGGTCAGCCGGAGCACTGTTCTGTAAATGTTTGCGCAATCCGTTTTGTGCCCGGTGGTGGGCGCTGTGGGCGACATCGGCAGCAAACTCGTGTTTGGCCTCGAGGAGTTCGTCGCCAAAAGGCGTGGCCGCCAGGGCCGCGTAACCATCGCCCGACAGCCGCTGCAGGAATCCGTCGAGTTGATCGGCTAGCGGTGCCGGGGATTTGAGCGCGACGAGGGCCGAGTCAGCCGCTTCGTCGAGCAGCAACGCAAATGCGGCGGCAAAGAGGTCGGAACGATTGCGGAAGTACTGGTAAAGCGCCGGACGAGAAATGCCAGCCGCATCGGCGACATCAGCCATCGACGTTCGCCGATAGCCGCGGGAGGCAAACACCGGAATCGACAGCCGCAGGATCGCCTCTATTCGACGAGATCGAGCTAGTTCGTCACGTGTTGCCACTGTCCGATCTTGACATATCGAGTCCAAAACGTCAGGCTGGCTAGATCTGACATTTCCGTTCAGGAACGTCAGGGATCATCGGAGAGGAAGATGGGCGAATGACTGCTGCACGATCGATTCAAGGAATGACTGCGTGCGTGACGGGGGCTTCGAGCGGCATGGGTCGGGCGATCGCTGAACATCTCGGTTCCCTCGGAGCACACGTCTTCTTGATGGGACGAACACAGGAGCCAATGGAAGAGTCCGCCTCGGCCATCCGGGCCGCCGGCGGCCGCGCGAGTGTGGCGGTGTTCGACGTTGGTGACCTCGACGCGCTTGCCGAGTGGGTCGCATCAGCCGCGAGTGCAACCGGTCGGCTCGACGTCATGGTGAACAATGCGGGCTTCGGCGACATGGGCTCGACCATCATCGACGGCGATCCGGCGATGTGGCGGGCGATGCTCGAGGTCAACGTGCTCGCGCTCACGGTCGGCTGCCAGGCCGCGGTTCGGGCTATGCGCGCGACCGGGTCGCACGGAAACATCGTGAACATTTCCTCGGTTGCCGCGACCCGGCGCGAGTCGGGTGTGTACGGCGCTACCAAACACGCCGTCAACTGCATCAACGCAACGCTGCGTAAAGAACTTGAGGACGACACGATTCGCGTCACCTCGATCATGCCGGGCGTCTTCGCGACGAACTTTGCTCGCAACGCCGACCGCAGTGTCGTCGAAAGCCTCGCCGCGATGGTCGGCCTAGATGGCGTCGCGTTCGACGACCAGTCGCGCATTCCCCAGGAGCAGTTGGCGCAGATCCAACACGCGATGTCGACAACCATGGGCGACGTCAGTCACATCGCGCAAGCCGTCGAGTACCTAGTGAGCCAACCGATCGAGCTCAACATCGAAGAACTAGTGATCCGCCCCGCGAAAAGCCTCTTCTAGCTGGCTACACGGCCCGCACGGACGGCACACACGTGCGGGCCGTAGCCGAGATGCGCCTGTCACTTGCCCGCCATGTCGCTCGGAGCAGCGGAGACCGTTACCGCAGAGTCGCCAGGAGTTCGTCGAGCTGGGTGAAGGTCTCGTGGGTGGCCTCCGCGGCGCCGGTGCCAGCGGCGTCGAGCCCCTCTTTCGACGTGTACTTCTCGGTCATCACGAGCAGGGTGCGTCCGTCGGTTTCCTCGAAGGTCACCGTCGTGACGGAGCTGTCGTCGCCTTCGTCGTTGGTCCACACGATGCGAGACGGTGGCGTGACCTCGACGTAGCGGCCGAAGAAGTCCATACCCTCGCCGAAGTTGAGTCGGTACGTGCCCCCGGTGCGCACGTCCATCTCGCACGCGTACAGCGTCATGCCCATCGACTTCGGCACCCACCAACGAGCAAACAGATCCGGATTCGACCAAGCCTCGAATACCAGTCGCGCCGGCGCGTCGAACGTGCGGGTGACCACGACCTCGCGGTCAGACCTTCGCTCGACTGTCGTGCGGCTCGCGGCCGCGGACTCACCCGTTGTTGATGTCGCCATCGTCTTTCTCCTTTGTTTTCAATTCCTGAATGACTTTGTCGAGCTCGTCAAACCGTGCGTCCCACAGCTGCTGATACCCGCGAACCCAGGCGGCCACCTCGTCGAGACGGCGCCTGCCGATCCGACACCTACGGACACGGCCGACCTTTTCCGTCACGACAAGTCCCGCATCCTCCAGAACTCCGACGTGTTTGCGCATGCCAGTGAGGGTCATCTCAAACTTCTCGGCCAAGTCCGTGATGGATGACTCGCTGCGGCCGAGTTCCTCCAGCACTCCCCGACGTGTCCCATCGGCCAGCGCGGAAAACGCCAAGTCGAGAACCGCGGTCTGATACTGAACCATCTAGTTCAGTATATCCCTAATCGGGCTGGCTAGACGACGTCGCGGCGGACTGTGCGCACGATCCCGGCGGCGAGCGGGGCGAGGACCCAAAACACGAGCGAAAAGATGATCTGCGGCACCTGACCGGCCCAGTCGTTCTCCAGCACCGCATTCCATGTGGTCGATGTGTCGATCCAGTCCGACACCAACGGCGACGCCGCGCCGAGCACCGCAAAGGCGGCAGGAAGCGCAAAGGACGCAGCAATCGCAGCAGCGGAGTTCTGCAACAACGCCCCGAGCGCAACCGCCGCGAGAACGTTGAGCAACACAAACGCCACGTAGCCAACAACGACACCTTGGGTCAGGTTCGCCTCGAGGGCACGCCCCGACGCCGCGGCCAACCCAATACCCGCCGCAACAACTACGCCTCCGAAGACCGCACCTGCACAACCGAGCAGCGCCGACGCGGCCAGCTTGGCGTTGAGCACCCGGATCCGCCGCGGCTCTTGGGTAAAGGTCGTCACGATGCTGCGTTGGCTCCATTCGCCTGTGAGCATCAGGATCGCGACCACCGGCAACAGGATCGTCATTCCGACGGCAGTCACCTGCAGGTAGCTCGCATAGCTCTGCTCGAAAGTCGTCGGTCGCAGCAGCGGCACCGCGAGCGTCCCGGCGGTCGTGAGGGCAACAAGCCCGAGCAGCCAGCGCGCCGCGCGTGTGTCGGTTCCCTTGGCCCACTCGACTCGAACGAGACGGGCGAATCCGATGGGCCTGGGGACAAACGGCTCGGCGTCGAGGTCGGAATCGTGCGCGAGGAGTGTTGTTGTCATGCTGAGACTTTCTGAGGCGACGCCGCGTGCGCGGACTGGTGAGTGGTGAGTGAAAAGAAGAGTTGCTCCAAGCCGTGCGTGTCCGATGCCCGCAACTCGGTGAGCAGCACCTCGTGGTCGCGGGCGATGCCGGCCAAGAGCTCGGCGCCGACCCGGCCTGCGGCGGTATCCACCGTGAGTGCATCGCCCGGACCCGCGACGTAGTCGATCCGCGCGGCCTGCAATGCCGCGGCAAACCTTGATAGATCAGGGCTGCGCACGAGGATCGTGGAACTAGCGAGCAGATCGTTGAGCCGACCTGCCGCCACCACGGCACCCGCTGCGATCACGACGAGGTGATCAGCGGTTGCTTGTACTTCGTGCAGCAGGTGGCTCGACAACAACACCGTGCCGCCGCGGTCCGCGAAATCGCGAAGCAGCTGCCGCATCCACGCGATGCCCTCGGGATCGAGCCCATTTGCCGGCTCGTCGAGGATCAGTACCGCCGGGTCGCCAGCGAGCGCTTGCGCGACACCCAGCCGTTGGCGCATCCCCAACGAGTAGACCCCAACCCGTTTGTCGGCGGCGTGGGTAAGCCCGACGAGGTCGAGCAGATAGTCAACCCGCGTCAAGGCGACGCCAGCCATGCGGGCAGCGATTGCCAGCGTCGCTCGGCCACTTCGCCCGGGATGCATCGCCGATGCGTCGAGCAACGCCCCGACCACACGTGTCGGGTTAGGCAGCTCGACAAACGGTCGCCCCGCGACTGTGGCTGAACCGTGATCGGGGCGCACCAAACCGAGGATCATCTTGAGCGTGGTCGACTTGCCAGCACCGTTGGCGCCGAGGAATCCCGTGATGGTCCCGGGTTCGCACATCAGCGATATGTCGCGGACGACCGGTACACCCTTGTAGCTCTTGGTGAGAGCGCTTGTCGTGATCATGGACGCAGTCTGAAGTGGCGAGCCCGAGGGCGCATCGGCCAGAGGGCCAGCTTTCGATGTCCGAACGGAGGCACACGCGCCCCGCGTAACGCGACTTTCGTCGTGTGCGATCTCGACTTTCGTTGCTGTTGCTCGCTGGCACACGCCGTTACTCTCAGTGGATGTCCTGGCTCCGCAAACTGTGGGCCCTGACCGCCCCCGCCGCGATGCTGGCACCCGCCGACACGGCAGCACCCGAGGCCACAGGGCCCCGAAGCGCGCGCGACTGGTCAGTCGACGTGATCGCGTTCGTGATCGCCGTCGCCCTCGGCGCTGTTGTCCTCAAGGTCACAGCTGACGATCCGGCCAATCACATGTCCTCGGGGCAAGTCGCAATCGACGCCACGCTCGGGGCCCTGTGCTGCGTGTTGTTGTGGTGGCGGCGGCGCTGGCCATTTGCTGTAGCCCTGGCGTGCGTCGTGTTGGGCGCCTTCTCGACATCGAGCACCGTCGCCGGCTTACTCGCCTTGACCTCACTGGCCATCCATCGCCACGTTCGACCCGCGCTGCTCGTCGCTGCGCTGTTCGTTCCCGCGGCAGTTGTCTGTTCGCTATGGCTCGAGCGAGCCGACACGTGGTCGGTGATGCTGCCGACCGCCGCGCTGGCGGCCGCGGCAACGGCGTGGGGCATGTTCATCCGCGCTCGACGCCAGCTGCTGGCCACCCTGCGCGACCGCGCGCGACGCGCCGAGGCCGATCAGCTCGTGCGCGCCGAGGGCGCCCGTTTGGCTGAGCGGGCCCGCATCGCACGCGAGATGCACGACGTACTCGCCCACCGCATCTCCCTGGTGGCGCTTCACGCGGGTGCTCTTGAAGTCGCGCTCGACTTGGGGCCCGAGCAAGTGCAACAAAGCGCTGCGCTCCTGCGCCAGACGGCCCACCAAGCATTGGAGGAGTTGCGAGACGTGATCGGCGTGCTGCGCGAGGAGCCAGGTGCACAGCCGTCGACGGTCCCACAACCGACCTTGGCCGACATTCCACGCCTGGTAGAGGAAACCCGCCGCGCCGGCACGAAGATCGATTTTGAAATGGAGGTCGACGGTGTTGCCGCGGCGCCTGGTCCGTTGGGTCGCGACGCGTACCGCATCGTCCAGGAGGCGTTGACCAATATCAGCAAACACGCCCGTGGCACGCTCGCTCACGTACGGGTCGCCGGCGCGCCCAACCGTGGCCTACACGTGTGCGTTCGTAACCCACCAGCGGTGGGCGCACGCGACCGTACGGTTCCCCCCGGTTCGGGCACGGGCTTGCTCGGACTGCAAGAGCGAGTGGCCCTGGCCAACGGCGTGTTGGTGCACGGCCCGGACGCGTCGGGTGATTTCGTTGTCGAGGCCGACTTGCCGTGGTGACAATTCGAGTGTTGTTGGTCGACGACGATCCGCTGGTGCGAGCCGGGCTGCGTTTGATCCTGTCGTCGTCACCGGAGTTGGATGTGGTCGGCGAGGGCGCCGATGGCGTCGAAGCGCTGGAGTTGGCGCGCACACATCGGCCCGATGTCGTCCTCATGGACATCCGGATGCCCGAGATGGACGGCATTGAGGCCACATCTGCTATGCGGAGGCTGCCCGATCCACCACACGTGATCGTCTTGACCACGTTTCACGCCGACGAGCACGTGCTGAGGGCGCTTGCGGCTGGAGCCGACGGGTTCCTACTAAAGGACACCGCGCCCACCGAGATCGTGAACGCGGTGCGCCTCGTGGCCGCGGGCGACGCGATGTTGTCGCCATCGGTCACTCGCACCTTGCTCTCGCACCTCAACAACGACGACCTGACCGACCGTCGCCAAGTCGCAATTGCGCGTTTGTCGGCACTCACCGAGCGTGAACGCGACGTCGCGACGGCGGTGGGGTCAGGCGCATCCAACGCAGAGATCGCGGCCGCGCTGTTTATGAGCGAAGCCACGGTGAAAGCGCACGTCTCACGCCTGCTCACCAAACTCGACGTGACCAACCGCGTCCAAATCGCCCTCATCGTCCACGACGCCCAGACTTAAACATCGGCCCACGAACTGGGCCTTGGTTTGCGCCGAGCCCGGTCTGAGCCCCGCGCTGCCTCGTCGCGGTCCTACAGCCGCGGATCGACGGGTTCGCTCTCGAGGGCGAGCACGGCAAAGACACACTCGTGCACTCGATAGAGCGGCTCGCCGGCGACAAATCGTTCGAGTGCTTCGATGCCGAGCGCGAACTCCCGCAGCGCGAGTGATCGTTTGTGCCCGAGCCCGCGGGCGCGCAAGCGAACGAGATTCGACTCGGCCGTGTACTCAGGCCCATAGATGATGCGCAGGTACTCGGGCCCTCGACACTTGATTCCCGGCTGCGTGAGCCCGCGCGGGCCGAGGTGGACGACCTCAACCGGCTTCACGACCATTCCCTCGCCGCCACGGCCGGTGAGCTCCTCCCACCAGGCGATGGCCGCGGCTTGGCTGGCCTCGTCGTTGAGCTCGACAGTCGTGGTGGCCGTGGCGCGAAACGTGGTCGGATCCGCCGCAGCAAGTCGACTGAGTATCTCGAGGTGCCAGCCGTGGTCGGTCAGCGCATGGACGTGTCCTTCACCCGCAAGGATCTGGAACGGTGCGAGCCGCAGGTCATCGACAGAGGCCACAGGCCAGCAGTACTCGCGGTACGCGGCGACGAAGCGGCTCGCCATGTCGTACCGATCACGCATCCATGCGCGCTGCTCGACCATGTCGGGAAAACGCGGCAGGGCCGTTTCGAGAATGGCCAACTCTTCGGCGAGCGTGTGCGTCGCCGCAGCGCCAACCGATGCGTACTGCCGGCGTAGCAACTCTCCGGCCTTGGCCGACCAGGGAAGGAGTTCGGCGTCGATAACAAGCCAATCGGTCGCGAGTTCGTCCCAGAGGCCAGCCGCGGTGATGCCGACTCGCACCTTATCGAGAAGCTCGATCTCCTCGTCGGCCGAGCTAAAGAACGGCCGACCCGTTCGAGTGACGATCGCGCCCGCAGCACGACTGTCGGCCACACCGAAGCGTCGCAGCGCGGCACTGTCGTCGCGACAAACGAGCACTACAGCTCGTGAGCCCATGTGCTTTTCCTCACACACAACTCGCGCCACGTCGTCGCGCCGAAACGACTCGAACGCCTCAGCCGGATGTTCGAGCAGGCCGGGCCGGTCCGTGGTCGCGGTCGGGGCCATGGTGGGCGGCAGGTAAACGAGCCATCGAGGGTCGGCGGCAAATCGGCTCATGACCTCAAGCGCGGCCATGGCGTTTTCCTCCCGGACGGTCACCGTGCGGTTGAGCCGCGTCGTGATGATGCGTTTGCCGAGGACGTCGTCGATGTCGAGATCGGCGAGGTCACGTCCTGGGTCCGCCTCCGGCGTGACAACCGGGCGGGCCGGCTCCCAGTACACGTGCGCGGCGGGAACCGACACGAGCTCGCGCTCGGGATAGCGCAGCGCGGTGAGCCGCCCACCGAACACACAGCCCGTGTCGATGCAGATCGTTCGATTGAGCCAGGCCGGGTCGGGCACCGGAGTGTGGCCGTAGACGACAAACGCCTTGCCTCTGTAGTCGACGGCCCACGGATAGCGTACGGGCAGGCCGAGTTCATCGGTCTCGCCGGTCGTATCGCCATAGAGCGCAAACGACCGAACCGCAGCCGACGCTCGACCGTGCATGTCCGCGCGCAACCCGGCGTGGGCCACCACGAGCCTGCCGTCGTCGAGCACGAAGTGGCTCACCAAACCGTCAATGAACGAGGCAACCTGCTGGGCGAACTCCGGGGGTTCGTCGGCAAGTTGGGTGAGTGACTCGGCGAGGCCGTGGCTCGTAGTCACGTCGCGGCCCTGCAGAGCGCGCAGAAGCTTCGCTTCGTGGTTGCCCGGGATACACAACGCGTCGCCAGCGCCGACCATACCCATAACCAAACGCAACACCGCCGGCGTGGCGGGTCCACGGTCGACGAGGTCACCCACGAAAAGGGCACGCCGGCCGTCGGGATGCCGAGCGCCGGTGCCGTCGGGGTCCACCGTGTAGCTGAGGCTGCGCAGCAAGGCGACGAGTTCGTCGAAACACCCGTGAACGTCACCAATGATGTCGAAGGGGCCATGATCGCTGCGGCGATCGGTCCACAGTGGCTCGCGCACAAGGGCGGCGTTGTCGATCTCCTCGACGCCGTTGAGAAAGACGACTTTGTGAAAGCCCTCGCGGCGCAGGTTCTTCATCGACCGACGCAACTGGCTGTTCTGGTTACGCAACACGTGGGGACCAAAGTCGCGGTCGGGCCGGTTGGCGTTACGTTGCGCACAGACCTCGGTCGACACGTTGAGCACGATTGCAACCGACAGCACATGGTGCTTCTTGGCCAGCGCGACCAGCGCACGGCGTGATTCAGGTTGGACATTCGTGGCATCGACAACGGTTAGTCGGCCCGCCTCAAGCCGTTTAGCCGCGATGTAGTGCACGAGGTCGAAGGCGGCCTGGCTCGCCGACTGATCGTTTTCGTCGTCGCTGATGAGCCCTCGGCAATAGTCCGACGAGACCACCTCGGTCCTGGAGAAGTGTCGGTCCGCGAAGCTCGACTTGCCGGAACCCGAGACGCCAACCAGCGCGACAAGAGCGAGGTCGGGAATAGCAACCTTCATCGGCGAAACACCGCCATCTGTGTGGGCGCGCCAAGTTCATCGTCGTCGGTACCGATGCCACTGATGTCACAGGAGTACCCGTACCGGCTACATATCGAGCTTGCCCACTGCGCGAATTGGGCGCGTGTCCACTCGAATCGGTGATCGCGGTGGCGCAGCGTCCCGGCCGGCAAGGCGTCGAAGCGCGCGTTGTACTCGATGTTTGGAGTCGTGACGATCACCGCGCCGGGTTGGGCGTGCGCAAAAAGCGCTCGCTCAAATGCCCCGAGGCGCGGCTCATCGAGGTGTTCGATCACCTCGATAACGGTCGCAACGTCGTAACCCCGGAGCCGCTTGTCGACGTAGGTGAGGGCCCCCTGAGTGAGTTCTACGCGCTCACGCTGACGAGGCGCCATCGTGTCGAGGTGTAGCCGGCGGGCTGCCGTTTCGAGCGCTCGGTACGACACGTCGACCCCGAGGACATATTCGACGTTGGTGTCGCGCAAGATGCGGTGGACCAGCTTGCCAGCGCCGCAGCCGAGATCGACCACCCGACGCGAGCCGGTCGCCTTGATCTGCTCGATGACCGCGTTGAGCCGTTGCTCGTTGAGACTCAGCGGCCGTTCAACCTGCTCCTCCTCCTCGTCGCGCGTGGCTTCGACTCGGCCAGGAGCATCAGCTTCGTCGGCCAGCAGTCGTTCGAGGGCATCGAGGGTCAGGCGTCGGTCGTGACGCAAGTAGCGACGGGCGATGAGCTCTCGGTCGGGATGGCGCGGGAGCCACGAACCGCCACGGCGCAGCAGCTTGTCGACCTCATCGGCGCCGACCCAGTAGTGCTTGTCATCATCAAGCACCGGCAACAAGACAAACACGTGCTCCAGCACATCACGAAGCCGACTGGTGGTCGACACAGTGAGATCGAAGTAGCGGCTATCTCCCCACTCTGGGAAGGTCTCGTCAAGCGCAATCGGCCGCGCCTCGATCCGGTATCCCAATGGTTCGAACAGCCGACGCAGCACGGGCTCGCCGCCTCTGCACGGCACCACCGGCAATCGCAGCGTCAACGGGATGGGTGTCTCGGCGAGGTCGGGGCGCTCTTTGCTCCGTCCAGTTAGTGCCGTGCCGAACACCTTCTTCATCGCGACCGATAGAAACGACGATGCCACGTAGGGTCGATCGTTGACGTAGTGCGCGAGCGAGTACTCGTTGCCCTTCAGGCCCTTCCGGTCGCGAACGAGCCCGACCGGATCGATCTCGACCAGGAGCGCGACCGTGCACTGCTCTGCGGTCGCCTCTGGGAAAACAACGGTGATCTTGCCGAAAGGCAACTCAGCGGCGTGCACTCGCTGCGGGTTCTTGTGAAGCAAGAAGCCGAGATCAGTCGCTGGGTTATGCGTGGTCGTGAGTGTGAGGAGCATGGTTTCGCCTGAGGGGTGAGCCCCGATGATGGCCGATCCGCGCCCGTGACGCGCAGGAAAAA
>CAZWPY010000024.1:0-8479 GCA_964635475.1 uncultured Acidimicrobiia bacterium
CGGTGCCTATGTTGCGCCCTTTCGGCGCGGTGCCTATGTTGCGTCCTTTCGGCGCGGTGCCTGTGTTGCGTCCTTTCGGCGCGGTGCCTGTGTTGCGCCCTTCGGGCGCGGTGCTCGTCTTGCGCCCTTTGGGCGCGGTGCTCATCTCGCACCTCCCTCGACAGTGGCGGGCTCGGAATCGGCGCCGGCCGCGTTGACCAAACGCAGATAGACGTCTTCGAGGCTCGGCGGGGCGACACTGAGCTCCCGCAGATCCACGCCCGACTCGCGCGACCAGTGCGTGAGTTCGTACAACACACCTGACACCTCCCGCGTCGCAAGCGCCCACACCCCCGGGGCCTCCCGAGCGAAGCCAAGCCGAGGTGGCGGTTCGCTGTCGGCGCGGAATCGGATCTTCGTCGGCTCCGCATCGACGTCGACCAATGCGGCCGGTGTTCCGTCGGCCACGATGCGGCCGCTGCTCATCACCAGCAGTCGATCGGCGAGCGCCTGGGCTTCGTCCATGTAGTGAGTGGTGAGCAACACGGTTTTGCCCAATTCGGCCAAGTTCCGCACCAATTCCCAGCTCTGCCGCCGCGCACCGGGATCAAAACCGGTGGTCGGCTCGTCGAGGAACAGCAACTCCGGGTCGCCGATGAGTCCGAGGGCGACGTCGAGGCGCCGCTGTTGGCCGCCCGACAGCGTCTTCACTCGGGCATTGGCCTTCGCGTCGAGTCCGACCAGCGCGATCACTTCGTCGACGGCGCGGGGTCGCAGGTAGTACTCGGAGTGCAGCTGCACCATCTCCGCGACGGTGAGGTAGCCGTCGAAAGAACCCGACTGCAACACAATGCCCACCCGTTCGCGTAACCCGCCCGCGTCCTTTGCACCCGGGTCGATTCCGAGCACCGACACGTCGCCGGCGTCACGCGAGCGATAGCCCTCAAGAATCTCGACCGTGGTCGTTTTGCCCGCGCCGTTGGGTCCCAACATCGCCACGACCTCGCCGACCGCGACAGAAAAGTCAATACCGCGCACCGCGTCGTTGTCGCCGTAGGACTTACGCAGGCCCCGAACTTTGATCGCGTCCACGGGGCCCGACGCTACCGAGCCGACCTTCGGGGCGCCTAAACCGAGGAGGGAGCGGTCAAGGCGTCGATTTCGCGCAACTCGCGTTCGAGGTCCTTGATTTCGTCTCGCAAACGAGCGGCGTACTCAAAACGAAGGTCGCCAGACGCCTCGTGCATCTCATCGCGCAACGACTGGATGAGCCGTGCCAAGTCCGCGGCCGGCAACGACTTCACTTGTTCGAGGCGTTTCGCGTCGCGGCGGGTACTGCGCTGGCCACGACCGGGCGCTGTGACTTTGGCCTCATCGGGGCGCAGCACCGCCAGTATGTCGGTCACGGCCTTACGGATGGTTTGCGGATTGATCCCGTGTTCGGCGTTGTAGGCCTCTTGCACTGCCCGACGGCGGTTCGTCTCGCTCAGCGCGCGTGTCATCGAGTCGGTGACGGTGTCGGCGTACATCACTACTTCGCCCGCCACGTTTCGCGCCGCGCGGCCGATCATCTGGATCAACGACGTTTCCGAACGCAGGAAACCCTCCTTGTCGGCATCAAGGATCGCGATCAGGCTGACTTCGGGGATGTCGAGCCCCTCCCGCAGGAGGTTGATGCCGACCAAAACGTCGAACTCACCGAGGCGCAGATCGCGAATCAGCTCGATGCGCTGCAACGTGTCGGTCTCGCTGTGCATGTAGCGCACTCGCAGACCCTGTTCGAGCAAGTAGTCGGTGAGGTCTTCGGCCATCTTCTTGGTCAGCGTGGTGACCAACACACGTTCGCCCCGCTCTGCACGGACGTTGATGAGTTCGATGAGGTCGTCGATCTGGCCTTTGGTCGGCTTCACGATCACCTGCGGGTCGACGAGTCCGGTCGGTCGCACGATCTGTTCCACGACTTGGCTCGACACACGCAGCTCGAACGCAGCGGGCGTGGCCGACAAGAAGACCGCTTGTGGCACACGTTCGATGAACTCGTCGAAACGCAGCGGACGGTTGTCGGCTGCGCTCGGGAGACGAAAACCGTGTTCGATCAACGTCGCTTTACGCGAGCGGTCGCCCTCAAACTGGCCGTGCAGCTGCGGGACCGAGACGTGGCTTTCGTCGAGCACGACGAGGTAGTCCGGCGGGAAGTAGTCGAGCAACGTGAAGGGCGCCTCGCCGGCACTACGGCCGTCGAGGTGGCGTGAATAGTTCTCGATTCCGTTGCAGTAACCGAGCTCTTGCATCATCTCAAGGTCGTATTGCGTGCGCATTCGCAAACGTTGCGCTTCGAGCAGCCGGCCCTCTCGCTCGAAGGTGGCCAACTGCTGCTGAAGTTCGGCTTCGATGCTGCCCATCGCGCGGCGAATCGTCTCCTCGCCAGTCACATACTGGGTCGCTGCGAACACAACCACGTCGTCGAGACGAGCTAACTCCTCGCCCGTCACCGGGTCGATGCGACGGATCGTTTCGATCTCGTCGCCGAAAAGCTCGATCCGCAGGATTGTTTCCTCGGCGGCCGGGGCAATCTCGATGGTGTCGCCGCGCACGCGGAACTTGCCGCGCACGACGTTCATGTCGTTGCGTTCGTACTGCAGGTCGACCAGACGTGAGACGATGCCGCGCTGGCCGACCTCCTCGCCCACCCGCAACGACAACATCATCGAGGAGTACTCCGCAGGCGAACCCAAGCCGTAGATGCAGCTCACCGATGCCACGACGATGGTGTCGCGCCGGGTGAGCAACGACGACGTGGCCGAGTGACGCAGACGATCGATTTCGTCGTTGACCGAGGAGTCCTTCTCGATGTAGGTGTCCGACGTCGGCAGGTACGCCTCGGGTTGGTAGTAGTCGTAGTAGCTGACGAAGTACTCGACGCGGTTGTTGGGGAAAAACTCACGGAACTCGTTGGCCAACTGCGCGGCGAGGCTCTTGTTGGGCGCGAGCACCAACGTCGGCTTCTGTACCGCCTCGATCGTCCACGCGATCGTGGCCGACTTACCGCTGCCCGTGATGCCGAGCAGCGTCTGGTAACGGTCTCCCCTCTTGATCCCCGCGGCGAGCGCGGCGATCGCTGCCGGCTGGTCGCCCGCGGGTTGAAATGTGCTGTGTACCTCGAATTTCGCCACTGCGCTCGACCCTAGCGAGGGCCTGGGACATTCGTGGCACGGCCGGCTGGGCACGGCGCGGGCACAGCACCGCGAGGTGGCCGCTGGTCAGGCGCTGGCGCCGGCCGCCTGTTCGGCTCGACGTTCGAGGATCCACTCCCACGCCCGGTCGAGGGCAGTGTCGAGCTCGTCGAGGGTGCCGTTGTTATCGATCACGTAGTCGGCCTTGGCGAGCCGGTCCTCGCGCGAGGCCTGCACGCTCTGGCGGCGGCGCACATCGTCGGCGTCGAGCCCGCGGTAGACAACCGCGCGGTGCACTGCTAGTTCGGGATCGGTGTCGACCACGATGAGGACGTTGTACGAGGCGCGGCCGCTTTCCACCATCAGGGGCACGTCGAGGATCACGGTCGCATCAGTTTCGGCCAACTCGCCCATGCGGCGCGCGATCTCAGCGCCGATCGCCGGATGGGTGATTGCCTCCAGCGCCTTACGTTCCTCGACGTCGGCGAAGACGATGGCCGCGAGCGCCGGTCGGTCGAGCGAGCCGTCGGACTGCACGACCCCAGGCCCGAAACGCTCGACGATGGCCGCGAGGCCCGCCGTGCCGGGAGCGACCACTTCACGAGCGATGGCATCGGCGTCGACCAACACTGCCCCGCGTGCCACAAGTCCCTGTGCAACGGCGCTTTTGCCCGAGCCGATTCCGCCTGTCAGACCCACGATGAACACCCCGCGAGGGTAACGGGGTTCGGAGGTGGCCCACCGGGTCGCCAAGTACCGTTGAGCGGTTAGCACCATCGACCCTTCGCGCCGATTCGTTGCGGCTGAGTTCAGCGCCGCCGAGGATGCCGCGCGCGCCGGCATCAATTTTGGCGGCGACACCCTGCGGCCCTTTCGCCTGGTCACCGCCGGTCTGCGGATTGGACTCGCCGCCACTGCCGTCGTGTTCGCCGGCCCGGAGCTCGACTTACACCACGGGCAAACCGCGTTTGCCCTGGTCGTGGTTGTGGCTTGGACCGCTTTTCGAGTGATTCGCCACTACCCGTACCTGTGGCGGTCGTCGCAGATCGGCGACGTGGGTATGGGTCTGGCTCCCAAGGCCGTACGTGGCACCGCGTCGTCGGTCGCGATGGTGTTGCTCGACGCTGCAGTTCTGATCAGCGCCGTGTTGGTGACCGACCAGTGGGAGTCGCCGTTCGCACTCATGTTGGTGATTCCGGTGTTTGTCGCGGGGCTGGCCGACGGTTTTGCCCTGGCGGTGCAGATTTCGGGACTAATCGCACTGACCATTACCGCCGTTGAACTCGCCACCGACGCGGCGTCCCCAGGGCTTGGAACCCTCACGATCCAGTGGATCGTCCAACTTGGGATCGCCGCGGTGGTCAGCGGCGCGATCCAGCGTATGGTCGGTCAGGCCCAGCAGGACCACACAGCCGCCTTCGAGCGACTCTCGCGGCTTCAGCAAGCAAACACGTTGCTTTCGGATCTGCACCGAGTCACCCAGCAGCTTCCCGTCGGACTCGATCTCGAAAGCGTGCTCGACGCGACGTTGCCCGCGACCGCCCAAGTGTTCGGCGCCGACGCGGCGATCATGCTTTTGCCGACCACGCCGAGCTCACCGCTGTGGCGAGTCGCGAGATCGCGCGGGGCGCGCGTCGGCAGCGAGATCGACCTCGATGCGCTGCCGGCCGAAGCACGTCGGGCGCTAGCCGACACGGCCTCGGTGGTCGACGACTTGACGGAGCGCCCCGGCACGGGGTTGTCCGACGGCGCGAGGTCGGCGTTGTACGCGCGGCTGGGCGCACCCGAGCGGCCCGTCGGCTTGCTCGTGCTCGAAAGCGCGGCTCCAGGGCATTTCGACAAACGCCAGCTCGGGGTCGTCGACTCCCTGTTGAGTCCCGTCGCGCTCGCGATCGACAACGCGATGTGGTTCGCGCGGGTGCGCCGCGTCGGTGCCGACGAGGAACGCACCCGTTTGGCGCGCGAACTGCACGACCGCGTCGCACAGTCGGTCGCCTTCTTGGGGTTTGAGCTCGACCGTCTCGCCCGTGCGGCGGGCTCATCGCCACTCGCTGAAGACATCAGTCGCCTCCGAGTCGACGTCCGCACGGTGGTCAGTGAAATCCGCTCGGCGCTGTATGAGCTGCGCTCCGATGTCGACGAGTCGCGTGGTCTCGTCGAGGTGATCACCGAGTTTGCTGATCGGGTTATGGAACGCAGCAACTACCAGGTCACCGTTGCGGCCGACGGGACAGGGCGCCTGCCGCTGCTCGTCGAACGTGAGGTGTGGCGGATCGCGCAAGAGGCGATGGTTAACGCTGAACGTCACGGTCGCGGCGACCGTCTCACCGTCTCGTGGAGCATTAGCTCGACCGCGGGTGTGCTTGAGGTCGTCGACAACGGCGTCGGATTCGCAACCGACGGCCGCGTTCGCGCCGACTCCTTCGGGCTCCTCGGAATGCGGGAACGGGCCGACGCGATCGACGCCGAGCTCAGCATCGCCACCGGGCCCGCGGGGGGAACCCGTGTCCGTTGCCGAATTCCCATCCGCGTGGCAGGGTGAATAGGTGAACACAGTGAGTAGTGCGCGAGGGGACCGCGTGACTCCGGGGAGCGTGTCACGCTCGCTGGCCGATACGACCGTGTCCGGCTTCGAGGCCTCGGCAGATCGCGCTGGGAACACAGCGAGCGCAGGGAACGCAGCGAGCGTAGGGAACACAGCGAGCGTTGGGAACACAGCGCGCACAGCCGAGCCGGGCGGCGAGGTCCCCTCGCTCGTGCGTCATTTGGCAACCCCCGTCGGCCCAATTCGTGTGGTCCTCGCCGACGACCACACGATGTTGCGTGAAGCCCTTCGTCGTGCGCTCGAGGCGGAGGGAATTCGGGTGATCGCCGAGGCGAGCGACGGCGAGGATGCCGTGCGCCTCGCTGTTGGGCTCTCCCCCGACGTGGCCCTCATCGACCTGACGATGCCCATCCTCGACGGTGTCGAGGTGATCCGCCGGATTCGTGAGATGAATCCCGAGGTAAATGTCTTGGTGCTGACCATGCACGACGATCCGGCCGTGGTCCAAGCCGCCATGCGCGCCGGTGCGCGCGGCTACCTCGTGAAGGACTGCGGCACCGACGAACTGGTCGAGTCGGTCCACAAAGTCGCCCGCGGCGAGTCGGTCATCGCACCCTCGCTCGCCCGTTTGGCGATGCGGGCCGACGACTCCCCCGCCCTCTCGCTCGGCGCGCCGTTACCTCCGTCGGTCACCCACGATTCCACCGTGAGCCAACGTGAAGAGGAGATTCTCCTGCTCGTTGCCCGCGGCTTTTCCACCCAGGAAGCCGCCGACGCGTTGGGGATCTCGCTCAAAACCGTCAAGAACCACCTCGCGTCGGTGTACCAGAAGCTCGGCGCTCGCGACCGCACGCAGGCCGTCATTCGTGCTTTGCGACTCGGCATCTTGAACATCGACTGATCAACCGCAGGCGCCGGCGCCGGCGCTCGCTGGTGTGGCAGTCTCACACGATGTGCCGCAACATCACTCCCCTGCGTGGACTCGATCCGGCCGCAACCGAAGAAGAGATCGAGGCCGCCGCGCGCCAGTACGTTCGCAAGATCGCCGCGATCACCTCTCGTGGCGCTGAGGCCGATCCCGCGTTTGTCCGCGCCGTTGAGGTGATTGCTGCTGCGACTCGCCAGGTGATCGGCGACCTGCCTCCGCGCCGGCGCCCACCCACGCTCGAACCGCCGCTACGTCGCCGCGCCGCTGCCGCTAACGCAGCCGCACATACGCACTAAGCCCGCCCTCGTCTGCCGGGCGTGAGGCGCGGCTGGGCGGGATTAGCGCGCCGCTGACGCGGCGCGCTAATCCGCTCCTGGACTATTCGGCGGCTGGCTCGGCCTCGGCCGCTGGTGCCGGCTCACCTGCCGCAGCGTCGGCTGCGTCAGCGCTAGCGGAGCCATCAGGGCCCTCCGAGCCGTCCGTCACGGCGTCGGCAAGGTCGGCCCAGGCAGCTTGGCCCTCGGACTCCGGCTCGAAGCCCTCGTCGTACTGAGCGCCGATGTAGTTGCCCTCAGCGTCGTACGCGTGTTCCCCGAAGTGCGCACGGTACTCCGCAGCAACCTCGCCACCCTCGGCGGCTTGTTTGATCGACAAGCTGATCCGGCGGCGAGCAAGGTCGATGTCGATGATCTTCACCCACAGTTCCTCGCCCGGGGTCACGACCTGGTCGGGCGAATCGACGTGGTGGTGGCTCATCTCCGAGATGTGCACAAGGCCTTCGATGCCATCGCCCACCTGGATAAACGCGCCGAACTGGACGAGTTTGGTGACCCGGCCGTAGACCAGCTCCTCCACCCGGTGACTCTGCGCGAACTCGGCCCACGGGTCCATCTGTGTGGCCTTGAGTGACAACGAGATCCGCTCACGGTCGTAGTCGACTTCGAGCACCTCGACATCGATCTCGTCGCCGACGGTGACGACTTCGCCGGGGTGGTTGATGTGTTTCCACGACAGCTCAGACACGTGCACGAGGCCGTCCATGCCACCGAGATCGACGAAAGCGCCAAAGTTGACGATGCTCGACACGGTGCCGCGGCGGCGCTGACCGGGACGCAGGTTCGCCAAGAACTCGTCACGCTGCTCGCGTTGTGTCTCCTCGAGCCAACCACGGCGCGACAACACGACGTTGTTGCGATTGCGGTCGAGCTCGATGATCTTTGCCTCAAGTTCGCGCCCGACGTAGGGCTGCAGATCGCGCACACGGCGCAACTCGACGAGCGACGCCGGCAGGAAGCCACGCAAGCCGATGTCGAGAATGAGGCCGCCCTTGACGACCTCGATGACCGGGCCGCGCACGACGCCGTTTTCGTCGCGAATCTTTTCGATCGTGCCCCACGCACGTTCGTACTGGGCCCGCTTCTTCGACAGAACGAGGCGGCCTTCTTTGTCCTCCTTCTGCAGGACAAGCGCTTCGACCTCGTCGCCGAGTGCGACCACGGTGTGGGGGTCGACGTCGTGGCGGATCGACAACTCTTTCGAGGGGATCACGCCTTCAGACTTAAATCCGATGTCGAGCAGGACTTCGTCCTTGTCGATTCGCACGATCGTGCCTTTGACGATTTCACCGTCGTTGAAGTCGACAAGGGTGGCGTTGATCGCGTCGTCGAAACTCATGTCGCCGAGGTCGTCGACGGCAATCTCGCGGGCGGCGAAGGCGGAAGCGTCGTCGGCTCCCTCTTCGGTGCCGCTGTCGGGAACGTCGTCGGGAGCAACGGCGGGAACTACGTCGGAAGTTTCGAGGACTTCGGAAACTTCCGGGGCTGCCGGCCCGTCAACGGTTTCGTCGGCGGCGGC
>CAZWPY010000024.1:8579-29297 GCA_964635475.1 uncultured Acidimicrobiia bacterium
GGACTTCGGAAACTTCCGGGGCTGCCGGCCCGTCAACGGTTTCGTCGGCGGCGGCGGTTGGGGTCTGATCTGACATCGGGTGTAACAAACGCAATCTCTAGGTCCGGCGAGCCGGTACGTGGACAGGGCGGGTAAGAGGGTAACAGTCCCCCGCCCAACACGGTTTGAGGCTGACGCGAGCTCTCGGCGGCGGTTCTGCATGCCCGCCTGTGTCGGCGGGCTGGCCTGCACGCCCGCGTGCGTTCGTCGTTACCCCTTGGCGTCGGCCCAGGTCGTGCCGACGCTGACGTTCACAGCCAGCGGTACGGCGAGCGCAGCGGCTCCCACCATCGCCTCTCGCACCGCCGCCTCGGTGGCCTCACGTTGTGACTGGTCGACTTCGACGACGACCTCGTCGTGCACTTGGAGGACCAGCTCGGCTGCAAGTCCGAGGCGCTGCAGAGCCTCATCCACTCGCAACAACGCGACCTTGAAGATGTCGGCCGCCAACCCTTGAATCGGCGCGTTCATCGCTTGGCGCTCGCCAGCTTGGCGGACTCGAACGTTGGCGGCGAGCAGTTCCGGGATTTTCCGCCGGCGGCCGAACAGCGTTTCGGTGTAACCCTTCGACTTCGCTTCAGCTACGACGTCGTCCATGTAGGAGCGCACGGCAGGGAACGCCGCGAAGTACGAGCGGAGGATCTCGGCGGCTTCCTCGGTGGGCACGCCGAGGCGTTGGCCGAGCCCGTAGGCCTCCATCCCGTAGGCCAATCCATACGAAACCATCTTGGCTTTCGACCGTTGCGCGATCGTGACGTCGCTCGGTGCCACCCCGAACACCGCCGCCGCGGTGGCGTTGTGGATGTCACGACCCTCGGCAAACGCGGCGACGAGGCCGGGATCGCTCGACAGGTGGGCGATCACACGCAACTCGATTTGGTCGTAGTCGGCGACCAACAACAAACGCCCGGGCGGCGCAACAAAACAACGACGAAAACGCCGTCCCTCCTCAGAACGCACGGGGATGTTGTGCAAGTTCGGGTTTTCCGAGCTGAGCCGGCCCGTGCGTGCCACAGTCTGCGTAAACGTGGCGTGAATGCGGTCGTCGGGGCCGACGTGGCTGAGCAGGCTTTCGCCGTACGTTGACCGCAGCTTTTCGACTTCGCGGTATCGCAACAACAAGTCGACCACGGGATGTTCGTCGCGCAGGCGCTCCAACGTCGCGGCGTCCGTCGAGTAGCCGGTTTTCGTCTTCTTCTGCGGCGAGAGGCCGAGTTCGTCGAACAACACGGTGCGCAGTTGCGTCGTGCTGTTGACGTTAAACACGTGGCCGGCCGCGTGGTGGACCGCCGCTTCGAGTTCGTCGGCTTGGGTGGCCAGCGCGGCCGACAAACGCTCCAACTCCGCTCGATCGACAGCGATCCCCGCGTGTTCCATCCGCGCCAGCAGCCACACGAGTGGAGCCTCGATGTCGGAGTACAACGCCATGAGGCCACCGGCTTCGAGCGAACGTTGCAGGGCGGGAACGAGCGCGGCGATTGCGCAGGCGTCGAGCGCACGATCGTGTGGCTGGTGATGGGCCGCGAGCAGGTCGAGCTGGCCGCCCTTGGGGGCCGCGTTAGCAAGCGTCATCCCGGCGTAGCGGTCGGTCAGCGCGGCCAAGTCATAAAGCTGATCGGCGGGATCGAGCAAGTACGCGGCGACCGCCGTGTCGATGCCGATCCGCACCGTTGCCGGCGCTACCCCAGCCCGCAGGGCCCAACGCAGCAACACCTTTGTGTGGTGCGCGTGAATGTTCCCGCACGACTCAAACAGCGACCGAACCAACTCAGGCCACGCAACGAGTGTGTCGCCCGGCAACCACCACACCATGGTCGGCTCGGGACACACCGCGATGGCCAGGCCCTCGACCGCACTGGTGCCCGGCGCCGCCGCCCACGCCGCCGCCACTGCGATGTCGTGGCCGCGCGTCGCGGCGATCAGCTCGTCGAGCTGCTCGCGGGTTGCCACGATTGCGGGAGCATCGTCGGGCAAGGTGACGGTGCGTGCGACCCGGGCCTCACGTTGTTCACGCGCCGCTTGCAACAGCGATGCGTCGCCCGTCAGTGCGGCAACAGCTTCGAAGTAACGATCGATGAGGCTGCGGAACTCCAGAAAGCCGAACAACTCGCGAACTGGCGCCGGGTCCGGCGGGGTCCACACGATGTCGGCGGGCGTGATTTCCAGTGGGACGGTGCGGACCAACGTCATTGCTTCGACGTTGCGGCGGACGTGTTCCTCGCTCGTGCGCAACGACTCGCGGACCTTGGGCGTGGTCTTGTCGAGATGGGCGTAGATACCGTCGATTCCGCCGAGCTCGTTGATCAGTTTCGCCGCTGTCTTCTCGCCCACGCCCGCGACGCCCGGCAAGTTGTCCGAGACGTCGCCTCGAAGCGCGGCGTACTGCACGTACATCTCGGGTGTCACGCCCGTCTTTTCCCGAACGCCCGCCTCGTCGAGCAAGAGATAATCCGACACGCCTCTGCGGTTGTAGAGCACCTTCACTTGCGGGTCCTTCACCAGCTGGTAGGTGTCGCGGTCGCCCGTCACAATGATCACCTCGTCGTCGCGTGCCGCGGTCGCCAACGTGGCCAGACAGTCGTCGGCTTCGAATCCCGCCATCTCCACCACAGGGATCCCGAGTGTGTCGATCACCTGGCGGATCAGCCCCATTTGCTGACGCAAGATGTCAGGCGTCGCCTGCCGGCCCGCCTTGTAGTCAGGGATGGCGGTGTGACGAAACGTCGGCTCGGGGCGATCGAAGGCAACGGCGATTCCTCGTGGTTTGTGGTCACGCAGCAGGTTGATCAACATCGACGTGAACCCATACACAGCGTTTGTGACCTGGCCCGATGCAGTCGCCATGTCGGCGGGAACCCCGTAGAAGGCCCTGTACGCCAAGGAGTTTCCGTCGAGGACCAGCAGCCGAGCCATGAAGCGATGCTACGAGGCCGTCACCCCAGATATCGCCGGGTACGTTGTGCGGCGATGGGCGCGGCGCACGACGTGGCACAAGTCGCACGCGAAGCCCTACGAAAACGTTGGTGGATCTGGAACCTGATCGTGCTCGTTGCCGTTGTCGGCATGGCCAACCTCGGGCTGTGGCAGTTGCGCCGCCTCGACCAACGTCGCGATCACAACGACGCGGTCGCCGCCGGCCTCGCGAAACCAGCCGTGCGCGCCACCGAGCTCGAGGCCACGGTGAAGGTCGAGCCGGCGGCCGACTTCGAGTGGCGTCGTGTGTCGGCGCGAGGATCATGGAGGGGCGACGAGCAAGTGCTCGTGCGTAATCGTTCCCTCAATGGGTTGCCGGGCGTCCACGTGGTCACGCCACTAGAGCTTGCCGACGGGACGCTGCTGATCGTCAACCGTGGTTTTGCTCCCGTCGACACGCCGGCCGACTTGTTGATCCCGCCCGCGGGCGACGTGGAGATCACCGGCATCATCCGGCTGTCGCAGACCCGGGGTTGGATCGGACCGACCGACCCCGCGACCGGCCGACTCGACGAACTAGCTCGCGTCGATGTGGATCGGCTCGCGCAACAGATTCCTGAGCCGGTGATCGAGGGGCTTTATGCCGAGCTGATCGCCGACCCCGACGGTGCCGACCGCGACGGTGCCGACGGTGCCAGCCCGGGCCAGCTGCCGACTGCCGTTGGTACGACCGATCCCGACCTCGGCGAAGGCCCGCACTTGAACTACGCGTTGCAGTGGTTCGCGTTTTGCATCGTCACGCTGATCGCCTACTGGGCAATCCTGCGCCGCTCGTTACGCACTCCGCGGCCGCACAAGACCGACTCTGCCTCCTAGTCGCTTGCCGCGGGCCTAGTCGCTCGGCGCGGGCCTAGTCGCTTCCCGCAGGCCTAGTCGGGCAAGTCGGGCTGTGGCGCGACAGTCCCTTCGACCACCGAACGCGCCACGTCTTCCATCGAGACCCGTGAATCCATCGCGTTTTGCCGGAGAAATCGGTATGCGTCGGCCTCCGACATGGCGTGTTGGTCCATCAGGATGCCCTTGGCCCGATCGATCGTCGTGCGCGCGG
This sequence comes from uncultured Acidimicrobiia bacterium, assembly GCA_964635475.1. Taxonomy (GTDB): domain Bacteria; phylum Actinomycetota; class Acidimicrobiia; order Acidimicrobiales; family CAZWPY01; genus CAZWPY01. The sequence continues at coordinate 12,640 of CAZWPY010000024.1, forward strand.
CCAGCCGAGCTTCGAGCGTGCCGACCGAATCGCGCAGCGCAAGCCGCTCGGCATGTCGACCGAGCGCGATCTCGATCGCAGGGATCAAGTCGCTCGGCTGAAACGGCTTCACCACGTAAGCCCCAACGCCCGATTCCCGTGCTGCTTCGACCATTTCTCGTTGTGAAAACGCGGTCACGAGCACGACGGCACACGCGTGTCGTTCGTAGAGTTCGGCCGCGGCGCTCAGCCCGTCGAGCCCGGGCATCTTGACGTCGAGCACAGCGACGTCGGGCGCCAGAGTCGAAACAAGCTCGAGCGCTTCGTCACCCCGCCCCGTGTCGCCGACCACCTCGTAGCCGGCCTCGGCCAGAATCTCGACCAAGTCAAGGCGGATGATCGCTTCGTCCTCCGCGACCACGACCCGGGTCTTGACCTCGCTGCTCACACGTCCTCGCTTTCCCGCAACACGGCCGCCAGCCTGTCGAGCAGACCAGACTGCTCGTCGTCCAAACGCCCGGCTTGTGCTGTCAGCTCAGCGTGATGACGCTCCATCACCTGCGCGTGGCGCTGATTTTCCCGGTACTCCTGTTCGGCAATCGGCGTCTCGGACACGAGGCTACGTACTCTCGCTTCCTCGGCCTGGTCACGAAACACGGCCAGTTGCTCGGTGGCGATGTTGAGCTCCTCACGGGTCTGCTTCAGTCGCGCCGACACGTCACGAAGTTGTCGCTCCAGGCGAGTGGCCTTTTGGGATCCGCCGTCGTGCGAGCGTGCCGCTGACATCGGCGCAGTGTACGCGGCGTGTCGAGAACTACCGTGGAGCCCGCCATGTTGATTGAGCAACTTCCTTTGTGGTTCACCGAAACCAACGCGTACCTGATTGCCCCCGACGGACCCGGCGGCGAGGCCGTGTTGATCGACGCACCACCCGACCCGGCCGCGATTGTCGAGCGTCTGGCCACCCACGACCTTCGGCTCGTCGCGTTGATCAACACGCACGGCCACATCGATCACGTCGGCGGCGTCAGCGAGGTGCTCGCGCACGCGCACGACCACGTGGTCGGCCGGGCGCACGATCACCGCGGATCAGCGAGCGACCAGGTCGTGCACGCGGCGGTGGGCTCAGAATCACCAAGAACCAGCGAGCCTGGTAGCACCGCGGAGGCTGGCAGCACCAGCGAAGCGGGCAGCCCCGACGAGGCTGGCATTCCTGTCTACATCCACCCCAACGATCGCCACATGTTGCTCGATCCGATCGGAACGTCGGGGATGTTTGGCCGTTACCTCGCCGACCTCGACGTGAGTCCGCCGGAGTTGATCTGCGACCTCGACGACGGCGAGGTCGTGTCGGGCGCGGGCATGCAGTTCACTGTTCTCCATACGCCCGGCCACACCAAAGGGTCGACGTGCCTGTTGATGGAGCTTGACGGCCAGCAGGTGTTGTTCTCCGGTGACCACCTGTTTGCCGGTTCGATCGGCCGCACCGACTTGCCGGGCGGGTCATTCGACGAACTGATGGACTCGATGCAGGCCAAGGTGTTGCCCCTCGACGACCGCACGGCCGTGCTGCCCGGTCACGGGCCAACTACGACGGTGGGTCGAGAACGCGCGACCAACCCATTTCTGGCCGAGATCACGGCCCGCCGCGCCACGGGCGGGCCCGACGGCTCAGGGTCCCGCTGGGGCTGAGGTCGTCGTCGTTGTTGACGAGGTCGTCGATGCAGAGGTCGAGGCCGAGGTCGTCGATGCAGAGGTCGAGGCCGAGGTCGTCGTAGTTGACGGCGCCGGCGGGTTGTCGATCTGCGCGCCGATGATCGACGCGAAACCCGCGTGGCCCGCTGCGTTGGGGTGGAACAGATTCGAAATCGTCGTCACCCATGGACTCGCGGAGCAGATCTCGTGCCCGACGCTGGGAGTCTGCAAATCGACGTACTCGACATTCACACCCAACGCCCGCGCGTCGCCCACCGCACCAGCGATTGCGGCATTGAGGTCCGACAGGAGGCGCCGCAAGAACGTGGCATCACCGCTGGCGACCAGGGTGCAGGTCGCGGAGTTGTTCTGCGGCAAGACGCTCGGGTAACCGATCGCCAACACCCGTGCGTTCGGCGAACGTTGTGCCACCTGTTGGTACGCCGAGGTCAAACTCGCCCGCATGGCGGCAATCAGTGGGTACCGATCGTCGGAGCCGCCGTGGTCGAACTTGTCGCGACACGGATTGAGGCCCCCCAAGGTCACCGCGACGTTGCACCCACTCACGATCGAGGAAAACCCGATGTCGTTGCCGCCCATGCCGAGGGTCACAAGCGTCGTGGCCGACACAAGCGCGTCGAACTGCGCGGGCTGACCGCTGAGCTGCGACGAGGTCAAGTCCGCGGTCGTTGCGCCCGAACAGGTCATGTTGCGCATCGGCTGCAGTGCCGGGCGCGCGGCCGCGAGCAACTCGCTGTAGGACTTCTCGGAGCGATAACAACCTTCGGGCGAGCCAGCCACGTAGGGGGCGATCAAGAACCCCGACTGGTAGCTGTCGCCGAGGGCCACGTAGGTCGGCTCGGTCGGCGTGGGCGGCGGGGCTTCACACGCCGCAAGTACGCCGATGCCCACACACAACACGGCCACGCGGCCCAGCGTCGTGCGTGCGCGTGTGCGTGTCGATGTGAATGCCCCCATTGCGGCCGCCCTTGCCTGCTCGAAACTCGATGACCGTCACCTGCGACGGCGCCGCGATGTTACTTGCGGTACACGCCCGCCGCCGGGTTTGTTGTCCGGGTCGGGATTTCGCTGGGTGGTGGGCAGAGCTTGCTGTTACGTGAGCCCGGCACACAACGAGAAAGTGGTGAACCAACCCTGCGGGCTCACGTCGATGAGCTCCATCCGCGCCCGCGCCGAGGCTTCGATGTCGGCCGCATCGATTCGGCCGAAGCGCCGCGCGATCACCGCTTCAGCGATCCGCACGACTGCTTGGTCGAGACGGGCACTGGTCTGGTCGACTCGCTGGCGGGCCCGGCCAATTGCCTCCTCGGCAGTGCCTGCGTGGCCCTCACGAGTGGCGGCGAGGGCCCGCAACACCCACGAGCCGACTTCGTCGAGATAGGAGCCTCCGGGCGTCGGCGTTAGCACGTCTTCGAGCTCGGCGAGGCGACCCGACGCGACGAAGGCGTAACCACGCGCGCACGCCAGATACCGACTGGTGCGCCCCGCGGTCGCGACGTCGGGACGGGTGGCCAAAGCGATTGCTTCCTCGACGCGGCCGAGGTGGACCAAGGCAATGATGCGCGAAGCCCAGAACTCGTCGCCGCCAACCTCACGATTGCCGACACTGTCGGGAAGGAGCTCCAACGCGCGTGCGCCATCGCCCACTTGATCCTCGATTGCCGCGGCAGCCAAGGCCCCCAGTGCCCCACCCAGCGCGGTCTGGTCCGAACTGCTCAGTGCTCGCAGCCGCCCGACGCACTCCCGGCCCTCGGCCACACGCCCCGCGCAAACCAACGCGCGTGACAACGCGACGAGCGCTTGGATGGTCCCCCACCCGTCGTTGATCGATTCCATCGAGGTCAGGGCATGTTGCGCCCGGGTGATCGCGCCGACCGAGTCGCCTTGCCACAGCCGCACCGATGCCAAAAGCACGTTGAGCATGCCGTCGGCCCAGCGGTCGCTGAAGTCCCCAAAGTGCGCGGTCAACGACTCAGCAATCTCGCCTGCCTCATCGAGTCGGCCTTGGAAGTAGCGGATCCAGCCGAGCAGGCCCATCGCCCACCCGAGGCCACCGAAGTCACCCAGTTCGGTGAACTTTTCGGCTGATCGCTCCACCCACTGTTCGGCCGAGTCGGTGTCGCCCCGCGAAAAGCTCGTCCACGCGAGGTTTTGCAACGCCCACGCCTGCCCGCGTTCGTCGCCGGAGGCCTCGTATTCGGCGAGCGCGGACCGAATCGCACGTTCGGCCGCTTGGTGGTCTCCTTGAAACAACAGCGCCATTCCCAGATGGCGCAAGGTGAGCGCCGCGCCTTCGGTGTCGCCCAACTCCCCCCACAGGTCGAGCGCTTGCTCCAGCGTGCGGATCGCAGCCTCGGGCTGGCCCTCGCGGCGTTCGATGTCGCCCAACACCGTCAAGGCTTCGGCCCGTAGCCGGGCAGCGCCGCCGCCGGTACCCTCGGCGATGCCCTCGATGTGGCTTCGTGCGCCGACGAGGTCGTGCATTGCCGCGAGCGACCGTGCGAGCTGGATCCGCAGCTCGATGGCTTGATCGTCGTTTGGCCCGAGCGCGAGAGCTCGTTCGACCAAACGTTTCGACACCGGCCACATGTCTCGACTCACCGCCGCGCCCGCGGCGCGGCGTAACGCGTCGATGGCGCGGCCACGCAGCGACGGCGGCAGCCCATCGATCGCTCCGACCTCGACGCTCAGTTCAGCGGCCGTCGCGAAGTGATGCGCGAGCAACTCGAGCCGCTGTTGCTCCCAGCCGTGGCCGGGCTGGCTTTCGTACCAATTCGCTGCCCGAAAGTGCCGTCGGGCACGATCGGCTTTGGTCAAGGTGTCGTAGGCCACTTCACGCAGAACGTCGCTCTTGAACCGCCACTCGTCCTCGTCATCGAGCACCAGCAGGCTCTTGTCGACGAGGTGATCGAGCACCTCGTCGACCGCGAGCTCACCGTGCGCCGCCAACATCGACCGCAATGCCGACACGCTGGCCGCGCGGCCAAGGATTGCTGCGTCCTCTAACGCGGCACGGCTGCGCGAGTCGAGGCCGTCGAGGCGCGCCGCAACGACGCCGCGCAGAGTCACCGGCAGATCCCCGACCCGCGAGTCGAAACTGGGATGCGCAGCCGCCCCGAGATCGATCCCCGCCTCGGTCCAGTAGCCGACAAGCTCCTCAAGGAATAACGGCGATCCGCCGCTTCGTTCGTAGAGCAGTTCCGCCAACACGGGTGGCGGATCGGGCCGGCCAAGCAACGCGGCCACCAACTCGTCGGCCTCTGCTCGGGTGAGTGGGTCCACTCGCATCGAGATCGAGCTCGCCGGCGCCGTGATGCCGTCGACGGGCGCGCGACTAGTGAGCAGCAAGACGAAGGGCAATGTCCGCAGTCGCTCGAGCAAACGATTGAGCAGATCCAACACCAGCTGGTCGGCCCAATGAACATCGGACGCGACCAACACGACGAGCTGGCGACGCGCGACGCCGGCAACACACATCTCGATCGCGCGCATCGCCTCGTCGCGCGCACGAGCGGGTTCGAGTTTGCGTAACGCCGATTCGTCGCCGAGCACGTAACGCAAACCGCTCACACAGCGGCGCACCTCGGGGTCCTCAGGCTCGAGGTCGAGCGCACGCACGGCGAGTTGCACCATCCGCAGGTACTGGCGTTCGGGCGGATCCCACTCATTGATCCCGGCCAATTCCATGATCGCCTCAGCAACCGGCCACCAAATGTTGGCTTCGCCGTAGGGGACGCAGCGGCCCTCCAGAACGCGGCCCGCCCAATCGGTGGCCGCTCGCGCGGCGACCTCCTCGGCGATACGCGTCTTTCCTAGTCCGGCGTCGCCGCTCAACACGATGAGGCCCGCGCGGTGTTGCACCTCCACGAGTTCGACAAACGACACAAGCAAATCGAGTTCGCGCTGGCGACCGACAAGCGGGGTATGCGTAGCGCCGACGCGCCGGCCCGGCGGCGCCACGGCCTCGAGTGCTTTCCACGCCGCCACCTTGCTCGAACGACCCTTGAGCGCGATCGGGTCGAGTTCGTCGAAGTGAATGACTCGGCTGGTCAACTCGTGGGTCAACGGGCCGACGAGCACCTCGCCCGGCGCGGCCGCAGTCTGCAAACGCTGGGCGACATTGACCACGTCGCCCATGGCCGTGTAGTCCCCACCCGCACGTAACGCTCCCGTGAGCACCTCGCCGGTGTTGATCCCAACTCTGAGTGCGAGTTGCTGAGTGCCGAGGTCGACGGCCAGCTCCGGCGACACGTGGTCGGCCAAGTACGAGCGCACGGTCTCGTGCAGCGCGAACGCGGCGCGAACTGCACGTTCGGCGTCGTCGCCGTGGGCCACGGGCGCGCCAAAGAGTGCCAGCACCGCGTCGCCGAGGAGTTTGTCGACCGTCCCGCCGTAGGCGCTGACGTCGGCGACGAGGGCCCGCAAACAGCCGTCGACAATGCGTTTGACCGCTTCGGGATCACGGCCCTCGCTCATCGAGGTGAACCCGACGAGGTCGGCAAATAGCACGGTCACGATGCGCCGTTCCTCGGCCACCGTGGCGACGAGGTGACCACACGACGGGCAAAATTGTGCCCCTTCGGGCAGGATCGAGCCGCACGACGAACACTCCGCGCGCAACGAGGCACCAAATTCGTCGATGTCAGTGCCTAGCTCGACCATTTCCACCATCGTAGGGACCGCATCGCCCGCCCGCGCGAAAAGGCCACGCAGTGGGACAATCGTGTGTCGAACCGTCGACACACGACGACACGCAATCTGGTGGAGCTGGGCGCGGTTTGCACAACCGAGCAACATGAGGTTCCATAAGTAGACACGTACAGTGGTTGTTTGACCGTTACGAGTGGTGCGCAGGACGACGTCGGGCCCACCTACCGGTCTCGGCAACCACTTTCACGAAGACGAGGTTGGATCACGATGCAGGCGCACACTTCAGACAAGTCGGGCAGCACCACCTCGCGGCGGATGCGGCGAATCACGCAACTGTCGCTCGCGTCCGCGCTATTTGCCGGCGGTGCGTTGATGACCGCGCACGCGGTCGGCGCGCAGCCGGTGATCCCCCGCGCTACCGGTGGCGACGCTGCGGACCCGTCGTCGAGTTCGTTGTCATCGCTCAACTCGATGCGGCAGTCGATCGAGAGTTCGCTCTTGGGCCCGGCGAGCACCTCCAGCTCCGACGACGACGACACGAGTTCAGCGAGCACGACCTCAGAAGCGACCTCCGAGGCCGACTCGACAGCGAGCACCTCGGAGTCGACAACGACGACCTCAGCCGCAGAAACGACCGACACGACCGACACGACTGGCTCCACCGATACGACGGCAACAACCACCACGGCCGAGACAGGGATCGAAGCGGGCCTCGAAGCTGTCGTCGGCCTCGCGTTGATGGGCAGCGGCGGCGGGCTCGTGCGTCGCACACGGCGTCGGCCACGCCGCGACTTCATCGTTTGATCTGACCCTGTCTCACTCGGCCTGATCTCACTCGGCCTGATCTCACTCGGCCTGATCTCACTCGGCCTGATCTCACTCGGCCTGATCTGACTCTGGTTGAGCTGACGCCGGCTGAGCTGACTCGCCGCCGTTGATTCGGCGCGTAACGCCCGTGGTCAGCGACTAGTCAGCGACTACTCAGCGACTATTGAACGACAGCGGCCAACGCCGCGAGAACGTCGTGCTCGAGCCCAAACTGCGCGTCGGTGGCGCTGCGGCCGAGTGTGGCTCGGCGGTAATCCCAGGCCAGCCAACTCGCGGCAACATCGAGACAGTCCATGACCCAGCGGCGCCTCGTCAGGTCGGCGACCGAATCGAGTTCGGGACGAAAGAGCCAACGGACCTGTTCGCGCATAACGAGATCGCTTTGGCGCACGCTGATCGCAAGTCGACTCGACAGCGGGCCACGAGCGACGAAGCGCCGCGAGGGCGTGACCGCCTCCCAGAGGTTGCGGCGTTGCCGAGACAAGGCCGCCGCGCGCTCGTGCAAGAGGCTCGCCGCGGGATCAATCGGGATCAGCAGCAGGTGTGCGACTCGTTCGAACTGACGAGCAATCCCGGCATCTTGCAGCTCGTTGAGATCGGCAAAAAACCTAAAAATCGATCGGGCTGAAACGCCCGAGCGCGCGGCGATCTCGTCTGCGGTCGGCCAATCCACGCCATCTTCGAGCAGATCCAAAAACGCATCGAGAACCGCTGCCCTGTTACGACTTCGTCGAGCGGATCGGCCGTCGTCATCGACAGGGATTGCACCTTGAAACCACCCCGCTTCCCGACTCACAGTCTGACCCGTCGCGAGACGGTCCAGAGGATCCGGCGCCGCGCCGCGCTGGCCCTCGATGTGCATTTGATCCCCCCAAATCAATGATGTGAGCGGCTTCCGGCCGCCGCATTGCGGCGCCGGTAGGCGCCGACGTGATGGCGCGAGATTAACCCTGCGCTTGTTCGGTGGCGGGAGCCTTAGTTGCGACGATCGTGTCGCCGCCCTCGAAGGTCAAAGCGTCGTCCATCGTCTTGCCACTGAGGCATCCGCTCGACCCCGGCTCGCCGCTCCTGTTCTCCATACCAACCTTAAGCTCGGGGTTGGCTCCGGAGAACAGACCCCAGTCGCTCTCGCAGCCGGGAACGATCCACACGTGGTTCATCCAGCCCGCCCCACCAGCCTGGGCTTTACGTCCACCCAATGCTGTGCACTGTTCCTCGGTCGTGGTCGAGCCGCCGACGACCTTGCCGCCCGCAATGCACAGGGCTGAGTGCACGTGGTAGTGGTCGTTGGGACCAGTGAACCCGACGGTCGGTTCCTCGCTGCCCGGCTTGATCACGTAGTAGCTCAAACCCTGAATATGGGCGTCGGGGCCGTTGCCGTCGAAGAGCAACATCTCGGGCTTGTCGATTTCGAACGTGCCATCGACGTAGGCAAAGTTCATGTAGTGCGCCGAAATCCCTGGCAGGTACTCCGTGACCATTCGATAGCCGGCGTCGATCGCCTCTTGAGCTGTGAAGTACTTGCCGGCGACTGCCCGCGCTTGTTGGAGTTCGGATCGAAGCGCGTCGCACTCGGCCTGGTCGGTCATGGGGATCCACGGGTCTTCCGACAAGGTGTGCGTGAGGCCGCCCGACAAGATGCCCTGCGCTTGGACTGCGTTGACGGGCTGCTTCAGGAACGTCGCAACGCCAGCTGGCGTGAGGTCGGGAGTGACGGCGGGCGACACAAACTCCTCAGCCCACTCGTCGAGAGTGAAGTCGACCGCATGTGTGTCGCTGTGCGAGTGCGGAACGCCGGGCTTTGCGACGTCGTTAAACGCCTTTGTGTTGAATCCAATGTCACAGCGGTCGGACTTGGCAACGGTCGCGAACTCGGTCACGGCGCCCGTGTCGTGAGTGTGGGGAACGGATTCGTCGATCGCGACCCCGCTCGCGTCGGTGTGGGTGTGGGTGTGGCCGTCGGCACCGCCATGGGTGTGGACAGCCCCGGGCGCCACGAGCGCCATCGACACCGCGAACCCCGACACCATCGTCGTCGCAAAACCCCAGCCCGGGTTCAGCCGCTCAAAAGGCCGCTGATCGGCCAAGGCGGCGATGCCGGCCAACACGGCGAGTAGCTCAAGTCCGAAGCACAGCCAGCCGATTGTGTCGGCGGTTTCCGCGATGTTCTTGTCGGGTCCAAACGGGAAACCGCGGGTGACGTTTACCGTCCACGCGGCGGCGGCACCCATGTTGACCAACGACGCCAGCGGTATCAACGCACGAGACGGGCGCAGGAACAAGCCGGCGGCGAGTGCCAACTGCACCCATCCGCACACAGCGAATCCAATGGCGAGCAACCGCCACTCGGCCGCGTGGTTCGGCACTAAAGCCAAGTGGATGACGCCCGCACCCAACGTCGCGCTGCCCATGACGGCACGCATAAGTACAGATCCGCGATGGGAACGCTGCGCCGTTTCGCCAGCCGCCATGTCGCTAGGCGGCGCATCGTTAACGGTTGTGTCCGACGGCATGATCACGCTGGAAGCGTACTGGAAGTAGCCGCCACCTGCGAGCACGCGCCGGGCCGGCTGCGTTAGTCCAGCAACGCCGCGACGGGTCCGGCGCGCTAATCCAGCGACGCCGCGACGGGTCCGGCGCGCTAATCCAGCAACGCCGCGACGGGTCCGGCGCGCTAATCCAGCAACGCCGCGACGGCTCCGGCGAATACCTCGGTGTGGAGCTCGACGTCGGCAAGGCCGTGCGCGGGCGAGAACAACGCCATGTTGTGAAAAGGCGTCAGCAGAATGCCGCGGTTGAGCGCCCACAGGTGCATAAATGCATCGAGATCGTGGTCGGCCGCAGCGGCCGCTCGCGCTCCGTCGCGAGGCGCAGGGCAGAACCAGTACTCCGCGCGGCCTCCGAGTTGTTGAACGCTCCACGGCAGCGCTCGGCTCTCGATGACCGACGCGACGCCGTCGGCCCACGCCGTCGCGAGTGGGACCATGTGCGCGAAGTCCTCGGGCCGCAAGGTTGAACTCAACGTAGCGCGGATGGCCGCGGTTGCCAACGCGTTGCCGGTCAACGTGCCGCCGACGCCGGAGATGTCGATCGCATCAGACCCCAGCGCTGGCGCGAGCGCCTCGGCAACCCACGCCGCGAGGCCGTATGCAGCCGCCGGAACTCCCCCACCGATGGTTTTGCCGATCACAAACATGTCGGGCTCGAGCCCCCACGCGGCCGTCGCTCCACCGGGCCCGACGCAAATCGTGTGGGTCTCGTCGATCACCAGAAGGGTGCCGTACTGGGTGCACAGCTCCCGCATGCCCTGGTGAAATCCCGGCTCGGGCAAAACGATTCCAATGTTGGTCAGCGCCGGCTCCGCGAGCACGGCGGCGACGTCGCCGTGCGCGAGCGCGGCCTCCAGCGCGCCGAGGTCGTTGAAGGGCACCACGCGAGTAGTCACCGACGGATCCACCGCTGGTCCGAGGTTCCCCGCCCGCGCGACCACATTGCCCTGTGGGTCAAGCGTGGCAAACGCCTCGTCGACCGTGCCGTGGTAGCAGTAGTCGAAGACCAACACCTTCGGCCGCGACGTGATGTGACGAGCAAACCGCAGCACGAAGCGGTTCGCGTCGGTCGCCGTCATGGCGAGCTGCCAGCGCGCCAGACCAAAACGCCGTGTGAGTTCTTCGCCGACCCAGGTCGCGTCGTCGGAGGGCAACATCGTCGTGATCCCTCGTGCCGCACGTGCGGCGATCGCGTCGGTTACTTGCGGCAATCCGTGTCCCGTCATCGCGCCGGTGTCACCGAGGCAAAAATCGACGTACTCGATCCCGTCGACGTCGACGAAACGGGCGCCGTTGGCCGATTCGAACACGATCGGGAACGGCCCGGGCCAACGAGTCATCCACGGCATCGGAACGCCGCCGAGCAAGACCTCGCGGGCGGCCGCCGCACGAGCGCTCGACTCGGGGCGCATCTCGACAAAGGTGTCGAGTTCACGGCGATGCAGGTCGGCCAGCCGTTCGCGATCGATGGTTGTAGTCACGGCCACATTCTTTCGTGCTCCTCCTTCGTGCGGGGTCTTCCTTCGTGCGGGGTCTTCCTTCGTGCGGGGTCTTCCGGTTCCGGGCCTTCCGTTTTCTGGGGCCTTGGGGGTCTCGCGGTGCGTTCTCACCGACCTCTCACCTTTTCCGGCAAACATGGAGTGCATGGCCACCGTGTTACTCACCGACGACGACCGAGCGATTCGCGACTCGCTTCATCGCGCCTTTGGTTTTGAGGGCTACTCCGTCGTGACGGCCACAAACGGAACCGAGGCATTGACGGCCGTCAAGGAGCACGACCCCGATGTGATCGTGCTCGACGTGTCGATGCCGCACATCGACGGGTTGACCGTGTGTCGAGTGTTGCGTGCCGAGGGGCTCACGACGCCGATACTGCTGCTCACAGCGCGGACGGAAACCTCTGATCGTGTCGCCGGCCTTGATGCGGGCGCCGACGACTACGTGGTCAAGCCCTTCGAGCTCGACGAGTTGCTCGCGCGGCTGCGAGCCCTGCTGCGCCGGAGTTCACCGGCCCCTGACTCGCCCGAGGGCTCCGAGACCACCCTCGTGGTGGCTGACCTGTCGCTCGACCCCAACTCCCGACGGGTCTGGCGCGGCGACCGCGAGATCGAGCTGTCGAAAACGGAGTTCGACCTCTTGGCGTTGCTGATGGCGAACTCGGGCATCGTCCTCGAACACTCGACCATCTACGACCGAATCTGGGGTTACGACTTCGGTCCCGACTCGAAGAACCTCGCCGTCTACATCTCCTACCTGCGACGTAAGGTCGAAGCAGAGGGCGAAGCCAAACTGATCCACACCGTGCGCGGCGTCGGTTACACGGTGCGCCCGACATGACTGCTCTCGCGGCTGCACCGCCGGGCGCCCCAACGCCCGCTGCCTCGCCGGTCGGCCACGTGTCGGGCTGGCGCAGCATGCGGACCAACGTCGCACTCATGCTCGCGGTCATTGCCACGATCGCGAGTGGCGCGGCAGGCGTCGCGAGTTACAACTCAACCTCAGACTCGCTCAATCGCGAGATCGACCGCTCTGTGATCTCGTCGGTCGAGTCAGCCGCGACCCGCGCCCGGCGCATCGTGCCACCTGCTGGTGCCAACAATCGCCCGCCGGCCACCTCCGCGCAGGGCGGCCCGCCCTCGACGGGGCCGGTCGAGGTCGCGCGGGTGTCACTCGATGACGCGGGCGACACCATCACCGTCGCCACGATCGAGCTGCCATCAGCTGACCTGCCGATCGCCGATCCCGACCGCGTGGCGTTGCGCACGCTGTCGGTCGGTGGCGAGAGTTACCGAGTCGGCGCGCTCGCGATCGGCCCCAACGAAATTGTGTTGGGTGTGCGCAACACCGCGGAGTCGAGCCGAGTCTTGAGTCGACTGCGGACGAAGATTCTCCTTGGCACGCTCGCCGTCGTGCTGGTCGGCGCGGCGCTCGGCTGGATGATCGCAGAGCGGATCAGTCGGCGTTTGCGCCGACTCGCCGCGGCCGCGGAGCAGATCGGCCGCACGGGCGACTTGACCCACGCGGTGCCCGTGGAGGGACGCGACGAGGCCGCCGTGCTCGCCGTGACCTTAAACAACACGATCGGCGCTCTTCGATCGAGCCAAGCCCAGCAGCGACGACTGATCCAAGACGCGGGCCACGAATTGCGTACTCCGCTGACGAGCCTGACGACCAACATCGCGATGCTGAAGAAGTTCGACGGATTAGCCCCGGATCAGCGACAGGGACTGGTCGACGATCTGGAAAGTGAAGCTCGTGAGTTGGTCGACTTGGCCAATGAACTGGTCGAACTAGCCACCGACCAACACCAACTTGAGCAGCAATCTCGGGTCGACTTGCGTGCTGTGGCCGACGCGGTGGCCGAGCGGCTGTCTCGGCGTTACTCGCGCACGATCACCGTGTCGGGCGAGTCGGCACTGGTGTGGGCGCCACGACAGGGCTTGGAGCGTGCGGTGGTGAACCTTGTCGGCAACGCCGCCAAGTTCGATACGACATCGGGGCCAATCGAGATCCGCGTGACCGAACAAGCCCTGTCGGTGCTCGATCGTGGGCCGGGGATCGACCCACGTGAACACGCCTTGGTGTTTGATCGTTTCTACCGCTCCGACGCGGCGCGCTCGGCGCCGGGATCGGGGCTCGGACTCGCGATCGTGGCCGACATCGTGTCGCGGGCCGGCGGGCGCACCTTTGTCCGCAATAGGCCCGGCGGCGGCGCAGAGGTCGGCTTCACGCTGCCGGCGTTTGCCTAGGAGACCCTGCGACAGGAAGCCTGGCTGGGCTTGCGTAGCTGCTCAGGCTGGCATCGCGGTTCAGGCTGGCACCGCGGTTCGGGCTGGCACCGCGGCTCAGGCTGGCACCGCGGCTCAGGCTGGCACCGCGGTTCGGTTCTGTGGTGCCCAGGGTGGGACTTGAACCCACACGCTCTTGCGAGCAAAGGATTTTGAGTCCTCCGCGTCTGCCATTCCGCCACCTGGGCTCGGGCGCAGAGGTTATCTGACCCGATCGCCCCGGCCGCGCACATCTACAGGCCGAGCCGAGACCGAACCGCTACGTCGTGAGACCGGCCGCATCGAACGGGCCGAAGAACCCGTGTTCGTGCAGACCCCAGCCCACCAGGCCCGACTCGGCCGTCCAACGCGCCCCATGGTCGACCACGACGTACTGACCCAGCGGCGCCACGTCGGCTACCGACGCGTCAAGCCCCTGCACAACCAGATCTGGACCCTGATACATCCCGTGGCGCCAGTCGGCCTCGAGGCCGTAACCCGTGCCGACGCCGATGTAGCAGCTCGCGAGGTGTTCAGCGCTGATCGACGCACCCACAGCCGTGTCGGTGTGCGAGAACGACACCTTCGCCCCCTGCGCGACACGCGTCCCGGGAATCAACTCGAAGCTTGACGAGGCGCGGCCAAGCTCGACCGGCTCGGCGCCCGGGTCGTGTGGCACCAACACTGCCTCCTCAAGGGTGCGAACTCCCGCGTTGGTCTCCTGACACATGTGGAATACGTCGAAGCCATCAAAACGCACGGGGTTGTAGTGCCACAGGCCTGTCATCACCGGCTCGACAGCGTGGATTCCCGGCGGTTCAGCCGCCCCGATGGGCCGCACGCCCCACGAACGATCGCGGGTCCCCCACCACTCGTGCGGCTCGACCACGTACGACCTGCGGGTCGCGCCGGACCCGATTCGCACCTCGCCGCTCCAACCCCCGGTTTGCGCGAGCCGTTGAGTGTCGAACACGACGCGGCCCGCGCTCCGCACGAAGTGTCGCGGTTCGAGCCAGGCACGGCCTGCCGCGCTCCAGGTGAGGTCGAAGTCGAACTCCCACTCGTTGGGTGCGAGTCTGATCCGTAAGGAACGCAGTGGTTCGAGCACCTCGACGCTGAGTGGGCCGACGTGAAGGTCGGCACGATCGCTCAAGGGACGACTCGCCCGCACAACCCGATGAACGTCGCCTTCGGTCCACACGGCAAACGCGTCGGTAACACCCAAATTCGGGTACTGACCAAAGCCAAACACAATCATCGGCCCACCCGAACGAGCAAACGCATTGAAGTAGTAGCGGTCGTAGAAGTTGCGATCGCTAGTGGCCGAATACCGAATCGGTTCGGATGTCTGATGAACGGGGAAATCGTCCCAAGCACAGAGCTGTTGTGGGCGAGACTGTCCAGCCACTGAGAAGACTCCTTGAATCGGGATCCTGATAGCCGTGTCCGACACGACCTCCCCATCTTCCTCGTCCGCAGGTCTGCCGGCCACTCCCAATCCCCCGCCCGCCTCGGCACACCACGCAGCATTTGCCCCCCAGGACTGGGCCTTGTTGCTCACGGCAGCCTGTATCTGGGGATCGTCGTTTCTCTTCATCGACATCGGACTCGATCGACTGCAACCCGGAGTGATCGTTTTCGCGAGGATCTTGTTCGGATTCTTGGCGTTGAGCTTCATGCCGGGCACGCGCAGGACCTTGCCGCGAGCAGCGTGGCCGCGGGTCGCAATGCTCGCGGTGGTGTGGATGGCCTTTCCTCTCACGATGTTTCCGATCGCCGAACAGTGGATCGACTCGTCGCTCGCAGGAATGCTCAACGCGGCAGTCCCGTTGTTCACCGCGCTCGTGGGCGCGCTGGCGTTTTCCCAACGACCGTCACGCCTGCTCGCGGCGGGGCTCGCGGTCGGATTCGCCGGCGTCGTCGCGCTGTCGTTGCCCAGCTTGCGCAGCGGCAACACAGAAGCAGTGGGCGTGCTGCTGTGCGTTGCGGCCACTGTCAGTTACGGCGTCGCGACCAACCTCACCGTGCAGCTCGCGAGTTACGGCAACCTCGACGTGTTGTGGAACTCGCAACGGATCGCGCTCGTGTTGACACTTCCCTACGCGCTGGCGGGCGTGCCCGACTCGTCATTTGGCTGGCCACAGCTCGCGGCCATGGTCGCCCTCGGCGCGCTCGGTACCGGCGTCGCCTTCTTGGCAGCAGCCGCGTTGATGAGCCGCGTCGGGGCAACTCGCGGCTCGGTAATCACCTACTTTGCGCCCATCGTCGCGATTGTCTTGGGCGTGTTATTCCGCGACGAAACGGTTCATCCGCTCACGCTGGTCGGCACCGCGCTCGTCTTGAGCGGCGCGTGGGTGACCAGTCGAGCCCGCGCCCGTTCGGTCGGTTGACGAGTCCGCAGTACCCGTCAGTGCCCCGCCGCGGCGAGCAGTGTTTCGACGCCAGAGAGGTCGAACGGAGTTTGAATGCCGACGATGAGGTGCTGGGCGCCGGCCTCGACAAACGCGCCGTAGTCGTCGACCTCGTTGGGCTGGAGGAACACCGTGCGCTCGACGGCATCGCGAGGCCGGCCGACTTCATCGCACCAGTTGTCGAGGATCGAGTTCAAGCGTGCGTAGTTCTCGGGCGGACCAAACGAGTTCCACATGTCGGCGTGTTCGGCGACCATCCGCAACGTCTTTTTCGGACCGGAGCCACCGATCAACAACGGCAGTGGTCCGATTGGCGCCGGATTTAGCTGCGCGAGTCGGGCCTTGATCCGCGGCAACGCGTCGCCGAGTGCCGCGAGGCGTTCTCCGGCGGTCCCGAAGTTGAAGCCGTACTCCGTGTAGTCACGTTCGAACCAGCCCGCGCCGACGCCGAGGACGAAACGTCCGTTCGACAGGTGATCGATCGTCCGCGCCATATCGGCGAGCAACTCGGGATTGCGGTACGAGTTGCACGTCACCAACATCCCGAACTGTGCCTGCGATGTCGTGACCGCCATCGCGGCGAGCAACGACTGTCCTTCGAAGTGGGCGCCATCGGCTGGGCCGTACAGCGGATAGAAGTGATCCCAGGTCCAGATCGAGTTCACACCCATCGCATCAGCGGCTTGCCACGCAGCGCGCATCTCGGCCACAGATGTGTGTTGCGGTTGTAGCTGCACGCCTACTTTGAAGCTGGGCAC
>CAZWPY010000024.1:29397-30841 GCA_964635475.1 uncultured Acidimicrobiia bacterium
TTGTTTGCCAGAACAGCCGCAAGCGCCTTGGGCACGGTGTCCTTCGGCGAGATCTTTGGCCAATGCGCCACCACGTTGCCGTCAGGACCGACGAGTGCCGCGGAACGGATCATCCCCATGAACTTGCGGCCGTACATCGATCGTTCGCCCCACGCCCCGTACATATCGGCCACAGCGTGGTCGGTGTCGGAGAGTAAGGGAAAGCCCAGTTCGTACTTGGCGGCAAACTTCGCCTGTTTGGACGGCGCATCGGGGCTGACACCCACGACCACGAGGTCCTCGGGCAACTCAGGTGCCGCGTCGCGAACCGAACACGCTTGGGTCGTACAGCCCGGCGTATCGGCCTTCGGGTAGAAGTAGACCAAGACGTAGCGCCCTCGCTGTTCGGCGAGCGCCCACGGCGCCTCGTTTTGGTCGAGCAAGGTGAAGTCGGGCGCGGGCGTGCCCGCGACGAGCGATCCAGATGCGGAGGCGGCCATCGCCGTACGCTACTGGTCGCCGCTGGCAAGCCCGAGCCCCCGCGCGGGGCCGCGATGCCGGCACACGGGAGGTGTGGGGTGAAGGCAAACAGGTCACGGCACACACGACTGGCGCGACTCGCTGTCGCGAGCATCGCCGTCACATTCGGCGCGGTAGGCATCTCTCCAGCCGCCGCGTCGACCGCGGAGTGCCAAGGCAGCGCCTACCTGTGCTCCCTGCGTTACGACGAAGTCGCGTATCTCACCTCGCACAACGCGATGTCGATCAAGGCCGAAGGTTGGAAGGCACCCAATCAGGACGTGTCACTCGCCGAACAACTCGACTTTGGCGTGCGCGCCCTTATGTGGGACCTGCACTACGACAACTCCAAGCCGCTCGGCCAACGCACCAATGAGGTGTTTTTGTGCCATGCGTTGTGCGTAATCGGCAAACGACCGTTGCTCGACGCGTTAACCGAGCTGAAGGCGTGGCTCGACGCGCACCCAACTGAGGTGATGTCGATCATTTTCGAGACGTACGTCGAAGCCGCAGATGTTCACACGGCGTTCGCCGCGGCCGGGCTCGACCCGTATTTGCTCGATCACGACCCAGCCGCGCCGTGGCCGACTCTGGCCACGATGATCAACGACGGCACGCGCCTGGTTGTGTTTACCGACAGCGGAGGTGGTGGATTCCCGGGTTACCTTCCGGTCTGGGACCACGCGGTGGAAACGCCCTTTTCAGCCAAAGTCGCGAGCGACTTGAGTTGCCGGTACAACCGCGGGTCAGCGAGCAACGCGTTGTTTATCCTCAACCACTTCCTCACCGACCCGGGCCCACGCCGCGACCGTGCGGTGACGATCAACGCCAATCCGTTTCTTGCTGAGCGCGTTGCGTCGTGCGGGTCAGAACACTCGCGACCGGTGAACTTCGTCACACTCGACTTCGTCACTCTTGGCGATGGCGCAGCGGTCGTCGCGGCGCT
>CAZWPY010000025.1:0-3670 GCA_964635475.1 uncultured Acidimicrobiia bacterium
CGTGCGGCAAGATGTCGACGAACTGAAGGTTCGTATTCGACGTGTTGCCGACGTTCTCCAACACCATGCGATAGGTACCGGCGCCGGAAATATCGGTGTCACCGAACTGCGGGTAACGCGAGTAACCCGAGTCGAGTGCGCCCTTCACATACTTCGACGAGTCGAACTGGCTGATCTCGGGCAAGGCGTAGGTGACGAGGTTGGTGTGGCACAACCGCTCGGTGATGATGCCGTCTTGATCGAGATCCGACGTATCCACGGTGGGCGACCAGTAGGCGTCGACCTGAGGATTGTCGTTGAAGCCGGGGATCGCGTTTCGGCAGTGGTGCATGTCGATGAGTGGTTGGTCGACCAGGCCAGTGGCGACGTTGTCGATCTCAGTGCCTGCCGAAGTTCCGGGTTCGAGACTGGCGGTGAAGAACATGGCGATCTTGGGTGTGCTGGGGCCCAGGTTGGGCAGCGTGCATCCAGGGAACGCCCAGACGAGTACTTGTCGCGTGTCGCCGTGGGCATCGACCAGGTCGTGGGTCGAGAAGGAGGGGTTCAAACACTCGGGATGAGCGGCGAGATAGGGGCTGCTGCCTTGTGGGTGTGTCGCCCACCAGTTCGTTGCTTCGAAACGTAGATCGGCGTCGAGGATCTCGGTGAAGACCGGGTCGACCCAATCACCGCCCGAGCTATGGGGACCGAACATAAACGCGTAACTCATGTCGTCGGAGTCGATGGGCTGCGTGACCGGGTTGCGGACGAAGTCGTTTAGGTAGCCCGTTGGGCTCACGTCGAACGGCAACGTCGGGTTGCCGACCATCCACTTGCTTCCCGTCGGCTTTACGGTGCCGACTTCGTCAACGAAGGACTGCGTGCAGGCAGTGTCGTTGAGACCCCCGGTGGCGACAAAGCAGTTGCCCACAAAGGTGCCGGGGACCAGAGGAACGAAGTTGGGCAGATCGGCTGGCGCGAACGGGTTGGTTGCGGGCGTCTCGAGGTACGGAGACTGATAGTTGATCGGACCGCCGGCTGGAGCTGTCCAGCGGATCGCTGTGACGTTCCACGTCTCTAGCGTGGGGTCAGAGTTGGGGATCCCGACACACGGGGCTGGTAAGGGGTTGTTGGCGTAGAGCCCAGCGGTCACGTCGTGCCACGTGGCGGTGTTGGCGCACTGAACCTCGATCGCGCTAAATGCCGGGTTCGGATCAATGCGGGTCACTACAAAGCCGGGGTCGAGGTTGTCGATGATTGTGGTCGTCGACGCCCGGGCGGGCGTGGTCATGTAGATCCACACGCCCCCGTCGAGCGAGAGCGTGTAGTTGAGCATCTGTTTGACGAAACCTGGGTTGCCGGTTCCACCACCCCCGCCACCACACGGTGGGGTAGTGCCGGTTTGGCTAACCGATGCCGACGATCCAACCGTCGCAGCGTTGGACGCGCTGAAGTTGGCGATGTTGGTCTGCGGGCCGACCGGCGTTGAGTCGCCGCACTCTTTGAACTTGGCCGCCACCGTGAGCAGTCCTGATGACCCTGCCGGCAGCGGGTTACGCATTTGAATGGTCGCAGAGTTGCCTGACCGTGACACGCTGGCGACGTGTCCACCTACCGGCGGCAGCGACACGAACTCCATTGAAGCCGGCAGCACGTCGACGATTTGCGCGTCGGTGCACGCTTCGGTGATCGACGCGCAGCGATAGCGCAGCGCGAATGTAAACACCTGGCCCGGCGCGGCCGTAGACACCGAGGCACGCTTGTCGAACTGCAACGACGGAGCCGCTGACGCGACTCCGGCCGACAGTCCGACGTAGGCGGCCACCGTTGCAACAACGACAGCACCTGCACCGACGCGGCGGGTGAGGGATGACAAACGCTGGATACGCATCCGAAAGAACTCCCAACGCGCGACCTCTCTGCCACGCGGGACTGCTATCGGGTCCTCGATGGGCGAGTCTTTATCGGGCGCGCCCGATTTCTCGAACTGCCACCGTGATGCTCCCCAGCAGCCACAATCGAAACAAGGTCGGCCGCGCTGGGTGGCGGGCAACTACCAGCCTCGGCACGCGAAAGGCGGCGTTGGGGATCCACCACCGTCGCCATCCCCCAATGGCGGCGGCGGTGGATCGACCCGCGGTGGTCAGGGCCACGTTTTGCGCCGTGTTCGTCCTGTCCCGCTTGAGTGATGATCGGCGGTTTGGCCGGCGAACTTGAGCGCGATCTCGCAAAAACCTCAGCAGCGGCGACCCGGGTCGTGCCGTCCTGTCCGACCGTCGGTCAAACCCAGTGTGCTCCATCGCCGCGTCGGGCACGAAGTCCTGCCGGCGGTTGGTCGCTCGTCGCTCAAGGAGCCGAGTGTGGTCGACGTGTCACCGGACGCAGCGGGACCTGGCAGCATTTCGCCATGGATGTTGCGTTGCTCGTTTACCCCGGACTGACCATGCTCGACGCGATCGGCCCGTACACAGTCTTCGGGCAAACGCCCGGCTGGGATGTCCAGCTTGTCGCGGCGGCGCCCGGGTTGCTCCGGGACGACTTGACCCGGGTAACCCTCGACGTCGAGCGCACATTGGCCGACACCCCGCACCCTGACGTGGTGGTGGTGCCGGGTGGATTTGTGACCCGGGCAATGGCGCAAGACCCGCAGAGCGCGGAGGTCGCGTGGCTGCGTGCCGTTTACCCGAGCGCGACGTGGGTGGCGTCGGTGTGCACCGGGTCTCTGCTGCTCGGCGCGGCCGGCCTCCTCGGCGGGCTGACGGCCTCGACGCACTGGGGAGCTGTGGCCGATCTTGAGTCGTATGGCGCTACGTACGTGACCGAACGCGTCGTGGTGCATCCCGATCGACGGATCGTGACGGCCGCCGGAGTGAGCTCGGGCATCGACATGGCACTCACGCTCGTAGGTGCCGCGGTCGACCCGATGGTCGCACAAGCGATACAACTTGGTATCGAATATGACCCACAGCCGCCGTACGACGCGGGATCGCCCGCAAAAGCACCGGCCGACGTCGTGGAACTCGTGCGCGGCCTCATGGCGCAGCGCAGCTGACGCCGGCAGTACCGCCGAGCGCCAGGGCAGTACAGCTCGCCAGGGAGCACAGCTCGGGCGCAGCCGAGCGCCAGGGAGCACAGCTGGCCAGCCGGGTTATTCGTCGGCGCCGAGGCTGTCCATACGTTGCATCACTTCGTCGACGGTGAGCCTTTCGATTTGGGATGCAAGCGTCCAGCGGTGGCCGAACGGGTCGCGAATCTGCGCGGTTCGATCGCCGTAGAACTGCGTCGTCGGGGGCTGAAGCACCGTCGCACCCAACTCGACGGCTCGCGCGGTCACGGTGTCGACGTCGGCGACGTACAACATCAGATGCGACGACGAAGCGGCTGCGTCGGTGGGCGGCACGAACTCGACGTCGGGCGACGGGTCGGCCAACATCACAACGCTGTCGCCGATCTTCACTTCCGCGTGGCCGAGTTTGTCGCCCATCGGCAAACGCATGTGCTCGACGGCGCCAAACGCTCGGGTGTAGAAGTCGATCGCGGCGGCTGCGCCGTCGACGCACAGGTACGGGCTAATGCGGGGATAATCCGGCGGGATGGGGTTCGAACTCTGGGTCATTGCGCTGTCCTACCACGCTCGCCGGCCGCTACTTCGCCGCCGTCAACAGGAAACGCACGATGTCGTCGAGTTCGG
>CAZWPY010000025.1:3770-14576 GCA_964635475.1 uncultured Acidimicrobiia bacterium
GCCGGCCGCTACTTCGCCGCCGTCAACAGGAAACGCACGATGTCGTCGAGTTCGGAGGTATGTCCGAGCGACAACGAATAGCCCCACGGCTCGGGCCACTCGGCGTCGTCGGGCTTGTTCCACGGCCCGACGTATGCGTAGGGGAGCGGGTGAGCATCGTCGCCGGGAGACACGCCGTAGTTGACCTCCTCGGCGGAGAAGCCGAGGTCGAAGTGCTCGGGCCACAGCTGCGTTTCCGACGCTCCAGCAGACGCGGCCGCGGCCTGCGCCAGTGCGTCGGCGCCGAGGGCCAGCGCGTGCACCAGGTCGGCGGCGCAGTCGGCGTCGATCGCGAGCGGGGCAACGGGGTCGAGTTGTGTCGCGGTCGGGTAGTTGTCGGGCGCGCCCAGCTCGAGCCCCGCAGCCGATGCCGCGGCTGCCAACGACACGCCACCGGTGAGAGGCACGACCACGTCGGTCGCGGGATCGTCGGGCCGCGCCACCAGCAGGGCAACGTCGCCGCCGCCGACCGAGATCGCCAACGTGAGCGGCCGGCCGTTTGCATCGGCAAACTCCGGAGTAAAGACGCGAGACGCGTCGGCCCGCAGCCCGATCCGGCCGACGGCCCGATGGCGAGTGCCCGCGAGCACGTGTTCGGCCACGGCGTGTACAGCAATCCGGGTGTTGCGCAATGTGTCGGGATCGTGGGCCCGCAGTCGAGCGCTCAACGCGGTCGGCGACGGCGCGGCGGAATCTGCGGGGCTGGGGCGGTCGGCCGGATCGGCGGGGCTGGCCGGGTTGGCCGGCTTGCGGCTATCGGAGTCTGAGGTCACGGCGTTGAGTCGTCGGTGGCAACCGCCGCGTTACACCCTCGTGTAACGGGTGATGGACGCGAGAGACTGCCGATCATGATCGGTGAACAGGTGGATGGTGCCCAGGCATGAATGATGAGCCAGTGGTGATCGGGTCAGGGCCAAAACAGCGGGAGTGGGTCGTGGTCGGGCAGGTGTCGGCGCTGAAGCCCGACGCTCCCACTCGCCTCGTCGGACTGGGGATCGAGCTCGTCGGCGTGCTGTGGCACGGCGAAGCCCGAGTGTTTGAAGGTCGATGTCAACATCGTGGCGCGCTGCTTGCCGACGGCAAGGTTGTCGGGGGCGACATCGTGTGTGGCGTGCATGGCTGGGACTACTCGGCTGACACCGGCGTGTCCGCGTACGACCCGTCGCAATGCCTGCACCGTTTTGATGTCGACGTCGATGGCGACGACCTGCGGATCGATCGCCGCGACATCGAGGAGTACGCACGTCGTATGGGTCGCCCGATCGAGGGCGCGCATCCCATGGCCGTGGGTGAGTACGACTTTCACGACCACTACCCGCACCACGATTCGCCCGAGGAACCGGTCGTCGCGTACATCCACGCGCTGGCGCGCGACGGGCTCAGCAAAGTCGGCCACCACGGACCAGTGGGTGCGATGGGTGTGCCACGCACGTTGTTGCCGAGCTGGGATTCGATCCAGATCAACACCGCGCAGCTTGCGAAGATGCCGTTGCTCGACGATGAAGCCGTCACGACGAGCGTGACACTGGGCGGCCGGGCCGCGAAACCGCTCGCGCTCGATATTCCACTGTTCGTGTCGGACATGAGCTTCGGTGCGTTGTCGCTTGAGGCAAAGACCGCGCTAGCACGCGGCGCGCAACTTGCCGGCACGGGGATCTGTTCTGGTGAGGGCGGCATGTTGCCCGAAGAACAGCAAGCCAATGGCCGCTATTTCTTGGAAGTCGCGTCGGCTCGGTTTGGTTACAAACCCGAGTTGGTCGGGCTCGTGCAGGCCGTGCACCTCAAGCTAGGCCAAGGTGCCAAAACCGGCACCGGTGGACACTTGCCGGGCAACAAAGTTGTTGGCCGTATTGCCGAGGTCCGCGGTCTCACGCCGGGAACGTCGGCGATCTCGCCCTCGCGTTTCCCCGAGTGGCATTCGCTCGCCGACGCCGTTGCCGCGGTGGCGGAGTTGCGGGAACTCGGTGGCGGGATTCCCATCGGCGTGAAGATGTCGGCGCAGCGAATCGAGGCCGACATCGACGCCGCGATGGAAATGGGCGTCGACTACATCATTCTCGACGGCCGTGGCGGCGGCACCGGCGCCGCGCCGTTGGTGCTGCGAGATCACATATCGGTCCCGACGATCCCCGCGCTCGCCCGCGCGCGGCGACACCTCGACTCGCTCGACCCAACTCGCAGCGTCAGTTTGGTTATCACCGGTGGTTTGCGCACGGCGCCCGACTTCGTGAAGGCGCTTGCCATGGGTGCCGACGCGATCGCAGTGTCGAACGCCGCGCTGCAAGCGATTGGGTGCGTGGGTATGCGTGCGTGCAACACCGACAAGTGCCCGGTCGGCATCGCCACGCAAGACCCGGTGTTGCGATCGCGCCTGCCCGTCGACGACGCGGCCCAGCGCCTCGCCCGCTTCTTCGCGGCCACCGTGGAGCTGATGGGCGTGGTCGCCCGAGCCTGTGGCCACCGCTCGTTGTCGGAGTTCGAGCTCGACGACTTGACCACCTTTGACCGTGAAATGCACCACCTTTCGGGTGTGGCCTATGGAGGACTGTTGCCGTGAGCGAGACGACCGGTGGGACTGTACCGAGTTCGGCGGCCGACGCCGCGGAGGGGACGTGGGTAGAAATCCCCGAGCTACGCGACTTGGGCGATGATCGCACTCGCACTGTCGAAATGGGCGGTCGTGCGTGGGCAGTGAGCCGTTGCGGCGGCAAGGTGGGTGTGTTGGCTAACCGCTGCCCGCACCAAGGCGGCCCGCTCGGCGAGGGGACGATCGAAGACGGCTGGTTGCGTTGCCCCTGGCACGGCTATGAGTACAACCCGGCCACGGGTCAACCGCCGCCGGGCTTTACCGATGCGGTTCCGTGCGTGGCGACCCGCGCGAGCGAAGCGCCGGGCGCGGCCGACGGTGCGGTCGAGGCGCTTATTCCCGAGATTGTCGAGCCGGCGCGCACGGTCGGCGACGTGTTGGTGGAGACGCTCGTCGCCTGCGGGATCGACACCGTGTTTGGGATGGTCGGCCACTCGAACTTAGGGATCGCCGACGCGTTTCGTCGCGCGGAGGAGCGTGGCGACCTTAGTTTTATTGGTATTCGCCACGAGGGTGCGGCGGCGTTTGCCGCGGTGGGGTACGCGAAACTCACCGGCCGGCCGGCCGCGTGTTTTGCGATTGCGGGCCCGGGCAGTACAAATCTGCTCACCGGTTTGTACGACGCGAAGGTCGACCGCGCGCCGGTGATCGCGATCAGCGGCCAGGTTCCGTCGTCGGTGATGGGCCGAGGTGCGTTCCAAGACCTCGACTTGATGGCCGCCTTTGCCGACGTGGCCGCGTGGCAAGCCACCGTTCACGCGGGTTCCGACGTGGCCGAGTTGACCACACTCGCGGTCAAACACGCGATCGTTGAACGTGGCGTCGCCCACTTGGTGATACCCGACGAGGTGCAAGTGTTGCCCCGAGCCGGGGTGGCCGCGGGTTCGTTGGTCGGTCGGGTTGCGTCGTTTCCCTCCGCGCCCGCGCCCGACGCAGTGGCTGAGGCAGTCGAGCGGATCTCGGCGGCGCGGCGGCCATTGTTCGTGATCGGCTACGGCGCTCGCGACGCAGCGCCCGCCGTGTTGGCGTTGGCCGAGACCGTCGGTGCGCCGGTGGCCACGACGTTCAAAGCCAAAGGCGCCGTGTCGGATCGCCACCCGCTCGCAGCAGGAGTGATCGGCCGCTCGGGTACGCCAGTCGCCTCGGCGATGATGAACAAGGCCGATTTGCTGGTGGTGTTTGGCGCGTCGTTTGCCAACCACACCGGTTTGGCCACGTACGTGCCGACGATCCAGATCGACACCGACCCGCTCGCGATCGGCCGTTTTCACCCGATTGCGTTGGGGATTCTCGGCGATGCCGAGTTGACCGCCGACACGTTGCGCGAGCGCGTGGCCACGGGTAGCCCCGTAGACGGCCACCGTGGTGAGGTTGCGCAACGTTGGCAACGCTGGCGCTCCGACAAAGCAACGCGGGTGGGCGACGACCACGGCCGCGGCGTGAGCTCGGCGGCGGTGTTCGACGCGCTGACCCGTCACGCGCCCGCGGACGCGGTGATCGCGGTCGACGTCGGCAATCACGCCTATTCGTTCGGTCGCTATTTCGAGTGCGACCGCCACACGGTGATGATGTCGGGCTATCTGGGTTCGATCGGTTTTGGTTATGCGGCCGCGATGGGCGCAGCGATGGCCACCGACCGGCCAGTGATTGCCGTCACGGGCGACGGCGGTTTTGGTCAGTATCTCGCCGAAGTGACCACGACTGTGCGTTTTGGCCTGCCCGTGCGCCACGTGTTGCTCGACAACGGCCAACTCGGCAAGATCACCAAAGAGCAGTACGCCGCGTCGTATCCGGCGTGGAAAACCGGACTGACCAACCCCGACTTCGCCGAATACGCCCGGCTGTGCGGCGCGACCGGCCTCGCCGTGCGGACACGTGCGGAGTTGGAGGAGGCGATGGCCACCGCGATGGGGCCGATCGACGGCCCGGTGATGGTGCACATTCACACGGATCCTGAACTGGTCTGATGACCGGGGCGGGCCGACGTTGGCCGCGACACGTGGCACGATCGCGGTGTGGTCGATGTCGGGGACGTGCTCGCGGGCAACGCGGAAGCGTTTGCCGCCATGGTTCGAGAGTTCGACCCGATGGTGCGACGGCTCGTGTCGGCCTACGTCAGGCCTGATTCGGTGGGCGACGTCGCGCAAGAGACGTGGATCGCGGTGATCCGCGGGCTGCCACGTTTCGAGGGCAGATCGTCGTTGCGCACGTGGGTGGCGTCGATCGCGCTGAATCGCGCACGCACGATCGGCAAACGTGAGGCGCGTCTGGTGCCCGCGGGAGCCGACCCGCTGGAATCGTCGGCCGGCGCGTCGTCGGGCTCGCCCGGCGGGTTTAGCCGCGACCGGTTCACTCGCCCGCTTTTTTCACGGCGGCCGCACGGTCACTGGACCGATCCGCCGACGGACTGGACCGACGCGGTCGACTCGCGACTGCTCGCAGCCGAACTCGCTCCCGAAGTGTCGACGCTGGTCGCTGCGTTGCCCGAACGGCAGCGCCTCGTCCTGGAGCTGCGCGACGTGCAAGGTCTCAGCAGCGAGGAGGCGGCCGAGGCGCTGGGCATTTCGGTCGGCAACGCCCGCGTGTTGCTCCATCGAGCGCGGTCCACGGTTCGCGCCGGGATCGAGGCCTCACGCCGCGGTCAGGGGCTTGGTCTGGGTGCAGGTGTGAGCGAATGAAGTGTTCACAGTTCGTCACGCTGGTCACCGACTATCTCGACGGTGCGTTGTCGCCCCGCAAAGCGGCGCGCGTGGAGGCGCACTTGGGCGAGTGCGCCGGCTGCGCGGCGGCCCTTGCGCAATTCCGGGCGGTGATCGCCGCGTCGGGCATGTTGTCGGAGGCCGACGTCGAGCGCATCGACGACGCCACCTTGATGGCCCTGGTCGACGCCTTCACCGCCGAATTCGCCTGACCTGACGTAACAACGCAGGCCTCGCACGACCAAGGGAGCACCGATGCGGGAAGTGCCGTTTATAAGGTGATTGAGAGCGACGACCCCTTCGCTGCCCACGGTGTCGGATTGCGCACGCTCGCGCAGCACGTGGAGGTCGCCGGAGGCTGGTTGGTTCGCAGCCGGCACCGCGATGTGATCACTGGCGAAGAGCGTTCCCACGAGATCGACTTGACG
Organism: uncultured Acidimicrobiia bacterium; assembly: GCA_964635475.1. GTDB lineage: Bacteria > Actinomycetota > Acidimicrobiia > Acidimicrobiales > CAZWPY01 > CAZWPY01. The sequence continues at coordinate 9,524 of CAZWPY010000025.1, forward strand.
CCGCTGAAGGATCTGCCGCCCGAGACGCTTGTGATGGTTGGCGTGGCGCAGACCTACGACTCGCCAGAGGAGGCGGCCGCATACAGCAACGCTATGGAGCAACGTCTCGGAGTTGCCAGTGGCGCCGGGACGAAGTTGCCGATGCCCCGAGGAGGGATCGTTCCGGCGTTCCCGGACGAGGCCACGTAAACAGCCGTGTGGGCGAGCGATGTGGAACCGTCGTTGCCCGTCCAATGCAGTCATCGGCGCCCAGCAGGAATATGCCCAGGCCAACGGACCACCGAGCAAGCGGGCGCGGGCAACGGCGCCGAGGCAGCTTTTTGCGCCTGCCCCTTGACACACACACGGCGGCACACTTGGCCGTCTTCGGGATTTGGGAGGGGAACGTGTTACGTCGGCGGTTTTTGCGCTCCGCGGCAGGTGCAGTCTTGGGTTTGCCGATGCTTTCGGCCCTGGCCAGCTGCGAGCCCTCTCCTGTTGAGCATCGGCACTGTCTGTACCCGAAGGTCCAGACCTTCAACAATGGTGGCGGGTGCTACGCGGACCCTAGGTGCCTTTGCGAGTCCGGCGAAAGAGGGCAAGTTCGGTATGTCGAAGTCTGCGCAGTGGACAACATCAAATGCAACGAGTTTTGGGTCATGGGGAGTGCTGCTGATGCGCTACGAGGTTGAGATTCGGGCAACTACGACCAACGACCCCCATTTCGCCGGTGGGACCGCGCCGACCATTAAGTCCTTCGTGGGTGAGTCGGGGGCGTGGGTTGCGGAGCATGGCAGGAAGGACGTGCTGTCTGGGGTCGATGTGGTCATCGAACTGAACTTTGAACACCTGCAGGACCTGCCCCTTGACACGCCGGTGCTCGTGATAATTAGGCCGGTCCCGGAGAACGACGAGGAGCGCGAACTCCACAGAGCGAAGCTGCGCGACAGCCTGGCAGGCGCGAAACTTGATGGTCCGGTTGATCTGGGTGGCGGTCCTCCGGCTGCCTCAAGCTCTAGCTAGGCGACCGGAGCGATCTCATGGTGCCGGCCACCGTCTTGGCTGTTAGTGCGCTTGAAGTACTGATTTGCTATCGGTTGGCACCGTCGGCCTGCTCGAAAATCGTGGCCCCCCGCCACCGTGTCGCGCTGTCGGACGCTGGTGGGCTAGTGCTCGTCCCTCTGCGGCTCGACCGAGTCGTGGGGCTGTGTCTGCTGGCGTGGTCGTTGGCACTCGGGTTGGCGGCCCTTCTGGGCGCTGGGTTTCTCGGCGCCGGCGTGGGTGTCTCGTGGGCCGCAGTCGCTGGCGTTCGTGTGGTCGCATGGGCACGGCAACGGGACTGTTCCTGTCACGGCCGACTCAGCGAGGACTTTTCCTCGGCACAGTTTCGGCTGCTCTCGCTTGAGTCTGCACTCCTGATCATCGGGGTCGGCCTGGGTGTGGAGCCATTGGCTGTTGGATGGGTCGGGTGTCTGATTCCTGCAGGAGTCGCCCTTTGGCCGCGGATCGTGTTGAGCCGGAGTGGCTGGTTTGGGCGGGGCCGTGACCTTCAAAGGCCGGCTAGCGGAGCGTTGGACAGGACCACGCATGGTGACCACTACGCGGGTCATTCCCGTGTTGCTTAGCGGCGTTCACGTGGGGCCGGTGAATGCGGCGTGGAGGCCGCCAGACGAGGCGGCCGTGTACGGCGAAGCCATGGAGCGGCATCTCGGAGTTGCCAGTGGCGCCGGGACGAGGTTGCCGATGCCCCGAGGAGGAATCGTTCCGGCGTTCCCGGACGAGTCCACCTAAACAGCGGGCGGCCGCCCGCTGCGCCGCCGTGGTGACGCCGTCCAAGGGCCCGTACGTGCGAGCGCCGTGGAACCGCGCCAGGCGCTCGGCCGTCTAAGGGGGTGAAGGGAAGGGGGACCCGATGGCAGCACGGACAGCACGGTTCCGCCGACTCGCGCTCGGCGCGTCAGGGATCTGGCCAGCGGTTGCGGGCCTCGTGGTGTTCGTTAGCTCAGTTGGCGCCCCGGCTGTGGCCGCAACGCGGGCCCCTGGCGCGGCAGGCTCGTCGGGGACCTGTTTTGCGGTCGGGCCGGTGAGCGTCGGACCCGCGCTGAGTGTCGATGCCTTCGCGCTGCCGCTGCCCTTGTTTTCGCCGTCCGCAACCACTGGAGCAGTCACCCGGGTGTGGGTCGTGCGGCTCGACCTCGGTGCCGTGCCTGCGACAGTGGACGAGGCCCGACTGTGGAGCGTGTCTGAGATGGAGTTGCGGTTGTACGCAGGTGGCCGGGTGACCTCGACAAGGGTGTCGGGCGATGGCGCCTTGTGGCGCACGTGGCCCGCGCCAGCCGGTGAGGTGGTTGTCGTGAGCTCAGAAACAGTCGCTATTCCTTCTGCTTCGACACAGACGCTGGTTGTGACGGCTCGTGTCGTCGATCCGGTTGCGGTTAACGGCGAGTGGGAGCTGGCCTTTCGAGCCGGCGTCGTGGCAGGCGAGGTCGACCGTTCCCATATGCAGAGCTGCTCGTCGCGTCCGTTCGGCTTGTCCAACTGGATCGCCATGGGTGCGTCGGGCCGATTTCCGCCGTGGTGGCTGGTGGATCCGCCACCCGACGCTCCCGTTGCGGGTCCCGCCCGGCCGATCGTGGCGCCGCCGACCTACGCGTGGTGAGCGCTTACGTCGCGCTGGGCCCGTACGGAATCCGGCTCAGGTCGGGGTGGTGAAGGCGGCGTGGAGGCTGGCGAGGGTGTCGGCGAAGGCGCTGGGGTCGGTGGGCAGGGTCCAGTCGGGCACGACGACTTCGTCGACATCCAGTTGCGCCCAGGCACCGATTGCTGCTGCGAGTTGTTCGGCCGTGCCAGCGAGGGCCGGTCGCGGTGCCCACTGCTCGACAAACCGCTCGGCCTCGGCGGCTGAGTCGGTCAGGCACAACAACGCCTGGGTCGACTTTGCAACCGTCGCGGGGTTCCGCCCCTCGGCGACGCACGCCTGCTCGAGGGTTGCGAGTCGGGTGGGCAACGAGGTCGGGGTCGACCACGTGTTCCACTCGTCGGCGTGGCGGGCCACGACGCGCAACAGTCGAGGGCCTTTGCCGCCGACGAGTAGCGGGGGAGCGGGCCGCGGTTTGGGTTCGTGTACTGCGTCGATGAGCTGCACGAAGTCGCCGACCATCGTGGTTCGGGTCCCAACGTCGCCGACCCAGAGTGCGCGCAGCGCCCGGCAGGTCTCCTCGAGACGTCGCACACGCTCGCCCGGTGTGCCGAGCGCGAGGCCGAGCGAGGAGTGTTCGTTTACCTGCCAGCCGGCGCCGAGGCCGACCACCAGCCGGCCGCCCGATGCCACCGCCACCGTGGCTGCCCACTTGGCAAAAACGCCGACCGGGCGGAACGTGACCGACGCGACCATGTGGCCGAGAGAAATCCGCGTCGTCGACGCTGCCAGCATCGCGAGCGCCGCCGTCGACTCCCAGGTGGGTTCAGTGTCGGCGCCGAAGTCGCCGCCGTCGCCCATGAGGTGATCGGCGATGTAAAGCCGCTGAAAACCTAAGGATTCAGCGAGCTGTGCGCGCGCGAGAAGTTGTGGCCACGGCTGCTGGTTGCCGAGCCAAAGGGCGAGGCGCAATCAGGCGCTCACGCTTGAGTGGTTGAGGAGGCGCATGGCTTGGGTGCGGGGTCGCTGTCGAGCGCCGCAGCGACGCCGACGAGCGCGCCGAGCAACGTTGCTCCCGCCACCACAGTTCCCACAAGCCATTTGGATGACGCACGTGCCATGTAGTCAGGGTACTGCGCCACGACCCACTCCGCGCAGCGGCACGCCGACGGCGCCCGGTGCTGCTGCCGGACCCCGCCGTCGCCGTGAATGCGACGCACATGGACCAGGAGTGTGGTTAGCCCCGCACGCCCGAGGCGACGAGGGTTGCGGCCAAGACACAGAGGAACGCGGCGGAGCCGATGGTGAAACGGCGGCGGCCGGCGGCGCTGAGGCTGCCCAGCGTTTGCCGTGCGACGGTGACGAGCACGAGGTGCCATCCGATCGACGCAACGATGAGCCCGACGCCGACGGCGACCATCGCTGCGCCATGGAATCGGCCGTCGATAGCGGCGGCGAGGCCGAGCCAGCCCGCGAGGGCCATCGGGTTTGCCAGCGCGATCGCGGCCAGGGTTCGTCCGGGTCGTTGCATGTCGGCAATGGCGAGCGATGCCGCGTCGGGACGGCGAAGCGCGGCAATCGCCGCCCCGCCGAGCAGCAACCCGAGGGCGACGCGGATGAGCGCCATCGCGGTGTGGCCGATTGTGCCGATCCGGCTGGAGAGGCCGAGCGCGACGATCGTCCACACGACATCGGCCGCGGCCACTCCGAGCGCGGCGTGTAGCGCCCGGCGGCGGCCCTGGTGGGCGGCGACGCCGACTACGGCGAGCGACACCGGCCCCGGCGGCGCAACTACGGCGAGACCGAGCGCGAGGCCGACGGGAAAGGCGGCGCTTGCCTCGGCGAGTCCAGAAACAAATGCAAGCGTCATGGTGTGAGTAAACACGACATCTGCCCGAAAAGGCTGCGTATTTGGTGGTACTTTGCTGTAGATGGCGGTAGAAGTTGCGGCGCTTGACGAGTTAGACAGCAAAATTGTCGACGAGTTGCTCGTCGACTCGCGGATCTCTGCCAGCGACCTCGCTCGGCGTATCGGCTTGTCGGTGTCGGCGACCGCGCAACGCCTCCGTCGGCTACTCGATGCAGGCGTGGTCCGACCCACCGTTGCGGTTGACGCGGGCATGATCGGGCGCAGCGTCGAGGCCATCATCGACGTCGTGTTGCCGCCGACGGCGTCGTTTTCTGCGCTCGACGACGAACTGCTGGCGATCTCGCAGGTGGTCGACGCGGCCCACGTGACGGGCCGATTCGACTACGTGTTGCACCTGTCGTGTCGTGACGTGGCCGACCTCGAGCAGGTCATCCGTTTACTGAAGGAGCGCCTCGGCGTGTTGGAGACCGAGACCCGCGTGGTGTTGCACCGAGTCCCGGGTTTCGCACGGCAGCCGTCGCATCGTGGCGACTAACGGCAGCGGCGCCGCGCGGTCGCCGTTGCCG
>CAZWPY010000025.1:14676-16264 GCA_964635475.1 uncultured Acidimicrobiia bacterium
GCCGCGACGAGCACGAGGCCGATGGCCAACGTTTCCACCGCGAGCCGCACGCCGCGGCCGGCGTCGACGCCGGTTTGCGCAGGCTGGCGTGCGATCGGTGTGGCCGGCGTCGCCACCGGTGAGGGCGTAGGCGTCGGCGCGGCAGTGCACAGGCCGAAGTCGATGTCGGTGCGGCTCTGCCCACTGGCCAACGTGAAGGCCGCCGTCACGCCAGTTGCGTTGCCGTCGGAATCAGTTGCTCGATCGGCGCCTGCGGCTTGCGGCGAGAAGGTCGAGCCCGCTGGTGCTGTGGCACGCACGGTGTAGGTGCCCGGGGCGACGTTGGTGAAGGCGTAACGCCCGCTTGCGTCAGTGACGGTGGTGGCGACCACCTTTCCGGCGGCGTCGATGAGTTCGAGGGTCACGCCGCCGCGGCCGGGTTCTGTTGCGGCCTGAATACCGTCGCAGGAGGTGTCATTCCAGACCGTGTCGCCGACCGACGCCGTCACGACGTTGATCGGCTTCGACCCGGTATTGGTCGACAGTTTGCGGTCGGGCTTGGAGCCCTTGACTGTCGCGGTGTTCACCAGCTGTCCCCGAGCGTCGGCCGCCACCCGCACCGTGATGTAGAGGGTTTCGGCGCTGGCGCCCGCTGCCAGGGAGCCGGAGCGCACGCACACGACGGTGTCCGTGGCGCCCGTGCTGGTGTGGCACGCCCACGTGGCTGGCGTCGAGGAGACGTAGGTCATTCCCGTGGGCAAGTAGTCGGTCACGGTGATCGGTCCCGGCTCGTTGCCCTTACCCGTGTTGGTGACGTTGAGCATGAACGTCAAGAGCTCGCCCGGCTTGATCACTTGCCCCGGTGCGAGGTCCTTGTTCAGTGTGAGGTCGACGTCGTCGATCAGCCCTGCGTCGACCGTGAGGTTCCGTTCGCCAGCGGCCAACGTGTAGGTGCCGGTGCGACCAGTGTCGATGTCGGCGTCGCTGTCAGTTGCATCGGCGCCGACGTTGGCGTTTGTGAAAGCAAACTGCGGCCCGGGTACGAACATCACGCAGTACGTGCCGGGCGCGAGGTTGTCGAAGAGGTACTTCCCGGTCGAGTCGGTCGAGGTCGCCGCGATAAAGACGCCGGCGCTATTGCACAGCGTCACTGTGACGTTGGGAACGCCCGGCTCGCCCTCGTCCTGCTGGCCGTCGGCGTCGATGTCGAACCAGACGTAGTCACCCAAGGCCGCCAACAGCGACGTGGTCGTGGTCGTCGTCGTCGTCGTGGTCGTGGTCGGGGCCGTGGTCGTGGTCGTGGTTGTGGAGCTGGATCCTGGTGTTGACGTAGTGGTGCTGCTCGGCGCGCTGGTTGTTGTCGTTGTCGTTGTCGTGCCGACATCGATCGACCCGGAGCTTGAGACGGCGCGGGTTGTGGTCGTCGGGTTGGTACTCGTCGACCCTGACGTGGTCGTCGTGGAGCTCGACTGGCTCGTCGGAATCGACGACGAAGTCGAACCCGACGTGCTCGTCGATCCGGACGTGGTTGTGGTCGACCCCGAGGTCGTCGTAGAACTCGACTCACTGGTCGGGATCGACGACGAAGTTGAACCCGACGTGGTGGTGC
>CAZWPY010000025.1:16364-30124 GCA_964635475.1 uncultured Acidimicrobiia bacterium
CCGATGTGGACGTCGACCCTGACGTTGTCGTGGTCGAACTCGACTCACTGGTCGGAATCGACGACGAAGTCGAACCCGACGTGGTGGTGCTCGAACTCGAACTCGAAGCCGATGTGGACGTCGACCCTGACGTTGTCGTGGTCGAACTCGACTGGCTGGTCGGAATTGTGGAGCTTGTCGAGTCCGAACTCGCGCTTGAGTCCGAACTGTCGGAACTATTCGAGCTGTCGGAGCTATTCGAGCTGTCGGAGCTATCGGAGCTGGCGCTGGAGTCCGAACTGGCCGAACTATCCGAACTGGCGCTGGAGTCGGAGCTGTCCGAACTGTTCGAGCTGTCGGAACTGTTCGAGCTCGCGCTCGACTCGCTCGTTGGGACGGTCGAGATCGTCGAGTCCGAACTGGCGCTGGAGTCCGAGCTGGCCGAACTATCTGAGCTGGCCGAACTATCTGAGCTGGCCGAACTATCCGAGCTGGCCGAACTATCCGAGCTGGCCGAACTATCTGAGCTGGCCGAACTATCTGAGCTGGCCGAACTATCCGAGCTGGCCGAACTATCTGAGCTGGCGGAACTGTCGGAACTGGCGCTGGAGTCAGAGCTGTTCGAGCTTGTGTTTTGCTCGGGACAGGAGGGGCCCCAGAAGCCGAAGTCGACGGTGAGGTCCGAGAACGGATCGGGAGCGCCACCCGTGACCGCCGGATTCTGGTCGGCCTCGCCGGTGGGCTCGATCGGGCCGGGGCCGAGCGTAAAGATCGGCGACACAATCCAAAAGCCGTCCTGCGAGACGTCGATGCCGTCGTCGAGGTCGTCGCCGTCGGTGCTTGTCGCTGCCGCCTCGGAGCTGAACTGGCCAGCCAGCGCGCCGCCCGGGGCCCGGTTTTCCGGTGCGACGACGATCACGTAATCGCCCGCGAGCAGGCCATCGAAGCGGTAGTACCCGCCGCCGGAGGTGACGGCGACGGCGTACAGCTCAGTGCGATCGGCGTTCCACACCTCCATTTGCACGCCGTCGATGCCGGCCTCGCCAGGGGAGCGCACGCCGTCGTTGTCGGCGTCGTTCCACACACGATTGCCGGCAGAGAAGTACGGGATCGAGGTTGTCGTCGAGCCGGTCCCGACGGTTCCGAGCGACGAGGTCGCGGCCGGAAGCGAGGTCGCGACGATGGTCGGCGCAACTCGCGAGATGACCGGAACTGTCACAGGGCAAGGAATGAAACCGAGGTCGACCGTGAGGTTGGTGAGGTTGTCGGTGAACTGGTCGTCGCCGGGGCCAAGGTCGTCCTCGCCGATCGGCTCGTTGGTGCCAGGCCCAAGCGTGATCACGCCGGTGCGCACCCACACGGAGTCGGGTACGGCGTCGGTCGTCGGATTCGGCAACACGATGCCGTTGTCGTCGCGATCGATGTCGGTGTTCGGGTCGGGCTCGGTCGGATCGGTCGACGGCATCCCCGCAAGTGGCGCGCCGGGCGCCTTCATGGTTGCGGGAATCACTACCCGGTAGCCGCCCTGCGCGAGGCCGGAAAAGCGGTAGTAGCCGAGCGCGTCGGTTGTGGTGGTCGACACGAGAGCGCTGAAGTCTGGCTTCCACAACTCGACGGTGACCCCGGCGATGCCCTTTTCCGAGTCGGCCTGGAATCCGTCGGCGACCTTGTCCTCCCACACGCGGTTCCCGAGCGCGTAGAGCGGCCGGAAGCCGAGATCGACGGTTAGGTTGGCGAAGTCGTCGGGCCGGGCCGCGTCGCCCGGGCCGAGATCGCTTTCGCCGACCGGCTCAGACCCACCTGGTCCAAGGGTGATGAGGCCGGTGTGCACCCAGACCGACGCGGGGGCGCCGCCCCCGGAGCCGACGATGCCGTTGTCGTCACGGTCGACGTCATCATCGGGGCTGAGCGCATCAGGCGAGGTTGACTCGGCGCCGCTCAGCGCAGCACCCGCGGCAGCCATGGTGGTGGGGATCACCACCCGGTATGAGCCCGCCGGGAGGTTGTCGAAGCGGTAGTACCCCTGCGCGTTCGTGGCGTCGGCACCGAGGAAGGCGCCGTAGTCGCCCGACCACAACTCGACAATCACGTTGCCGATCCCCGGCTCGGCGTCGTCGGTGCCGTTGCCGTTGGTGTCGAGCCAGACCCGGTTGCCGATGGAGTAGGGGGCAGACGTTGTCGTGGTCGTGCTCTGCGACGTGGTCGTGGTGCTCTGCGACGTAGTGGTTGTGCTCTGCGACGTAGTGGTTGTGCTCTGCGACGTGGTGGTTGTGCTCTGCGACGTGGTGGTCGTGGTCTGCGACGTGGTGGTTGTGCTCTGCGACGTGGTGGTTGTTGCGCGAGTTGTGGTCGTCGGCTCTGAGGTTGTGGTCGTCGTCGGCTCGGTCGTTGTCGTGGTCGGCTCTGAGGTTGTAGTAGTCGTTGGTTCCGACGTAGTGGTCGTGGTTTCTCGCGATGACGTCGTGGAGCTCGACTTCGATGAACCGGTGTCGCTCGAGCTGGCATCAATCGTCCCGATCGTGCCTTCACTGCTCGATGGGGAACTGTCGCTCGACCTCGACGTACCTTCCATCGAGGTTGAACTCCGCGAGGAGTCCGAACTGTCGATGGTGAAGCCGGTGCCGCTTGAATCCGAGTGGGTACTTGGGCTGCTGCTCGACGTTGCCTCTGTCCCCGAGGTCGGCACGGTCGACACCGTCGACACCGTGGACACCGTCGACACGGTCGAGTCCGTCGAGGAGGTTGGCACGGTGGAGACGGTCGAGACTGTCGAGTCCGTCGAGGAGGTCGGAACTGTCGATACGGTCGATACGGTCGAGTCCGTCGATGACGTCGTCGTTGAGCTCGACTCCTTCGACTCACTTGTGCTCGACCGATCGCTTGACGACTCGCCCTCGTGCGTCGACACGCCAATGTCTGACGACGAGGTCGTAGTGGTGGAGCTTGTGGAGGATGTGGGGACGGTCGAGAGTGTCGTCGAACTCGACTCCGACGTCGACGCGCTCGTCTCAAGCGTCGTGCTAGTCGACTTCGGATCGCTGGTGCTCGGCGACTGCGACGACTGCGACGACTCCGAGGAATCCGACGACTTCGACGTCGAGTCGACGACCCGGCTCGAGGTAGTGGTCGACTCAAGTGAGTGGATCGATGTCGCGGCATGTGCGCGTGCGCCGAGTCCCGGCAGCCCCACTGCAGTGAGCGCAGTCGCCATAAGTGCCGCCACAATCAGGGTGGGCAGCACACCAGCGCCGACGAAACGCCGGCGCTGGTGAAGTATCGGGGAAGTGCTGCGAGTCATCGTTCGCCTCAGTTCGGGTTTCGCCGAGCAATTGCGGAGAGTGAATCCCCACAACGCGCAGCGAGTTCCGTGTGCACCTGTGTTGCAACCAAATGCCCACCGTTCCCGAGGCGACCGGTCTGACGCACGGTAGTGGCACAGACCGCGAGGAGCGGTCAGACTGTGGCAAATGAGGCCAAAGGTTGAGAATGAGCCCAGAGCTCACTGCTGAGAGGTTGCAAATGGGTCGCCAACCTGAACCGGAGCGGCGCCTTAGTTGCGAACCTCGCTCTTTCGCAGACCGTGCGGGTCGATCACATGGCGGATGAGGTGCAACTCCTCGTGAGTCGGCAACCGCGTTTCGTGCAGGTCAGCCGCGATGTGCAACTCAAAACCGGTGGCCTCGACCACCTCGCTGACGTCGACCCCCGGGTGCACCGACAGCAAACGCATCTCCCCCGAAACGGGCTCGAAGTCGAACACGCCCAAGTTCGACACCACCCGGTGCAGGTGATGGAAACGCCCTGCAGGCCCGAGCGCTCGGGCACGGTTGGTACCGACCCCGCACACCACGTCGACATTGGCGACGAACACCGTCGTGGTGTGGCGAGGCACCCAGTACGACGTCGTGTGGTTGATCGTGTTGCCCGGCGCGCCGCGGAATCCGAGCAGTTGGCTCTTCGGCCGATTCCAGTCGCCGATGCAGGCGAGGTTTTGGTTGCCGAATCGATCGATTTGGCTCGCGCCCATCATCACGTGTCGCCGACCACCCCACAACACGGAAAACATCTGCGGGTATGGGTTCCAGCTCTCGACAACTGCCAGCTCGGGGTCGGCTCCCGGCGGCAGGGTGTTGGCCGCGAACATCGCGTAACCATCGGTCATGACCGCGCTCGGCGTGTGGGTTTCACGAGCCAATCGTCCACCGATCATCGGGATGGTCCCGATCGGGTTCACGAGCCGGTTGTGATCCTCCTGGAAACAATCCGATACTGCCACGCAACATATTTCGGCCCGAGTCGCTGTCGCGGCCGTGGGCGATCCCGTTGTTTCACTCATGATCAACCTTCCTGACCCGCGCGCCACGACTCGACGGCCTTTTGGTAGTCGCTTTCGGATTCGCACTGCAGAAACGAGCGGGCAAAGTCGGCCCACAGTTCGGGATCGGCCGCGGCCTTCACGTAGGCCGCTTGGAACGTCTCGTCACGCCCGTAGTCGGGCGGACACTCGGTGAAGTGGGCCCCGAGCGGTGTCTCGACCACGCCTTCCACGTTGAGCCGGCTGATCCGCATCGTGTGAAAGGTGGCTCCGTGGTGCGGATTCACGAGTTCGTCGGTGACGACGATGCGCTCGGTGCTCATAAAGGTGCGTTGCGCCGCCGCGGCCATCAGGTCGTCCATGTACAGGTCGGGCCCGAGAAACTGGCCGTTGCCGCCGTGGTCGGCTCGATTCATGTGGAGCAAAGCGACGTCGAGATGGAGCGCCGGCACGGCGAGCAACTCCTCGGGTTCGGAATCGGCGCCGAGGTCGTGACTCGGGTAGGGCGACCGCACGAGCGCGAGGTCGGGCATGAGCGCGGGAATGTCGCTGCCCAATCCCGCGCGGGTAGGTAGGAACGGCACACGCCACGCAGCAGCTTGCAGGCCGAGCAACAACATCCCTTCGTCCCACTCGGCCGCGGCGATCGTCGCGTTCTGCCGGGCCGCGCGATAGTGCGGCTCCAGCGCGATCGAGTCGAGGCTGACGAACCCCGACACCACCTTTTTCACCTTGCCCGCGGCGCACAGCAAGCCGACGTCGGGCCCGCCGTAGCTGACGACGGTCAAGTCGGTAACGTCGGTGCGCAGTAGGGCTCGCACCAGAGCCATCGGTTTGCGGCGCGATCCCCAGCCACCAATACCTATCGTCATTCCCGAGCGAATCGTCGACGCGATTTCCTCGACGGTGACTCGTCTGTCGGGTACTGCCATGCCCGCTCCCGTTGTGCTGACTCATGCCGTGGATCCGACGCGACGTCGGATCGGCCATCTGGATCTGACTCTGCGTCAGATCGTTCGGGGGTGCAGACTAGGCGCCATGGACACGGGTGACTTCTGGAGTGGGTTGCCGACCGACAAGGGTCCACTCGACTCCGAGGTGGCGGCACTGCTCTCGCTCATCGCGGCCGCGAACTCCCCGCGGTTTGTCGACGTTGGACCGCAAGGCGCTCGTGAGCAGTACGCGCGGCTCAACCAGATGTTGCCGGGCGAGGGCGCAGCGGTCGCGTCGGTCGCAACCGTCGAGCTCGGCGGGGTCCCGTGTGAGGTCGTTGTTCCCGAGGCTGCGTCGACTGGCGGCGATCGTGGCGCGCTGATCTGGATCCACGGTGGGGGATTCGTGATCGGTTCTGCCGAACTGAGTCGGCCCCTTGTTCGGGACTTGGCGGCCGCAGCGAACGTGGTGGTGGTGTCGCCCGACTATCGGCTCGCGCCCGAGCACCCGTTCCCGGCCGCAGTCGACGACTGCGTGGCCGTGGTCGATGCCGTTCTCGGTGGCGCGGTCGCTGGCGTCGACGTTGCTCGTGTTGCCGTCGGTGGCGATTCAGCGGGCGGCAATTTGGCCGCAGTGTCCGCCGTGGCGCGGCCCGCGTTGGTGTACCAACTCCTCGTTTACCCGACGACCGACGCGTCGCAGACGGCACCGTCGGTTGCGGAGAACGCAGAGGGCTACTTCCTGACCGCAGAAGACATGCGCTGGTTCTTCGAGCAGTACGTCCCGGCGGGGAGCGACATCACTGATCCCCGGCTGTCACCGCTCTACGCGACGTCTGAGTCGCTAGGCGCGGGTCCGCCGGCCTACGTGATCACCGCTGGCTTCGACCCGTTGCGTGACGAGGGTCGCGCGTATGCCCGGCGATTGGCCGACGCCGGCGTCGCCGTCACGAACGTTTACTACCCGGGGCAAATCCACGGTTTCTTCTCGCTCGGGCCCGTCGTTGCCGAGGGCCGGGCCGCAGTTGCCGCGGCTGCCGCGGCGCTGGCCGACGCACTCGGTTCTCGCAACGCCTGAGGCGGTGCCCGGGCGTGACGCGGTGCCGGGCCTGAGGCACGGCCGAGCTAGCGAGTTGTGTCGGTGTTACGGCGTTCGACGAACGCGTCGCGGTGTTCGTCGGCGACGCCTGACAGATTGAGTTCGAAGGTGAAACCCTGTTCGTAGCGGTAGCTGCGGCGCACGTCCCAGAGGTCGATTCCGTTGAGCGACTGCTTCGCGGCCCGCAGCACGGTCGGGCTTTTCGCGGCGATCGAGCGGGCGACCACGAACGCGGCATCACGCAACTCGTCTCGCGGCACCACCTGCAGAATCGACCCGAAGTGGTGAAGTTCGGCCGCCGTGGCTGTGGCGGCTGTGTAAACCATGGCGCGCATCTTGTGTTGCGGAACGAGCCGGGCTAGGTGGGTGGCTGCACCCAGGGCGCCGCGGTCGACTTCGGGCAAACCAAACGTGGCGTCGTCGCTCGCGATCACGATGTCGGAGTTGCCAACCAAGCCGATCCCGCCGCCGAGGCAGAAGCCGTTGACCGCGGAGATCACCGGCACCTCGCACTCGTACGCGGCCGCAAAAGCTTCAAAACAGCCTTTGTTTGCGCCGATCAGCGCGGAAAATCCTTCGGTGTTTTGCATCTCTTTGATGTCGACGCCCGCGTTGAACCCGCGGCCCTCTGCGCGCAACACCACTACTCGCACGGCGGGGTCGCGGCCTGCGGCGCGCAGCTGGTCGGCGACGTCGAACCAGCCGGCCACGGTCAACGCGTTCACCGGCGGGTTGTCCATCACGATCTCGGCGATGCCCGCGTCGGGTCCGTGCGTGTGAAGGGTGGTCGTCGTCGGCACGTGCGCACCCTATTCGCGCCCGTGTGTGCACTGTTTCTTATGCGCGCCCTGCCGGGCGCCGCGCGCTGTTTGCTGTGCGCGCTCCGCCGCGCGCTGTTTGCTGTGCGCGCTCCGCCGCGCTGTCGGGCCGCGGGCGTGCGGCCAATCCGAGCTGCGTCGTACAGTTCGACTCGTGGTCTACGACGAGAAGCTGGCAGCGAGGGTGGCCGACATCGTGTTGGGTCGGCTCCCCGAACAACCCCTCGATGAGCGCAAGATGTTTGGCGGCTGGGGCCTGATGGTTCAGGGAAACATGGCCGTCGGCGTGATGGACGACAGGCTGATGGTGCGTGTCGGCCCGGCCGCGTACGACGATGCCCTCACTCGCCCTGGCGCGTCGGTGTTCGACTTCACCGGTCGGCCGATGAAGGGCTGGGTGGTCGTCGATCGGGCCGTGCTGGGCAGGAAAGCCACGTTGCAGCGTTGGGTCGACGCGGGCGTGAGCCACGCGCTCAGCTTGCCGAAAGGCGGGACCGCGAAGAAGTCTGCGGGACGCCCCCGACCGCCGCGCCGGTCGGGTTAGGAAACGCGCCGGACCGGGCCGCACGGCCGACAGCGTGGAGTGATGGCTCGCTGAAGCGAATGCTCGCTACCGTGTGGCCCCCATGCTGTCTGCCCCCGCCCCGAGGTCCCGCGCCCGCGCCGCTCAGCGACGGCGCCCGAATCGTTTGGGAAAGGACCTCGTCGTTGGAATTGCCGCTGGCGTGGGCGCCTACGCGTTTGCTGCCGGAGGCGACTCGTGGGGTCAGGGCACGGGATGGCAGGACGCGGCGAGCACCTCGGTTTGGCCGTGGCTGCTCATCGTCGCGACGTTGGCGCTCACCGCGTCGAGATGGATCGATGCCGTCTTGCGATCGACGCTAGCGATGGCGCTGATGGTTGTTCTCTACTACGGGCTCAGCGGAGGCCTTGCGCTGGAAGGAAATCAGCAGGCCTTGATCGGCTGGGGAGGTGTAGCGATCACTGTCGTCCCGGTTTACGCGTCTGTTGTGTACGGCGCCAAGTCGGTCGTTCGCGCCGCCCTGTCGCCACCAGCCAGTCGCCACCAGCCCGTCGAGCCCGCCGGACGGCGTCGACGCTGACGGTGCGCGACGGTGAGCGAGCCGGCGAAACGTCGCCGGGCGCGGATTAGATCGCTCCTGCCGACTCCGGGGTGCCGGGGCGGAAGCGCGACGAGTCGACCGTGACAAACGTGGCGCGCGACGTCGCGACTTCGACGCCCTCGACGGAAGCGCTCGACTCCACGAAGAGGCGCCGGCCACTCTCGGATCGGCCGGCGAGCCACGCGCGAAACGAGATGAGTCGCTCGAGAGGCACGGGCCGTGAATAGCGCACGCTCAGTTCGCCCGTGAAGGCCGGCATGCCGTGGATCGGCGGCACATGCCCGGTGACGTCGTCGAAAATCGCCGCGACCACGCCGCCGTGTGCCCGGCCAGGTGCGCCACCCGCGATGTTGCCGAGCCACGCTTCGGCCACTACCTCGTCGCCATCACGATCGATCCAGATGTCATACGACGCCGGGTTGGCCGACCCGACCACGGCTCGGTCGCACAGAGCGTCGACAGCTCTGCCGCCGCCTTGTCCCCAGCCGCCGACCACGAGCTCCTCGACGCGGGTGAGTGCGTGCGGGTGCGGCGGGCTGGCCGCGATCGTTGCCGTGGTCTGTTCGGCCCACGCGGCGAGTTCGGCGAGTGTGGTGGTCTCAGGGTCGCGCGAGACAAACGTTTCTATAAGAAGACGTAAAGCATCAGCGGCGGCGGCCCGTTCGGGAGATACCAAGGGGTGCGGCTCTCGGGGCCGCGGCCGGCGTGACGCCGACTCGTTGGTCATCGGTTACACGCCCGCGTGGTTGTCGAAGGCCTCGCGGGCCGCCGGCAGCCACTCGTGATGGACCATAAACCCGGAGAAGTGCCCCTCGCCTTTGCGCAGCCGCAAGGTCGAATTTGGAATGTTGCTCGCCTGGTGGGTGGCGTGGGCGACGGGGACGATGTGGTCGGCCGTGCCCCACCACATCTTGATCGGGACCTCGATGTCGGCCAGTCGAAAGCCCCACTCGCGGGTGAACATCACCATGTCGTTGGCGATGCCGTGCAAACGGGCTTGTCCCGCTCCGACCAAATCGTTGAGAAACGTGGTCTTCATGCCGGGCTGGTTAAACGCTGGGCGATCGGCGCCGCCGAGGTATCGGGCGTAGAGGTCGAGGACGGTGCGGCCGTGGGGGAGCAGCGGCTTGATGGCGAGCGATGCCGCCGCGCCGAGCGGCGCGCGCACTCGGCTCACGATCGGGCTCAAGATGCGGGCGAGGCTGAGCGCGCCCGGCGACATGTCGGCGCCCGCCAGCGGTCCTACTCCACCGAACACAAAACCGGCGACCGTTCGATCGGGCAAGTCGTGCGACACGGCGAGGACAAAGGGCCCGCCGCCGGAGAGTCCGGACACGATGAACTTATCGATTCCGAGATGGTCTAGTAAAGCAACAAAGTCGGGAACGAAATCCCGGACCTGGCCGTAGTGGTGGTTCGTCGAGTAGCCAACTCCCGGCCGCTCGACGCCAATGATTTGTAGGCCAAGCGCCCGAGCTGCTTCGGGCGCACCGACAGGAATCTGTCGTCTCGCGCCGGGCATGCCGTGGAAGTAGAAGATCGGATCGCCGGCGGGGTCGCCGAAGCGGGCGTAGCCCAAACGACGGCCGTCGGGCAACGCTGCCGCGCCCTCCTCGATCGGGTCCTCGAGGCGAGCTTCGCCGGGCTCGGGTGGATAGGGATGTTGTACGGCCGCCACGCTCGCCAGGATACGACCGGTAACGGCCCCCACCGAAAATGCGCGAGAGGTAGCCCGCTGCGCGCTGGCAGTGCAGTGCAGTGCAGTGCAGTGCAGTGCAGTGCAGCGCATCGAGCAGCGCTGCGTACTGTCGGCAGTCGCGGCCGTCCGGCGGTCGTGGTACACCTTGGCCGTGAGTGGCTTCGATTTCTCCGGCAAGGTCGTGTTGGTCACGGGCGGCACACGTGGCGTCGGGCGTGGGATCACCGACGCCTTTTGTGATGCGGGTGCGACAGTGGCGGTCACCGCGCGTCGCGAGCCCGACTTCGCGCTCGTCGCACCTCGCGGCGGCGAGCCGACGTTTCACCCCGCCGACGTGCGCGACTTCGATCAAGTGGAGGCGTTGATCGACGCTGTCGTTGCCCGTCACGGCCGTCTCGACGTGGTGATCAACAATGCGGGCGGTTCGCCGCCGGCCGACACCTTGAGCGCGTCGCCGCGTTTTAGCTCGGCGATCGTTGCGCTCAACTTGCTCGCGCCGTTGTACGTGACCCAGGCCGCGTACCGTCACCTGGCGCGAGCCGCTGGCAGCGTCGTGAACATCGGCTCGGTCTCGGCAACTCGACCCTCGCCGGGGACCGCTGCCTACGGCGCGGCCAAGGCGGGGTTGGCGAACCTCACCAAAACGCTCGCGGTCGAGCTCGCGCCCCATGTCCGGGTCAACCTCGTGACCGGCGGCCTCATCGATACCGAGCAGTCCGACTTGCACTACGGCGCGGCCGACAGTGCAGCCGCCGCAGCCGCCACTGTGCCCATGGGTCGCCTTGCGACGCCGGCCGACGTGGCCAACGCGTGTTTGTTCCTCGCGTCGGGTTTCGCAACGCACATCACCGGTGCCGACCTGGCCGTTCACGGTGGCGGCGAACGGCCGGCCTTTCTCGACGCTGTCGAGGCCGCGAGCGGCGACCGCAGCGCGTAAGACTGCTGTGCACTGCCCGTCGGTCCCGCGCACCCGGCGCTGACGTGTCGGCGGTCGTACCCGACCCAGCGACCACGGCGGTCAAACGTGTCGTTGTGGTCGCCAAGAGCCACTTCGATATGGGATTCACCGGTCTCGCGAACGATGTCGTCGACCGTTGGATCGAGCACTACATCCCCGCGGCGGGGCGGGTTGCGGGCGCGCTCGCGACTGAGCAGGGCGAACCGTTCGTGTGGACAGTTGGTTCGTTTCTGATCGACGAGGCGTTGCGGCGCGGCGGGGGAGCGGCGGCCGCAGTGGAGGGCGGCGTTGCCAAGGGGTGGCTGCGTTGGCACGCGCTGCCGTTCACGATGCATTCGGGGCTACTCGATCGGCCGCTGGCCGACGCAGCGCTCGCGCTGTCGAACGGCCTCGACGCACGTTTTGGACTGCGGACTCGGGCAGCGAAGCAGTCCGACGTGCCCGGCCACCACGTCGGCTGGGTGCCGGCGCTGCGCGACGCGGGTGTCGAGTTCCTCCACGTCGGCGTCAACCCGGCGTCGCGGCCGCCCGACGTACCGGCGCTGTTCGAGTGGCGTGTGCCACGAGACGCGGGTCGATCGGTTGCCTTGAGTCGCCCCGCTCGCTCGCGGCTGGGTGCCGAGGCCGCACGCGTCGGCGCGAATGACGACTGCCCGAGTAGCGACGGATTGAGTGATGACGGCGTGGGGGTTGTGGTTGCGTACTCGGTGGGTGGTTATGGGACGCCGGTGCACATCGGCGACACCGTGCTCGCGTTTTTGCACGCCGGCGACAACCACGGGCCACCGTCGGCGAGCGGGGTCCTGGCCGCGCTGGACTCGTGGCGTGCGGCGTTCCCCGGCGCCCGCGTTGGGGTCGGCACGCTCGACGATGTGGTCGACGGCGCGGTGGCGCTGCGCGAGCGCGGCGAGCTTTCGGTGGTCGACCGCGAGATCGGCGACAGCTGGGCGCACGGGGTGGCGACCGACCCGCCGTTGTTGGCCGCCCTTCTCGCGGCACGACGGGAACACGCGTTGTCGGGTGACCCAGAACTCGCACGCGCTCTGCTGTGTGTCGCCGAGCACACGCACGGTCTTGATCAGAAGACGTTTCTTTCCGATTACGTCTCGTATACAGAAGACGAGTTCGTCCAGCTGCGGACGTCGCCCGCGGGCCGCTTAATGGAGCGTTCTTGGGCAGAGCAGCGCGCCTACTTGGGTGATCAGCGAATCGACGGCGCGCGCTCGGATCTGCCGGCCCCGGTGATCGCGGCGATCTCGGCGAGCGGTACGGTCGAGTCGCACGACACGGTCGAGGCGAGCTACACGGTCGAGGCGCACGAGATGATCGAGTCTCACGACGGTCGGGTGGTGGCCGAATTGGATCCGTGCACTGGCGCAATTGGTTCGTTACGTGTCGACGGCCGCGATGTCGCGATCGCTGGCGGGGTTCCTCTGCTCACCTACGAAACGTTCGGCGGGGCCGACTTCGACAGGTTCGTCGCCGAGTACAACATCAACGACGACACGGAGGCGTGGTGGAGTCGGCTCGACTTCACCAAACCCGGAATCGAGCCCGGCTCGGGCGCTGCGGTCGGTTACCGGCGAGGCACGGGCGCCGAGTTGGTCTGGCCGGCGGGCCCCGCACAACCCGCCGGTGCGCCCGGCGTCGTGCACGCCCGTTGGCTGTCGCTCGCGAACGGCATCCGCTTGACGGTGGAGTGGCCGCCCCGCGCTCCACAGCGGCTGCCGCACGCTGTGTGGGTTTGTCCGGTGGCCTGCCGGCTTGCCGCGCACGACGACTGGACATTCGATCTGTGCGGGCTCGACGTTGATCCCGAGACGGTGGCGTCGTGCGGCAGCGGCATGCACGCGGTGGGCGACGGCGGCGTGCGCGCGGGCGCGCTGAGGATCTCAAGCCCCACCGCGGCGCTGGTGAGCCCCGGCTTTCGTCGACTTCTGCGTGTTCGCGGCGGGCACCGCGAGGCCGACCGGGGCGTCGGCTGGTGGTGCGTATACAACAACGTGTGGGGCACCAACTTCCCCCTGTGGTGGGGCGAGTCGATGGTGTGGGACTTCGACCTGACGCCCGTTGCCTGATATTTCTTGCGGGCTTTCGCTTGACACTCGAACATATGTTCGATACGATGGCGACATGGCAGTGCGGCCTGATCCGGTAGTGGAGCAAACGCTCGATCGTGTCGGGACCCTGTGCGCGCAACGCCATGCGCTCGATATCGAGCTGTGTGAGCAGTTGGCGGTGCTTGCCGACGCTGGTAACCCACAGGCCGCTGGGTTTCGTAGCGTCGCTCAGTGGCTGAGCCTCGCAGGCGGACTCTCGCCGGCTGAAGCCAAACGGTATGTGCGCGTCAGTGCTGAATTGGCTTCGTTGGGTGAGCTGGTATCTGACGCGCGTGAGGGACGTGTGGGAATCGTTGCGCTCGACTCTGTCGCGAAGGTGATCACCACCGACAACGCCGACAAGCTCACCTGTCTCACGCGGACTTTGGGTGTGGCTGGCTTGGCTAAGGCACTGGGTCTGTATCGCCGTTATCGCGAGACACCGGTGTATCTGGAGAACGAACTCTCTTCTTGGACAGATTTCATCGATGAACGCGGTTGGTATCACCTACGAGCTCGTCTACGGGGAGCTACTGGAGAACTACTGCGTGGAGCGCTCAATCGAGCACGTGAGGGAGCCACTGATCTCGACGACGCAGTGAGTCACTTGGCAAGTGCATCACTTGAGCACAACGGTGCCGGTGTTAGCCAGGTACTCATTCACGCGGAGCTAAACGACATCGCCGATCTGTTGGCTCCTGATGCCACTCACGTGCGCCTTGGTAGTGCTACCTACG
>CAZWPY010000026.1:0-14822 GCA_964635475.1 uncultured Acidimicrobiia bacterium
AGCAAGACGAGGTAGACGGACAGCACCGCGATCCAACGCGGCAGCGGTCGCGTCGTCGTCGGCCTGGTCATAGACGTGCCACCAGGGTTCCCACGCGTCACGCCGGCCCGTCCGCACCACGTCTCTCACGGCCAAGCTCGGCCGCAGCACGGTGCTGACCGCGCTCGACAGATACCCCAGCCGGCGGCGCACCACACGTAGGTCGCACTGACCCAGCGGCTGCCCAAAGAACGCAACCGACCCAGTGCTGGGGTGCAGCCGACCGGCGCACAGTGCCAGCAACGTCGACTTGCCCGAGCCGTTCGGCCCGACCACCAGAGTTGTGCTCGCCGGCGCGATCGACAGGGGCCTTGCGGCCCCGAATACGAGGGAACCGTCCCGCACGACGCTGGTGGTCGCGTCGAGCTCGACTAACGCGGGCGGGTAATCGCCCGCTGGCTCACACGGCCGCAGCCGTTGCCGCCTGCTGCTCGCGACGGCGCTTTGCCCGCCACTGACGGCGAATCACTCGGCGCTCGTCTTCGGTGGTGCCGCCCCAGATTCCAAACTCCTGGTGGAAAACCAACGAAAATTCGAGACACTCCGCCTGAACAGAACAGGCACGGCAAATGAGCTTGGCCTTGTCGATCTGTTCGACAGCCACACCCGTGGTGCCGGCGGGGAAAAACAGCTCGGTATCGCCGTCACGGCACGCGGCTTCCGCGCGCCAACCCAGCGCCTCCCAACCGTGAACTCCGGGCGTGGTTACTGTCATCGACACGACGCGACTCCTCCAAAGAAATGTTCTCTCGCGGAGGGCCAAACCAACCTCCCACCCCAGCGGCGGGGCCCTGCTCCGGCGAAAGATGCTACCGGTAGGTATCGGCAAGCGAAAGGGGTTAGTTGAGGTTTTTTGCGAAATAACCGCCCAGCGACTATGGGACCGCCGCGGTCGTCGTCGGTGGAGCCAGGCTTGACGGTGTCGCTGCGGTCGTGGCCAGTGCTGGCGACCCGGTTGCACCGGCCCCGCCGGCCGCCTCGACAGCTTCTGCACGCACCGCCTCGACCTGCGCCCGCAGCGCGTCGGGCACCGAGCCACTGTCGAGAAAAGCCGTCAATGACTGGGCAGCATCGGCCGGCCGATCGAGGTCACGCAAGAGAATCACGCCGCGGAAAAACTGCGCGTCGGGATAGGCATCGTCGACCGCCAGGGCCTTGTCGACCCACACGAGGGCTTCCTCGCCGAGGCCGGCGAGATGGAGCAGCCACCCGCGATACGCGAGGGCCTCGAGGTTGTCCGGGTCGATCGCGAGCACCGCGTCGAACGACTTGAGGGCTTCCACAGCGCTTCCCTCGCTCATCGCGGCACGGGCCTTCGCGAGTTCGCCAGCCGCCGATGGTCGGGTCTCGCCCGTGACAGTCTGACCGTCGAGGCGTGCCCCCGACGATCGGGCCACCAGAAGTCCGATCGCGACAGCCGATAGTGCAACGCAGGCCGCGGCCACACCGTTACGCAGGCGCGAGGAACGCGGCGCCATGCCTTCGGACTCGACGGCGGCACCCGGGTCGGTCGTGGCTCGCACCAGTTGAGCAGCGCGTGCGACGTAGTCGCCGCGCAAACTCACGTAGTCGGCGTCATCGAGGTCGCCGGCCGCGTGTTCGGCATCGAGGTCCCTCAGGGATTGCAGCACGAACTCGCGCTCGTCGACCAAACCGGGGTCCGCTGCCTGGCCCGCGGCAGCCGAACCGAGGTGACTCTCGCTGACATCACCCTCGCTCACATCGCCCTCGCTCATCGGGCCCTGTGCTCACGGTCGACCTCGCCAGCGACGTGCGTGTCGGCGCCGCCCGAGCCGACGGTTTGTTCACCGAAACCCCGGCCCGCGGCCAGCAGATCGTCGACCAAACGCCGGTCCGCCTCCGACGCCTCCACGTGAGGAACACGCCACCGACGTAACGCGAACGTGAGCGCCGCCGCGCCACAGACGAGAGCGGCAACCGGCAACACCCACACGACTGCGCTCACACCAGAGCCCTCGGGCGTGAGCAGTACGTCACGGCCGTACTTCGACACGAAGTACTGCTGAATCTCGGCACGGCTTTGCCCCGCGTCGACTCGGCGCGAGATCTCGGCCCTGATGGCCACTGCCGCGGGGGCGGCCGACTCAGCCGCGGACTGCGATCGGCACTGTGGGCAACGAATCGTCGCAGCAATGGCCGCAGAGGTGGCCTGCGGCGACGACGATTCCGATGACCCTGTAACCAAGGTCCACACGAGAGTGCCCACGGCCGCCACGACAAGCGTGAACCACACGAGGGCTTTCGCTCGCCGGCTCATTGCCGGCCTGGCTCATTGCGGTCCGGCTCATTGCCGGCCTGGCTCATTGCGGTCCGGCTCATTGCCGGCCCTCTCCCGCCTTCGCGCGGGCTAGCAGCGTCTCCAATTCCTCTGCACGCACGCCACCGGTGATCTTCGCGACGACCACCCCGTCGGGATCAATAAGGAACGACTCAGGCACACCCCGGACTCCGTAGTCGAGCGCGACTCGACCCTCCGGGTCGTCGACCACCGGCCACGACCCGCCGTTGTCGTCGAACCACGCTCGCACGGCAGACTGTCCGTCGGAATACACAACACCGACAACCGCCGCGTCTCCGGCCGGACGGTGTTGTGCTTCGAACGCCTGCAGCGCCGGGTGTTCTTCACGACAAGGCACGCACCACGACGCGAAGAAGTTCAGCAGAACCCACTTGCCCGCGTATTGGTCGAGCGACACTGCGTCACCCGAGCTGTCCCCGCCCGTGGCGATGGAGTCGCCAGTGTCGGCATCGAGGACCGACTGCCCCGAGACCGGCGGAGCCTGCTGGCCGATCAGCGGCGAGTCGACAAGTCGCGTCGTGATCCCCTTACGAGTGGCGAGCACGCCAACCAGACCCGCAACCACCACGCCGACGGCGAGCGCCGTCCACAAGATGACACGCCGCGGACGGTTCTGCTTCACAACGCGAGCCCTGTCCGACTGCCGCACATCCACCGGGTTGCCGGCCGCCGCGTTGCCGAGCGCCTCGCGGCCGGCCATCTCATAGTCGCCCACCTCGCCACCAGTGTTCATGGCGCCGATGCCGGACTTGTCGGCTGGCGGCGGCGGCCGGGGAAGATCGCCAACACAGTCCCCAGCGCCATCACCGCGCCGCCGATCCAGAGCCACACAACGAGGGGCGACACAACTACGCCGATCACCGCAGACCCGCCCGCGGCTGCCGGGCTAACCCGCAACACGAGGTAGACGTCGTCACGCAGAGTCGTACGAACTGAGGGAGTGGCAATCGTCTGGGTGGCGTTTTGGTACTGATGTAACGACGGTTCATAAACCTTCGATCCGTTGACCTCGACGCGAGCCGTCACGGTGGTGCGATTTGCCTCTTTGCTTTGGGTCATTCCCAGATAACGCACGGAGTGCCCGGCCACCGACGTCGACTCGCCCTCGGCGAGTCGGACGTCGCGAGCGGTGTCGAACGATCCCGACGCGGCAAGCCCGACGGCCACCGCAACTACCCCAAGGTGTACCACCATGCCACCGTTGGCTCTGCCAACCAGGCCGCGAAAACCCGACCGGCGCACCGCGAGGAAGAGCTGGCGGAAAGCCGCGGCGCCGGCGAAGCCGCCGAGCCCGAACGCGATCGGTGCGGCAAGCCCGCGTGCGCCCAAAACGACCGATACGACCAACACCACCGTTCCAAACGCGGCCGGCACGAGCAGCCGATCCTGCAAGACGCCTCGCGAGGCTTTGCGCCACGGCAAAGCTGGCGCGACCGCCATCAGGAACAGCAGCGTGAGGCCAAGCGGGATTGTCATCCGGTCGAAATACGGCCGGCCAACGGCGAGTCGGTCACCACGCAACGCCTCGACGAGCAACGGGAAAACAGTGCCGAGCAACACGACGAACGCAAACACGCCGAAAATCAAGTTGTTCAACAGAAAGGC
Source organism: uncultured Acidimicrobiia bacterium (assembly GCA_964635475.1). GTDB lineage: Bacteria > Actinomycetota > Acidimicrobiia > Acidimicrobiales > CAZWPY01 > CAZWPY01. The sequence goes on from CAZWPY010000026.1 coordinate 3,965, forward strand.
AGCCTCGCGAGACACCGCTGAATCGATCGAACCAGGCGAACGCAAACGGTCTCCCCGCCACCCAATGAGCCCAACACCGACCAGCACGGTCAGCCCGAAAAACCCAAGGATCAAAGGCCCAATCCGCGAGTCGGAGAAGGCGTGCACCGAGTCGAGCACGCCCGACCGCGTCAAAAACGTGCCAAGGATCGTCAACGAAAACGTCGAGATCAACAGTGAGAGATTCCAGACCCGCAACATCGCTCGGCGCTCTTGCACCAACACCGAGTGGATAAACGCCGTACCGGTCAACCACGGAAGAAACGAGGCGTTCTCGACCGGGTCCCACGCCCAGTATCCGCCCCAGCCCAACACCTCGTAACTCCACCACGCACCCAGCACGATTCCCAGCGTCAGGAACCCCCAGGCGGCCAAGGTCCAACGGCGGGTCTCGACCAGCCAACCCTCGCCCAGTCGGCCCGTAATGAGCGCGGCCAAGGCAAACGCGAACGGCACCGTGAACCCGACGTAACCGAGGTAGAGCATCGGCGGGTGAAACGCCATCAGCGGATGGTTTTGCAGCAGCGGATTTGGGCCCGGGCCATCGGCAGGGACCTGTGAAGCCGGCAAGACCTTGAACGGGTTCGCGGGGCCGAGCAGCAGACCGAAGAAGAAGATGGCGACAACAAACATCACGAGCAAAGCCCACGCGACAAGCTCGTCGTCGAGTCGATGCCGGAATCGTTGCGCGACTGCGAGGATGAAGGCGCCAAGAACAAGCACCCACAACAGCAACGAGCCCTCCAACGCCGCCCAAAGCGAAGCCACCGTGTACAACAGCGGTGTGGCGCGCGACCCGTGCTCGGCGACATAGACGAGAGAAAAGTCGTGGCCGATCAAGGCGATCTCCATCGCCACACAGGCAACCAACGCCGCAACCGCCACCACCAACGCGTAGGCCCAACCCGAACGCAACACGATGCGGCGCCCCGGACCAGCCGCGCGCAACCCGCGCAGCAACGCGACAACGGCCAACACACACGCCGACCAGCCAACCGCGAGCGCGGTCCGACCGAGTATCGCCACCGTCATCGATCAGCCCTCGGCGCTGGACTCCACGACTGAACTCGTGGCGGCGCCCCCTTGCCGATAGTCGGACTCGTTCGACCCGCTGGACTCGCCATTGTCTTGCAAGCGGTCCTCGTGTTTCTCGCGGTAGGTCTCAGAGTGCTTCACCATGATCTTGTCGCTGGAGAACGCCGCCGGCCCAGTAAACCGACCTTCGAGCACAACACGAATCCCCTCACGAAACAGTTCCGGCGGATCACCCGTGTGCGTCACCGCGATCGACGCCCCGTTGTACGCGACAGTGAAGTCGACTTGATCGCCCGATCGACGAACCGTGTCGCCGACAACGTCGCCCATGAGGCGGAAGCGGTCCGTGCCGAGCTGGTCACGCGCGGCCATCGCCTCATCGGCCGGGTAGAAGTAGATCGACGCGTCGCCGAGGCCTTTTGCGAGCAGAAAACCCACGGCGGCCAACACGAGAACTAATGCGAACCAAATCCGTACCCGACGAACCCGCTGCTGGTTATGCGGTCGCGCTGGCGAGTCCACCGTCATGACTCCTCCCGCTCGCCGAGCCGTGAAAGCCGCACGGGTCGCCGATGCTCGTTGTGCCACGGCAGGTCCTCACGCGGCACCGCTGCGCCAGTACGCCCGATCCGGCGCATCATGCTCACCACAAAGAGGCCGATCGCCCCAAAGGTCACCAGGTATCCGGCGAAGACATATCCCGCGTGCGTCATCGCGACACCTCCACTGGTGCGGCCTCAGCTCGACGCGACGCCACGAGGTCGTCGAGGGCACGAAGACCGGACTGATCCTCCAGCCACGCCAAACGAAATCGATGAAGTAGCAGCCAAACGAACAGCAAGGTAAACGCAACGACTCCGAGCAACAGCGTCCACGCCATCGAACCGTGGATGCTGGGGTTCCAACACGTCACGCTTTTGGTCCCGGGGCAGCGCGCCAACAACGACGACTCTTGGTGCAGCGTGCGCCACCACTCAACCGACTTGTAGACGATCGGAACCTGCAGGAACGACACGATCGCGGCCACCGCGGCCCGTTTCGCGACGGCTTGTCGGTCTCCTTCGAGTCGGCGCAGGGCGAGGTAACCGACGTAGAGCAGAAGCAGCACCGCAGTTGAGGTCAGCCGCGCATCCCAGGTCCACCACACCCCCCACGTTGAGCGGCCCCACACTGAGCCCAACACGAGAGTCAAGGCAAGGAACAACACCCCAATCTCGGCTGCTGCTCCCGCGATCAGATCCCAAAAGCGGCTGCTGGTCCGCGGGATCAAAAACAACACGCTCGCGAGCGTCGTGACTCCAAAAGCGAGGTACATCGCGACCCACGCCGTGGGCACGTGCAGGTAGAGCAGCCGAACGGCGTCCTGCTGGACCTCATCGGCTGGCGTCACCCACAAACCCATAACCACGGTGGCGACGACGAAGAGCGCGGTGAACGACCCCAGCACTTGGGTAGCACGTGTCGAGCTGATCCCTCTCACGGGTCCTCCAGAAGCGCTCCGTATGCCAAAGCACCTGATCCGATGTACACAGCAGCAAAGATCGTGAGCAGCGCAACCCACCTCCAGCCCTCTGCTGTCGCGCCGTCGAGTCCCGACTCCCACGCGCGGGTGGCTCCAATGAGCACCGGCGCAACCGCAGGCAACAGCAAAAGGGGAAGCAAGGTGTCGCGAGCTCGCGACCCTCCCGCCAAAGCGCCATACAGCGTACCGGCGGCGGCCAGTCCACAGGTAGCCGGGACTCCTGCCGCGACGAGCAAACCCAATCCACGCGGCTCTGCCCCGAAAAAGACTGTCCCGCCCGCTCCCAGCACAACCAAGACGCAGCCGAGCACAACACCTATCGCCGACGCCTTGCCGACGAAGACCGCTGCGGGGTCAAGGCCGAGCAGCAAAACCGTGTCGAGCGCACCGTCGGACTGCTCAACCTGCTGGGACCTCTGGCAAACCAACACGGTGCAAAACAGCATCGCGAGCCAGATCAAACCCGGCGCCACCCGTCGCAGAATTCCGCGGTCGGGATCGAGAGCAAAGGCGAAAAGAAGCAACACACACAACCCAAAGGGCAGCAGCTGGCCGACCAAGACCCGCGAACGACCCTCGATGCGAATGTCCTTGGCCGCAATCAGGCCAACCTGTCGCCAAAACGAGACGGTGCGATCCTGCGCGTTCACGATATGCCCGCGCCCGACACCGACTCGACGTGGCCGCCCGCAAGCGCGACCGTGCCGGTACACAGTGCCGACGCCCGACGGTGATCGTGGGACACGACGACCACGGTGGTGCCACGAGTCGACGCCTCCTCGATCACACGGTCAACCACACCAAGCCCACTGGGGTCGAGCCCGGCGTGCGGTTCGTCGAGCAGCCAGAGCGGCGCGCGGCGCTGGGTCAGCACGGCGAGGGCGACTCGGCGGCGTTGCCCGGTCGACAAATCGCGAACGGCAACGTCGAGTACCCGCGGCGTGAGCCCGACCGCGTCGACGAGCGCCACCAAGTCGGGCATCTCTCGTGCCCGCACGCCGCGTGCACGTAGGACAAAACGCAGGTTCTCTGCGACAGTGAGTTCGCCGTAGAGGCCGACGTGCGCGCCCAACCATCCGACACGTTGGCGCAGCTGCACCCGTTGCGATCGAAGGTCGCAGCCCACGACGTTGCCGTCGCCCGAACTCAGCGGCATCAGGCCAGCAATCGTTCGCAGAAACGAAGTCTTGCCCGCGCCGTTTGGCCCGCGCACCCACACGACCTGGCCCCCTGTGATCGACAAGGTCAGCCCCGCCAAGACAGGAAAGCCGCCACTCAGGACAACCGCGTCGACGAGCCGGACAGCGGTCTCCATCGGCCAGCGATGCTAGGCCACGTTGCGCGCGCATCGTTGCAGCCCCCACCGAGCCCGAATCAGCTGCGAGGCCCTCTACCCTGTGCCGGTGCACCAAGTACTGCGCGGCATCGGCAAGACGCTGATCAGCACCGGTTTGTTGATTCTGCTGTTTGTTGCCTACCAACTTTGGGGAACCAACTTCGCTGAAGCCCGGAGTCAGGACAAGCTCGGCGACGACTTCGCGGCCCAGCTTGCCGAACAAGGGATCGGCCAGGCTCCGGCCACGACCACGGTCAGTGTTCCTCCCAACTCAAGCACGGTCTCGACAACAACCACGTCGATCGACCCCGCCACCATTCCGCCGCCGCCGCCCACCGGCGAAGCAATGGCTGTCATCAAAATTCCCCGGATCGGCCTCGAAAAGACGGTCATCGAAGGCGTGAAAGTCGAGGACCTGAAGAAGGCACCGGGCCACTACCCGGGCACACCAATGCCAGGCCAAGCGGGGAATTCCGGTATCGCCGGTCACCGCACCACCTACGGCGCGCCGTTCCAGCGGCTCGATGAAATGGAGCAAGGTGACCCGATCCTCGTAACGACGTTGCAGGGTCAGTTCACCTATGTCGTTTCCGAAATACGAATCGTCAGCCCCGACGACACCGTCGTGCTCGCGCCCACAACCGACAATCGCCTCACGCTCACGACGTGTCATCCGAAATTCTCCGCCAAAAAGCGCCTCATCGTCATTGCCGCGCTGCAAGGTGAGCCGGTCCCCGCGTCAACCGCACCGCGCGCAGACGAGCCGGCTGAACTTGCCGGCGAGGTGATCCCTGCCGACGCGGCAACCGACGACGGATCCACCAACAACGACGACCCTGCGATCGGCGCCGTCACTCCGACGTCTGTCGCACCCGATGACCCTGCCGGCGGCGCGTCGAGTTCGGCTGCCGAGACCGACACGCTCAACGGAGCCGGGGCAGCTGCAGCCGACACAGAAGCTGCCACGGCCATTCAAGAGGGCTTCGGTGAAAACGAGTGGCATTGGAACGAGTTCCCGAAGTCGTTGCGCTGGGCCGCCGTCGTCGCCGCGTTGTGGATTGTGACCTGGCTCGCCGCACGACTCTGGCGGCGACCGATTTCGTACCTCGCGGGCGCGGTCCCGTTTGCCGTCGCACTCTTTGTCTTCTACGAGAATCTCGCCCGCGTCTTACCCGCCAACTTCTGACGGCGCTTGCCTTCCCCTAACCCGCTCAGGCTCGCCCCCCAAACCCGCAGGGGCCTCGTCGCCTAACCCGCTGAGGAACCCGGGTCCCCACGAACCCGGCTGCCCCCGACCGTCGACTCGGAGCGCTGCGGCTTAGATCGACGTGAGAAAGTCGAGACCGAGCGCGTCGAGCAGCTCTGTTATGCGCCCCGCGAGCCAACCGACACGGCCCGAGAACAGCAGGATCCCGAACGCAATCAGCTGCGCACCAGCAACAACCATCAACGGCCGCGAGTACTTACGCACCCAAGAAAACACGGGCGCGAGGCGATCCAACGCCAGCCCCGTGGCGATAAACGGAACACCGAGTCCCAAGGAATAGGCAAACAGCAAGGCGACCCCGCTGGCCAAGGTGTCGCGCTGCGACGCCTGAGTCAACACGCCGGCGAGCACCGGCCCGATACACGGGGTCCAGCCGAACGCGAATGCCATCCCCGCCACAGGTGCGCCCCACGCGCCCCACTGCGAGGGGCGGATGGCGAAACGGCGCTCGCGCTCCAGCCGGTCGAGGGTGACAAATCCGGCCAGGAACAAGCCGAGCAGGATCAAGACCACACCCGACGCCCGCTCGAACACGAGGTCGTAGCGGCGCAACCACTGTCCGACCGACGACGCGGCCGCGCCCAAAGCAGTGAACACCAACGTAAAACCGCCAACAAACCCCAGTGTCGACTTCATGACCGCGCCGCTACGTTCACGGGCCCGCAACTCCGCGAGGCTGACGCCGGAGATCAACGACACATAACCCGGAACCAGCGGCAACACGCACGGCGACACGAACGAGACAAGCCCTCCGCCAAAGGCAGCCACGAGACCAACGTCGCCGCTCACCGGTCCGACAGCACAGACTCGCCCGACGACGTGGCGTTCAAGGGCGCGACCTGAAACTCACGCCCACCGAGGAGGTCGTTTCTGTGCAAACGCCTCGATGCCCTCGCGTGCTTCGTCGCCATTGGCCAACACGCCCAGCAGTGGGTGCAACCGTGCCAACGCGACGCGTGGCGGCAGTCCGAGGGTGTCGTAGAACGCCGTACGCCCGATCCGCATCGCTACAGGCGCCTTGCTCGACAGAGTCGTCGCCAGTTGCGTTATCGCCCCGTCGAGTTCGGCAGGCGCAACCACCTTGTTGACACAACCCAGCGCCGCGGCCTCACGCGCGTAGATTCGCCGGCCCGTCATCATCAGTTCGAGTGCGACCTTGGGCGGCAACGCCCGTGCGAGTGGGACAGAAATCATGAACGGCCACAGTCCGACGTTGATCTCGGGCGCACCAAAGACCGCGTCGTCGGCTGCAACCACGATGTCGCACGCCATCGCGAGTCCGAAACCACCAGCCAGCGCGTAACCCTGGACGCGAGCAATCGTCGGTTTGCCGAGTTCGTCGAGGTCGACGAACAACGCCGCAAGCTGGCCACGGGCCTCGTGAACCGCGACGGGATCGGGCTCGGCCGCCGCGGCGGAGCCGCCGCGCCGTTTCCCAGTGTCGGCCATGCCCGACAGGTCTGCAGTGTCGGCCATGCCCGACTGGTCTGCAGTGTCGGCCATGCCCGACAGGTCTGCGCCTGCACAAAACGCGCGAGTGCCCGCGCCGGTGATCACGACAACACGCACCTGCGCCGACTCGCGGCATCGGGCGACAGCGTCACGAAGCTGGCCGACCATCGCCCACGTCAACGCGTTGGCCTTGGCCTCGCGGTCGATCGTGATCGTGGCGATCGGGCCCGCCACGTCGAGGCGGACATGGCCTTCTGCGGACGCGGGGCTCGGCAAGTCGACCATCGAGTTACGGTACCGTGGACCGAATGCCCCTCCTCACCGCGGTCTTCGTGGTCCTGGGCGCGCTCGTGGGGATCGCCCGAGGTGGTCGGTTGTACCGAATGGCGGAAAACGTGCCTCGCGCGTGGCCGCTGTTGCCCTTCGGCGTCGCGTTGATTTTGCAGTCGGGCCACCCAGGTTTGCCCGGCGCCCATTGGTTTCAGCTGGTCGGATACCTCTACCTGCTGCTCTTCGCTGTCGCCAACCTGCGACGCACCTTCGGTGCGGTCGTGTTGCTCATTGGCGTCCTCGCGAACGGATCAGTGATCGCCGCGAACGAGCGGATGCCCTACCAAGAATCGGCCGCCATCTCGGTGGGGATGTACGACAAGCCCGCGGACCTGAGCGCCGACCATCCGACCCGTGAGTGGGAGACCGACGACACAAAGCTGGCGCCCCTCGACCGTCGTTACGGCGTCGAACCCACGCACGAAGCAGTCTCGCTCGGCGACCTCATGACGTGCCTGGCGGCGGCCTGGTTCGCGATGTACTTGCTGCTTCCCAGTCGCCGGCTGAGCCGCCTGCGTCCAGTTGAGTACAGGATGTCCGCCGAAGAACGAGCGGCACGCCGCCGGTCGGCGCGCCGTTCGCGCCGCGCACGCTCGGCGTTGACGCCGCTAGATCCGGCCGACGCTGCGTACTCACACGCCGACATCTCTATTCCAGATGAGCCAGGCCCAGAGGAGCCAGGCCCATATCAGTTCGGGCCTCAACAGTTCGGGCCTCAACATTTCGGCCCGGAAGAAGTCGGGCTCGACCGGCCCGGCCGACGTTCGAGTTCTTATCCTCCTGCGATACCCGACTATCCTCCTGCGATACCCGACGGCTGGGTCATCGACGAATCCGCGTTTCGTCCAGACGCCGACACCGCGCCGCCCTCGACCGACCCGGCGGCAACCCGGCTGACGTTTCCCCGACAGGTTGAGTCAGCCGAGAGCCCCAGTCCATGGGCCAAACACGATGACAGTCACGTCGACACGGAGTAGGCCGGGCCGGGAAGGCCGGCCAGGCAAATAGGCGAGTGGGAGAAATAGGCTGGCGGGCCGAATAGCCCGGGCAAACCTCGGGTCGACGTTGGGGCGAACGCGACAAACGCGGCGGGGAGCCGTAACGGGCTGTTAACTCGCGAGCTGTCCGAGTCCCGCAGATCCAACGCCGACTTCGGGCGGCGCCACTCGGTAGTCGACCACGTTCGACTCGTGCCCGGCCCCGACGACCAGTTGCGCACGCGAGAGCGCCCGCACGAGCGCCTCGACACAGTCGGGGTCGAACTGCGACCCTGCCTTGTCGCGAAGCTCCTTCACTGCGACGTCCTGGCTCAACGCACGCCGGTAAGCACGCGTCGAGGTCATCGCGTCGAACGCGTCGGCAACAGCAACAACGCGACCTTCGCGGGCCTCGATGTGGCGGCTGGATCGATCCGTGTCGAAGTGGCCATAACGGTCGCTCGCGGTCGGCACGACGGTACGAAGAAAATCGACGTGGGCGAGGATCTCCACGCACACGTCGTTGTGCCGCTTCACTGTCTCGTACTCCTGCGCGGTGAGGCGGCCCGGTTTGTTGAGCAGCGCCGACGGCACGGCCAGCTTGCCGATGTCGTGGAGCAAAGCGGCGCGGCCGAGGTGATCGAGAGCGGCTGCGTTGAAGCGCAGTTCGGCGCCGATCATTTGGGCAAACTCAGAAACGCGAACACTGTGTCCGCCCGTGTAGGGGTCCTTGGCTTCGATCGCCCCTACCAACACGTCGATGGTGTCGGCCCGCACGCCCAACAGGCGCGTGGCGCTGCGGTGGGCCGCTGCTGCCACCAGGATCGGCGCCACAAGCAACACGACAGCAGCCGGACCAGCAACCAAGGTCAGCCGCGCGGCGACAATCCCCGCCGCCGAGACGCCGATCGCAAAGCCAGCTGCCACACGTGCCGACCAGACCGCTCGGATGCGCGGGGCGCCTGCTCCCACCCGAAACACACACGCCGCGCCCCCAGCACCAGCCAGCGCGATTGCTGCGCTCGCCGCCGTCCATCCCCATTCCGGAACGGCAGCCGCGCACACCAGCCCTCCGCACAGCCCAGCGCCAGCTACAACGCCGCCAGCAAAAACTCCGTTCACCGACAACACCCGTCGACTGCGCAGCGACACACCCAACGCGTAAACCAAAGCCACCACACACGTAAGCCATCCAAGCCCACCCTCAACTCCAACGGCGACCGCCGCGACCGCCGTGCCGATTGCCAACTCGGCTCCGGGAAAGCGCACCGCCAGTGCAGCGCCCAGGGCCAACGCGATCACCACAGCTGCGACCGCCGGCGACCGCTCACCGCTCGCGACCCCAACGGGAGCGCGCCCGCTCGCCATCAGTCCCAGCACAACAAGTGCCCCCACACCGGTTACAGCTCGACGGAACATGAGTTGCAACTCTAGTCACATGAACCTCATTAGCAACAGGACCATCCACGTGCAGCCGCGTAATCTGCCCGTGTGCCGACCGTCACCCTTCTCTCCTACCGGCTCGGTGGGACCGATGGTGTGGCGATCGAGGCAGCGAAGTGGGCCGAGGCCTTTGGCCGTCTCGGCTGGAGCGTACGCACCGTCTGCGGAGCCAGCGGCGATGCCGCGTTCGACGCACAGCATCACGCAGTAGTGCCGGGCTTGTCGATCGATGCCACCCAACCCACCGATAGGCCGTCGCTCGACGCCGCCCTAGCCGGCGCGGACCTCGTCGTGGTGGAAAACATGTTGTCGTTGCCGATGAACGAGGCGGCCGCGCGCGCGGTGGCCGAGGCACTTCGCGGTCGCTCGGCGATCATCCACCACCACGACATGGCCTGGCAGCGAGACGCGTACAAACACGTACATCCGTGGCCGCCCGTAGATCCGGCGTGGCGTCACGTGTGCATCAACCGACTCACCCAAGTCGAACTCGCGCAACGAGGCATTGAGGCGACCGTCGTCTACAACTGCTTCAACGCCCACGAGTGGAACGGCTCGCGCCGCCGCGGGCGCGCAGCAGTCGCCCTCGACGACTCGGCGCGCGTTGTGCTTCAGCCCACTCGCGCAATCGCTCGCAAGAACGTCGCGCGCGGAATCGAATTGGCCGAACGCGCGGGCGCGATTTTCTGGATTCCCGGAGCCGTCGAGGACGGCTACGACGCGCAGTTCGCCACGCTGGTCGACCGCGCCCGCTGTCGCGTGGAACGCGCACGTATTCCGATCGCCGACGCGTACGCAGCAGCTGACATCGTCGCGTTCCCGTCGACCTGGGAGGGGTTCGGCAATCCCGCGATCGAGTCGGCCTTCGCCCGGCGGCCCTTGGTCATTGGTCGGTACCCGGTCGGCGAGGAGCTGGCCGAATTCGGTTTCCGCTGGCACGACGCCGCCGACCCCGATGCCGCCGCGCGTGCCCTGGTACGCCCGTGTGCGTCGGACATTGAACACAACTACCAGGTCGCAGCAGAGTTCTTCGGCACGGCGCGACTCGACCGGCAGCTGGCCGCCCTCCTGGAGGTGTGGTGATGGCGGGCGCAAACGACAACATCGATCCGGTAGCAGCACGGCGGGCGAAGATCGCGCGCGCATCCGCGGGCGCGCAGCGACTGGGATTCACGCTGCTCGGGCTAGCTGTCGTCGGCTTCGTCGCCGCGCTTGTCACGGGCTTCGCTGCGTGGACCGTGACACTGACCACCGCCGCCTTGCTGCTCGGCTCGATCGTCTTGCTCCCCGCGATCGTGTTCTCACTTGCCGCACGCGCCGCGGAACGCGAGGAACGCACCGGCTCCGACGGCCACTGACGGCCCCGGGGAACACAGCCGTAGCGACGCGGAGGCGCAGGGGGCACAGCCGTAGCGACGCGGAGGCGCAGGGGGCACAGCCGTAGCGACGCGGAGGCG
>CAZWPY010000026.1:14922-29694 GCA_964635475.1 uncultured Acidimicrobiia bacterium
CAGGGGGCACAGCCGTGGGGGTGGCGTTTGCTTCGCCGCGTGCTTCCTGACAGGCTCGCCGCTTCGTCCTTTACCGCTTCGATGAAGCCGACCGAAGCAAGGAGCGCCCATGCCTCGAGCCGCAGTCCTCAACGCACTCAACGAACCACTCGAGATCGTCGATCTCGACTTGGCCGATCCCGGTCCGCACGAGGTGCGGGTGCGTATGGGCGCGTCGGGGGTGTGTCACTCCGACCTGTCGATCCAAAACGGCACCATGTACAGCCCGACGCCATGCGTGCTGGGTCACGAAGGCGCCGGCGTGATCGAGGCAATCGGCGAGGGCGTCACCAACGTCGCACCGGGCGACCACGTGGTCGTTTCCTGGGTTCCCCAGTGCGGGTCCTGCTTCTACTGCACCCGCGGGCAGGGGTACCTGTGCGAAACATCGGGTCTGGCTATGGCTACTGGAGCGCTTCTCGACGGGACCACCCGCTGGTCACGTGACGGCTCGGCCGTGCACCAAATGGCCGGCGCGGGAACGTTTGCCGAAGCCGCGATCCTCACCGATATGGCAGTCGTGAAAATCGACAGCGACATCCCGCTGACCGCGGCCGCGCTGGTCGGCTGCGGCGTTCTCACCGGCGCGGGCGCCGCACTGAACACCGCCAGCATCAAGCCCGGCGACACGGTGGCCGTCATGGGATGCGGCGGTGTCGGACTCAACACCATCCAAGGCGCGAAATTGGCCGGCGCCGAACGAGTCATTGCAATCGACATGTTCGACACGAAGCTGGAGATGGCTCGCCAGTTCGGTGCGACCGACGTCGTTAAACCCAACGACGGCGACGCCGTTGCCCAAGTCCAAGAACTCACGGGCGGCCGCGGGGCCGACGTCGCGTTCGAAGTGATCGGGTTGGCCCCGACTATCGATCAGACCATTGCAATGACCAGAAGGGGTGGGCAGGCGATCCTCGTCGGTGTCCCCCGGATGGACATCGCGATCTCGATTCCGGCGTTTCTCGGCTTGGTCTATCAGGACAAGATCATCCACGGCTGCTGGTACGGCTCATCCAACGTCGCCCACGACGTACCGAAACTCATCGGGCTCTACACCGACGGCAAGCTGAAGCTCGACGAGCTAATCAGCCGACGGATCGGCCTCGGCGACGTCAACGAGGCATTTACGGCCATGGGTAGCGGTGAGGTCGCGCGCTCGGTGATCGAGTTCGACGCCTAGGACAGCCCTGCGGTTTGGTCCAGCTCCCGATTCCGCCTAAGCAGCGCCGTAGCGAAACCACGCTGCTGCGTTTGTTGGAGGCCGTCCGCGAGCTGATCGCGGACCGAGACTACGACGACGTCTCCGTCGAGGAGATCTGCCAACACGCACTCGTCAGCAAGAGCTCGTTTTATGCACGTTTTCCGTCGAAGGCGGCCTTGCTGCAGACACTTTTCGAGGTTTATCGGCAAGAAGCGCTCGACACGCAGGCCACCACGCAAGCCAAGGCGCTCGCCGCGACGACCGTGGAGGACATCTGGTTCGAGGTCAGCTATGCCTTTTGGAACCACGTGTGGCGTAACGCGTCGTTGCTCAAGTGCATCGAACGTGCCCCGTTTTCTGAGCAGTCGATGGTCGACTTCACCAACCTTGAGCCGCTCGTCTTGCTCATGCAGTGGCACCCCGCAAGCCGACACCTCGACCCCGCACGGGTCCACTTCGCGGGCACGTGCCTTCGGGCGATTGTCTTACGGATGTGTTTCGCCCGCCTCGAACCCGAGGGGATGACCCACGACCAGTTCGTGCGGCAGTGCGCCCGAATGGCGACGTTGTACGTCGAGGCGCCCGACCCCGAGGCCCCCTAGAGCCGGAGCTCAGTCCCAACGGCCGATTTCGCGGCGATTGGCGATCGCGCGGGCGATGACCAACCGTTGCACCTCTGACGTTCCCTCGAAAATCGTGAAGATCTTCGAGTCGCGGTGCCAACGCTCGACGGGGTACTCGCGGGTGTAACCGTTGCCGCCGAGAATCTGAATGGCCTCCTCGGTCGCCCACGTGGCCGTCTCGGAGGCAAACAACTTCGACGACGAGCCTTCGCCTTGCGACAAACGGTGGCCGTGGCGAGCCATCCACGCGGCACGCCAGATCAACAACCGCGCGGCATCGATGCGGGTCTTCATATCGGCGAGCTTGAAGGCAATGCCCTGGTTGTCGATGATCGGCCGGCCGAACTGCACTCGCTCTTTCGCGTACTCGAGCGAGTACTCGTACGCGGCGCGGGCACAGCCAACGGCCATGGCGCCAACCGACGGGCGAGTGGTCTCAAACGTCGACATCGCGGCTTGCACGCCGGTAGACGCGCCCTCGCGGGCTTTGGCCAAACGTGCCTCGAGCTTCTCCTTGCCGCCGAGCAAGTTGCGACCCGGAACCCGGACGTCGTCGAGCACGAGTTCGGCGGTGTGGCTCGCACGAATGCCGTGTTTGGAGTACTTCTGACCCTGTGAAAAGCCCTTCGCGCCCTTGGGAATCACGAAGCTGGCTTGTCCGCGAGCGCCAAGGGCGGGGTCGACCGATAAGACCAACACGTGCACATCGGCGATGCCGCCGTTTGTGATCCACGCTTTGGTGCCGTTGAGCACCCACTCGTCGTTCGCTTCGTCGTACACGGCACGAGAGCGCAACGAACTCACGTCGGAGCCGGCATCGGGTTCCGAGACGCCAAACGCGCCCAGCGCCGGCTTCTCGGGCGTCCCAAACATCTGCGGCGCCCACTCCATCAACTGGTCGGGCGTGCCGTTTCCTGCGAGCGCGGCCACTGCGAGGCCGGTGCCCATGATCGACAAGCCGATGCCCGAGTCGCCCCAGAACAGCTCCTCGATGGTGACGGGCATCATCAAGCCCGTGGGATCAGTGATCTGCGCGTTGGCGAAAAACTCCATCGAGTACAAGCCAATTTTGGCTGCTTCCGCGACGATCTCCCACGGCGTGGCCTCCTTCTCGTCGTACTCAGCCGCCGCCGGACGAATCACCGACTCGGAAAAGTCGTGCACCCATTTCTGGATCTGCTGAACGTCCTCGGAGAGCTCCAGGTATTCGGCCACTTTGCGCAATCCTCCTGCTTAAGAACTCGCCAGCAACGCGCCCCGCGTCGTGGCAATGCAACTCAGAACTGGCTGCTGAGCCCCTCTGCGCGGCGTCCAGCTCCATCACCGTCGCCCTGTGAGGTCACGTCAGGCGATAGCCGTTACGAACGGTAACCGTTAATCAGTGGCAGCGCCAACGGGCCCACGCCTGTCGTGCGCGCGCCACAACAAGCCCGCAGCGAGCAAGATCACGCCGGCCACCCAGAATGGTCCGCCACTGCCGAGGTGGGTGAACAGCAGCCCTCCGGCCGCGGGTCCGACCACTCGAGCCAGCGCCTGCGCGCTCTGCAGCGTTCCGAAACTGCGGCCCCGCTCGTGCGCCGCCGCGCGGTCGGCCACCCACGCGTTGAGCGCCGTCGAGCTACACCCTGTTCCCACGCAAATCAGCAACAGGCCACAACCCGCGGCCAGGAGGTTCTGCGCCGGCGCCAGCACTACAAGTCCGATTCCGCTAACCGCCAAGCCGACCCCCAAGGTCGTCGTCGTACCTCGCCGTTGCACGACCCGCGGCGCTACCCGAGCGTGCACCAACGCGAGCACCACGCCAACAAGGGCGAACACGACCCCCACCGCGCGTGTGGTGAGACCCAAACGGCGATCGCCGAACAGGGAAAACGTCGCCTCAAACGCGGAGAGCGCTGCGGTTGCGACAAAGGCGATGACCACGCCGGGGCGAAGCGTGCGCCACGCGTGCGCAAGATCTCGTCGCCAGCCCGTGGCGTGGGCTGGCCCCGATCCGTGCGCCGCCGGGCCAGCGCCAGCTCCTCGGGTCGGGCGCGTTTCCTTCAGCCGCACCGCGGCCGCGACCGCATTGGCGCCCGCGAGGGCCGCGGCCAAGAAGAACGGCGCACGCTCTGATCCGCTGATGCCGGCCGTCGCGCCAAGGGCCGGGCCGAGCACAAACCCGATGCCAAACGCCGCACCCATCAAGCCCATCAGCCGCGCCCGTTGCTCTGGCGCGGCCATGTCTGCGACGGCGGCCTGCGCGATCGACACGCTGCCGCCCGACGCGCCGTCGAGCGCGCGGGCGATGAACAACAACGGCAAGCTGCCAGCAAATCCCGTAAGCAACGATCCCACCGCCGTCCCCGACAACGACAACAGCAAAAGCGGCTTGCGCCCGATCCGGTCTGACAGCCGCCCCCAGATCGGCGCGCAGACGAACTGCGCGAGCGAGAACACGGTCACCAGCAAGGTCGCTTGCAGTGGCGTCGCGCCGTGGCGCTCGGAATACAGCGGCAGGATCGGCAACACGATTCCGAAGCCGATGAGGTCGACCAACACTGTGGTCCACAGCGGCCAAAACCCGGCTGGGACCGACCGCGACGCACCCGCAGAGCCAGCGGGGGCCGGCATCGCAGGTTGCGCGTTCGAGTCGCGTGTGGATCGGCGGGTGCTCACCGGTGAATCGACGTGCCCGACGCCGTGTCGCTGACGGTCCAGCCCATCGCGGCGAGCTCGTCGCGTAAACGATCGGCCTCCGGCCAGTCCCGAGCGGCGCGGGCGACATCTCGGGCAGCGACAAGAGCCGCTGTGGCCGCGTCGAGCACAACGCTGTCGTCCGCGATCTCCAGCCCGACTGCCGCCACGATCTCCCTGGCCGCGGCGATCAGAGGCGCGGCCGCCGTCTCGTCGCCAGCATCGAGAGCGACGTTGGCCCGACGGATCGTGTCGAACAACAGCGCTATCGCCCCGGCAGTATCGAGGTCGGCGTCCATCGCCGCTCGAAACTGTTGCAACACGGCCCCGTCGGGCTCGGCGACGGCAACGTTGGCGGCGCGACGACCAAAGGCGTCGAGTCGCTCGAGCGCCCGTTCGGCGTCGGCAGTGGTGTCGCGGGTGATCTCGATCGGCGAGCGGTAGTGCGCCCGCAAGACGAGCAAGCGATACGCACGGGCGTCGGTCTCGGCCAACAAGTCGACCAAGGTGCGGAAGTTGCCCAACGACTTCGACATCTTCTCGCCGTCGACCTCGACGAACCCGTTATGAACCCAGTGCCGAGCGAACGCGCTGCCGGCGGCGCGCGCTTGCGCACGCTCGTTCTCGTGGTGCGGGAACCGCAAGTCCTGGCCGCCGCCGTGGATGTCAAACGTCGGCCCGAGCAAATCAGTCGCCATCACTACACATTCGGTATGCCAGCCCGGTCGACCCGGACCCCACGGGCTCGGCCACGCCGGCTCGTCGGACTTTGCCAGCTTCCAGAGCGCGAAGTCCTGCGGCGATCGTTTGCCGTCGAGCACGTCTACTCGAGCGCCGCTGCGTAACGAATCGAGCGATTGCCGCGCCAACAGGCCGTAGTCGGCCACTGAGGTCACGGCGAAATACACGCCGTCGTCGAGGACATACGCGGCGCCGGACTCAACCAAGGTCGAGACGAAAGTGACCATCGCCTCGACGTAGGCGGTCGCATGAGGGTCGAAAGTAGGCCGCATCACCCCAAGGCGGTCCATGACGTCCCACCACACCGCTTCGTACTCGGCGACAACGTCGGCCGACGAGCGACCTTCACGGTTGGCTCTGTTGATGATGTTGTCGTCAACATCGGTGATGTTCGACACGTACCGCACGTCGAAACCCGACCACAACAAGTACCGCCGCAACACGTCGAAAACCAAGGAAAAGCGACCGTGTCCCAAGTGCGGGACCTCGTAGACGGTCGGCCCGCACACGTACATCGACACAACGCCAGGCTCGAGTGGCTCCAGCGCGCGGACCTCGCCGCTGGCCGAGTCGTACAGGCTGATCACACCTGAAACGCTACTTCGAGGTCCACTTGAGCCGGACGTGGACCGGCGGATGATCCGACAGGCCCTCGCCCGAGGCGTCGAGGAAGCGGTCTGCTGGCGACTCCCACGACAACACCGACAACGTCACCGTCGTGCCGTTGCGAATCATCACCTTGTCGATGTGGGTGCCATCGGCACACGACACGGCCTCGCACGAGTCGGTCAGGCCAACGCGGTCGACGAATGACCGATACGCCTCTTGATCAACGGGATTCTCGTCCTCGGTGTGCAAGTTCATGTCTCCACCAAGGATCACGGCTCGATCCCCTGCCTTTTGCTCGATGTAGGTCGCTAAGGCATCGAGGTCATCGGCGCGCAGAGATTCGTCTCGAGCTGAACCTCCGGCCTCGAGGTGCGTGTCGATCAACAACACGTCGACGCCTTTGTCGAGTTCAAGATTCATCGCAGCGAAACCCTTGAACGCGAGGCAGTCACCGGCGTTCGTCGTGCCAATTCCCTCGCATTCGGCCCACGGTTGCCGATCCACGTCGGTCACCGGATACTGGGAAAAGACGTTTAAGCCGTCGGCCACCAGCGCCTCGGGGCGCGAGGGGTCTTTGCCCAACGGCAACGGCGCCGACTCGGTCCGATACGCGTGCGTCGAGGCCTCCTCGAGGATCTCGTGGTACACCCGAGTCGGCGCGAGGGGGTTGGTCGCCGGCGTCTTCCACGTCTCCTGCAATAAGACCACGTCGTAGTCGTTCAACTTGGGCCCGATCAGTGGCATGTTCGTCGCCGGATGGGAACCCGAGATGCCCTCGGGCAAGCCGGCGACGTTGTAGGTCAACAGGTCGAACTCACCGGTGGCCGCGCTTGCGTCACCGGCCGCCGCCGACGCCGAGGCCCCCGCGGGCGTGGACTCGTCGTCATCGGAACCTGCGCAGCCCGCGACACCTGCTGCGAGCACCACGGCAACACACAAACTCGCGGCCCGTCGAACCCGTCCATTCATAAAGCGCCTCCGTGGCTAGCTGAGCGCGAATGGTGATTTCAGCGCTGGTTGCCACGGTAATGATTCTGGAAGCCGCTGCGGGCTTGGTTACCGTGGACCCTTATGGCATTGCCCGAAAAGCCCACCCTCGACGGCCTTGAGGATCGCTGGATTCGCGCGTGGGACGACGCGCAGACCTACCGCTTCGACCGCAGTAAGACCCGCGAAGCGATCTACAGCATCGACACGCCCCCACCGACGGTGAGCGGCAGCCTCCACGTCGGCCACGTCTTCTCCTACACCCACACCGACACCATCGCGCGCTACCAGCGCATGAAGGGCAAGGAGGTCTTCTACCCGATGGGCTGGGACGACAACGGCCTGCCCACAGAGCGCCGCGTGCAGAACTTCTACGGCGTGCGCTGCGATCCCACACTGCCCTACGACCCCGACTTCACTGCGCCGCCGTCGCCACCAAAGGATCCGGTCGCAGTGAGTCGTCGCAACTTCATCGAGTTGTGTCACGAACTGACCCGTGCCGACGAACAGGTCTTCGAAAACCTTTGGCGCCACCTCGGCCTGTCGGTCGACTGGTCGCTCACGTACGCAACGATCTCGCGGCAGGCCCAACGGGCATCACAACGCGCGTTCCTGCGAATGTTTGCTCGCAACGAGCTGTCGCGTGTCGAGGCGCCGACGTTGTGGGATGTCGACTTTCAAACGGCGGTCGCGCAAGCCGAACTCGAGGACCGCGACGTGGCGGGCGCGTACCACCGCGTCCACTTCACGCGTCACGACGGCGGCACCATCGCGATTGAAACGACCCGGCCCGAGCTCTTGCCCGCGTGCGTCGCACTCGTCGCGCACCCCGACGACGAGCGCTACAAGCCGCTCTTCGGGTCATTCGTGCGAACGCCCCTGTTTGCGGTCAACGTCCCCGTCGTCGCCCATGAACTGGCCGAACCTGAGAAGGGTTCTGGCATCGCGATGATTTGCACGTTTGGCGACACGACCGACGTCACGTGGTGGCGGGAACTGAACCTGCCGGTGCGATCCGTGGTCGGCAACGACGGTCGCTTGAAGGCAATCACCTGGGGCGAACCGGGCTGGGAGAGCGCCGACGCGGCTACCGCGCAAGCCAACTACGACCAACTCGCTGGCCTGACGGCCAAAAAGGCGCAGTCGACGATCGCGACGCTGCTGCGCGAGCAGGGGGCCTTGGAGGGCGAACCTCGACCGATCACCCACCCCGTCAAGTTCTTCGAGAAGGGCGACCGCCCACTGGAGATCGTGACGTCGTGGCAATGGTTCATCCACACCGTGAATCGTCGCGACCAGCTACTGGCACGTGGGGCGCAGCTGCACTGGCATCCCCCACACTTCCAAAGCCGTTTTCGTGACTGGGTCAACGGCTTGAGCGGTCACTGGTGCGTCAGCCGACAGCGCTTCTTTGGCGTGCCGATCCCCGTGTGGTATCCGATCGACGACGACGGCGTTGTCGACGCGGCCCACCCCCTGTTGCCCGACGAGGCCGACCTGCCGATCGACCCGAGCACCGACGTGCCGCCGGGCTACACGCAGGACCAGCGAGGCGTGCCTGGTGGATTCGCTTTCGACACCGACATCATGGACACGTGGGCCACCTCGTCGCTCACACCGCAAATAGTGGGCGGATGGGTCGACGACCCCGACCTCTTCGAGCGGGTGTTCCCCATGGACCTGCGCCCGCAAGCCCACGACATCATCCGCACGTGGCTCTTCTCCACGGTGGTTCGTAGCGACTCCGAACACGATGCTTTGCCCTGGTCGCACGCGGCGATCTCGGGATGGGTGCTCGACCCTGATCGCAAGAAGATGTCGAAGTCGAAGGGCAACGTCATCACCCCGCTGCCGCTCGTAGAAAAGTACGGCGCCGACGCAGTGCGTTATTGGGCCGCTAGCGGACGGCCGGGCGTCGACACCGCACTCGACGAGGCGCAGATGAAGGTTGGCCGCCGACTGGCGATCAAGCTGCTCAATGCGAGCCGTTTCGTGCTTCTGCAGCTCGGCGAGTCGGGTTCGGTCGCGGCACCCACGACCCCACCACAACTCACCGCGCTCGATGCGGCAATGCTCGTCCAACTCGGTGACGTGGTTGACGAGGCAACTGCGGCTTTTGAGGGGTACGACTACGCCCGGGCGCTCGAGCGCACCGAGTCGTTCTTTTGGCGCTTCTGCGACGACTACGTCGAACTGGTGAAACAACGGGCGTACGGCACAGAGCCCGCAACGCCTGCCGGCGCGGCCTCGGCCCGATATGCCCTCGGCACAGCGCTGTCGGTGCTGCTGCGCCTCTTTGCGCCGTTCCTTCCCTTTGCGACCGACGAAGTGTGGTCGTGGTGGCGGGAAGGGTCGGTTCACCGGTCTCCGTGGCCCTCGCGTTCGGCCGACGGCCTGCCGGCCGGGTCGGGCCACGCGCTCGACCTCGCGGCCGCGGTCCTCGCTGAAGTGCGCAAGGCCAAAACAACTGCCAAACGGTCATTGCGCACAGCCGTGACAAGCCTGGCCGTCTCCGCGCCGGCCAGTGAACACGAACTCATCCGCTTGGTGAACGACGACGTCGTCGCGGCATCAAACGCCTCCTCGATCACCCTCTACGCGGCCGATACGCACCACGTCGAGGTCGAACTTGAGCCGGAAGAGCAGCAAGACAGCTGAGGGGGCACGTACGTGGCTAACGAGTGGGAAACACACGAAGGGCAACACTGGGCGGACTCCGCCGACAGGTACACGCGAATTCTCGCTGCCTTTGGCGACGTCGTCACTCAGGCAGCGGCGTACGAAGCCGGACAACGAGTCCTCGACATCGGCTGTGGCAATGGCGACATCACCGTTGCGGCGGCTCTGGCCGTCGGAGCAACTGGGTCGGTCACTGGCGTCGACCTCTCCCCGGCGATGCTCGCGGTCGCGCATCGACGTGCGCAGGCAGCGGGTGTCGACAACGTCACGTTTTTGCAAGCGGACGCGGCGACGTTTCGACCGGACCTCGCCAACTTCGATCGGGTGGTGAGCCGATTCGGGGTGATGTTTTTCGACGACCCCGCTAGCGCGCTCGGACACATCCGCTCACTCATGGCGCCGGGCGCACGGATCACGTTTGTCTGCTGGCGAGAGCTGTTCGCAAACGAGTGGATGATCGTCCCCGGCGCCGCTGTTGCTGAGGTCTTGCCACTGCCCAGTGGCGGCGACCCCACCGCGCCGGGCCCGTTCGCCTTCGCCGACAGCGACCGCCTCACGACAATCCTGCGGGCAGCCGGGTTCGGATCGGTACACATCGAGCCATTTTCCGCCCCCGTGTGGATGGGTCACGACGCGATCGACGCGGTCGGCTTCCTGCGCACCACCGGCTTAGGGCGTGCGGTGTTCGACGGCGCCGCGCCCGAGTTGATCGACGAGGCCCGCGCGCGTGCCGAAGCCGCACTCACGCGCTTTGAGACTCCCGACGGCGTATTACTCAGTGGCGCGGCCTGGTTGGTGACCGCGTCGGCCTGAGTCCGTCGCGCCTCATCAGCGGCACACGTTGCGCAGACGCCCGATGCCCTCGACCCATGTCTCAAGCACTTGCCCCGGCGCGAGCGCACGCGGCGGTTGCCGGGCCATTCCGACACCGGCGGGTGTGCCCGTGAAGATGACGTCGCCCGGATACAACGACAAGACCGCCGAGAGTTCCGCGATGAGCTGTGCGACGCTAAACACGAGGTCGCTCGTGTTGCCGTTCTGCACAACCTCGCCGTCGACCGAGCAACCGAGCTGGAGGCTGTCGCGGTCTGCGAACTCGTCGGGAGTCACGACCCAGGGGCCCATCGGCCCAAAACCACGACGGCTCTTACCGAGCGAAAACTGCATTCCCGCAGCGAACTGCAAGGTCCGGTCACTGATGTCTTGCCCAACCGTCAGGCCGGCCACGTAGTCCCACGCGTCGCTTTCGCTCACTCGGTCGGCGTGGCGGCCGATCACCACCACCAACTCCACCTCCCAGTCGACACTCGGCCAGTCGACACTGGTCCCGTCGACACCGGGACCAGAAAGCTCGATCTCGTCGTACGGGCCGCTGAGGCAGGCCGGGAACTTGGTAAACGTTGCGGGCACCGATGGGATCGGCATCCCCGACTCCTCCGCATGGGATCGGTAGTTGAGTCCGATCGCAAACACCTGCCGCGGTCGAGGTACGGGGCAGCCGAGCCGCGCCGCGTCGAGCGGTTCACCAGCGGCGGGTGCTCCTTGAGCCCATTGCACAAACTCAGGCCACTGCTCGAAGACGTCCATCGGGTCGGGGCCGAAACGGCCGTCCGATGCCAGCGCAACGTCGAGCACCGACTCGCCAGCCACCAGCACCGCGCGGCCCGAAATCGCAGCGATCTTCACGAGAAGTCCTCCTTGGTCACGGCGCAGACCCGACAGCGCCATCGGATGACGCGGCGATGTGGTCACGAAGACGCTCCAACAAAACAAGGGCGTCCGGATCATCACAAGCCGTGCCGTAGACGTAGAAGTCAGGGCGCTGCAACGCCCACGACGCCCCACGCCGTTCAAACCACTCCACAAGGGTCGGCGAGTCGGCGACCTCGACTACAGCACCGCCGATCGACGCAAACCACGCGGCCATACCCGGCCGATGGGCAAGCAGGCTCGTCAGATCCGGCTCACCTCCCGCACCGCAGCGCACGAGCCGCCAGCCCGCGCCGTACACGTCATCGAAACAGCTCTCGCCGATAGCCGACTGTGGGAACTGCTCGCCCGCTGCCGGCGAATCGGCGGCGATCAGCCCAGCACCTAGGCCCGGCATGCCCGGAACTTCGGCAAGGCCGTCGGTGACACCCGCTGCCATGGCCTCATCGCGGGCCGCGGCTTGTTCAATGTCGGGCACACAAATGACCTTCCCGAGCTCGATGGAGAAGTCGACGGCAAACTCGGCGCCCGCTTTGCGCTCCTGCTCGTAGGTAGCGAGAACCGCCTCGGGCGCCGCCGAGCCGAGCACGAGGTCGAGTTTCCACGCAAGGTTGGCTGCGTCACGAATCCCCGCGCACATACCTTGGCCAGCAAACGGCGGCATCAGGTGAGCAGCGTCGCCCGCGAGCAACACTCGACCTCGCCGCCACGAGGCCGCGACTTTGGCCTGGAAGGTATACACAGCGTGGCGCTCCAAACGAGCGTTGTCGGGGCGAACGTCCCACGGCTCCAGCAGCTCCCACGCTCTGGTTTGCCGATTGAGTGAGTCGATCGACTCGTGCGGCAGGCGCATGAACTCCCATCGGCGCCGACCTGGTCCGCCCGACACGGCCGTCGTCGGCCTCGCCGGATCGCACACTTGCAAGTTCACCGGATCGAACACCCGAGGCTCGTTGAGCACGACGTCGACGATGAGCCAGTCGTAGAAGAAGCCACGATCGACAACGTCGATATCGAGCAGCGAACGGACGGTTGAGTTGGCCCCATCGCAGCCAACCACATAACGCGCCGCGCTCGTGTGTCCGTCGGCGCACACCACTTCGACCTGTGTCGAGGTTTGCGTCAACGAAACGACCTCGACACCGCGCCGGATATCGATCGACCCGAGAGAGTCGGCCCGCCGTTCGAGCAACGCCTCGAGCTGCGGCTGGTTGAACATCGACGAGACGGGCCAGCCCGACGGGCCGGTGCCGATCCGGCCAAAACGCAGCAGCGTGCGCCCAGCAGCGTTACGCCATTCGTATACCTCGGCGGGTTCGCTGATCGCGCGCAGCTCGCGGCCAATCCCACAGGACTGCAGGAGGCGGCCGACTTCGTCGTCGAAGTGCACAGCGCGAGGCAATCGGTACGGCTCGGGCCAGCGTTCAAGAACCACGACCGAGCGGCCGCGCTGCGCGAGCAGAATTGCCAGCGTCAGGCCAACTGGTCCCGCACCAACGATCACGACGTCGGCCAAGGACGATCCGCCCTGCTGAGCGACCTGAGGTCGCGTCGGGCCGCCACCGCGTGAGTCGGGCGAACTCATGACAGTCGAAGGGGCTGGTGGCCCCACACGCTGATGCGGTCGTAACGACGGTCGTCGGTCCAGTCCTCGTCGACGGCCCGCGCGCCGTGCCCAACCTCGACCTGAAAGCCCGCGGGCGTCTGCAGGTAGAAGCTGAACATCCCGTCGTTGTCATGGCGGCCAAGCCCGTTGGGGATCGCGAGGTCGCTCGCCCAGGCTCGGTCGAAAGCAGCGCCGACGTCGTCGCGGGAGTTCGTTTCGAACATCACGTGGTGTAAACGCTGCGGGAGTTCAAACGGCGCGTGGGCCAGCGCCACGGTGTGGTGGCGCGCGTTGCAGTGAAAGAAACGCACGACGAGCTCGATGCCCGGCGCGAGCTCGGTCACGATCCAATCCGACTGCCGAAAGCCCAGACCGGCGGTGAGAAACGCGACCGAATCCTCAAATGCCGTCGTTGCAAAGACCACGTGGCCGAATCCGACGTCGTGGGTATGGAAGCCGCCCGGAACAAGCGTGGAATCAAACGGCAACCCGCCGGAAGAACCGACTACCAATTCCACGTCGACGCCCCACGGAGCACGCGTGCGCACCAGCCGCTCGACCCGACGCCGGGCGCATAGCTGACGATCGCCCTCCTCGAGTCCGCTCCCGTGTGCCGCGAGCCGAGCGACCGTCGCGTCGAAAGCCACG
This sequence comes from uncultured Acidimicrobiia bacterium, assembly GCA_964635475.1. Taxonomy (GTDB): domain Bacteria; phylum Actinomycetota; class Acidimicrobiia; order Acidimicrobiales; family CAZWPY01; genus CAZWPY01. The sequence goes on from CAZWPY010000026.1 coordinate 28,442, forward strand.
CGGTCGACCGCCTCGAACCCGACCGCTATGGCGTCGTTGGCCGGACCCGTTTCGATCACGATGCGCTGCGCACGGTCGTCGTTACGCCACGTCGACGCGCCCGCAGTTGGCTCACCAGCCACGAGGCCCACGACGTCGCCAAACACGGCATCGGCCGCCCTCGGGTCGGCCAGCTCCACAACCAGATAACCCAACTCGATCTGATGGTTCACGCTGCCTCCCCTGCCGCGCCCGACACTGAAACTCCGTCGCCGGACGAAGTCTGATCAATTGATCAGACTTTGTCAACGGGCGACCCGCTCGCCGCCGCGCCTCGCGCCCGTGCGGTCGCCGCACACCTCACCGCGAACCGAACAACAACGTGCACACGGCGTCGGCATGGGCGTTGATCACGGCGTCAGAGCCCGGGTCGAGCCCGGTGAGCCGCCGACACTCGGGCGCGAGCACAAACATCGTCGGGCCCGCACCGGTCAATAGGTAGTAGAGGTGCTCGGGCGCGATCGGCGCGACCAAACCCTCCTGTACGAGGTCGGCAAAAAGCGCCACGGTCGCGTCGTACAGCGGGCGCACATGACGCTCCACGAGGTAGTCCATCCGCTCGTTGTCGACTTTCGACTCCTGCATGATGATCCGGTGAAGCTGCGGGTGCCGCGCCGAAAACACAACGAACGCACGAATCTGGTGGCGGGCCGCGTCGAGCAGGGCGAGGTCGCGAACTTCGGTTGCCTGGCTGGCCAACCCGGCGTCGAGCGCCTCGAACAACGAATCAACGGCGGCTTCCCACAGCGCCGCCTTGGAACGGAAGTGGTAGTTCAGCAGCGGCTGGGTCACGCCCGCGCGAGCCGCAATCTCGCGTGTGGTCGCTCCAGCAAAGGACCGCTCGGCAAACAGGTCAGCTGCGGCAGTAACAATGCGCTCCCTGGTCGGCTCCGCTGAGGGTCGCCGTGTCCTCACCTCATCGACTACGCGCCCGACTGCCATCTGCGCAACCTACCGACTGAACGCCGCGGCCTTGCTCCACAGACCTGGGGACGGTCTCGCCGCGAGGCCGCCACGACTCTTGGCCACCCCGGGGCGGCGTAGTCCACAGGTGATGCAGCGCCGCGTCGGCACAGCGAAAGCGCCGCGTCGGCACAGCGAAAGCGCCGCGCCAACCTGGCCGAGCGCCTCTAGCCTCTTCGGTCATGACCACGCCAGAGCCGAGCGCGCCCGCCGCCGCCATCTATGACGCCTTCAAGATCTACGGCAAGGGC
>CAZWPY010000027.1:0-10020 GCA_964635475.1 uncultured Acidimicrobiia bacterium
CTGCTCAGTCGACGAGGGCGTCGATGAGGTTTTCCAGGAACCAGCCGAGCCAGTGGTACACGGCCGAACTTGGATTGTCCGACTCCGGTTCGTCTCCCTCATCGGTGATGCCCAAGGCGGTCCCGATGACGAGGCGAATCTCGTTGACGACGCTCGCGAGATCGGCCAGTTCGTCGGCGGTCAGGCCAGCATCGGTTTGCTGGAGCAAACCGATGATTCGTTCGCGGCGCTGCTGGCGCTCCTGGGTCTGGGCCGAGTCGGTCAGTTCCGCGTATTCCCGCGCGACGTCGTCGTCGTGCGAGCCCGGAGGCCGCAAGCGATGTGCAACGCTCGCCTGCGCCGTGTCGAGTGAGCTCACCTCGCCGATCACGTGCGCGAGCACGTCCAACTCGTTGTCCTCGAGCCGCAAGGTAAAGCGGCCGTCGCGGCCACGGACCACGGGACCACGTAGGAAACGGCCGCTGCCACCTCGCCCCCGTCCCATCAGCCGCGCTCCATCGTTGCCCACAAGCCGTGGTGGTGTAGCCGCGCGACGTCGGACTCGGCCCGTTCGCGGGTCCCACTAGAGACGGCGGCTTTGCCCTCGTGGTGAACCTGGAGCATGAGTCGTGTGGCTTTTTCGACCGAATAGCCAAAAAGCCGCTGGAAAACCCAGGTCACGTACGACATGAGATTGATCGGGTCGTTCCACACGAGCACGACCCACGGCGCGGCCAAATCGGTGTCGTCAGACTCGATATCTTCCACAACGGGAGTGGGCGGGGCGAGGGTCATGGTTGAACGAATTATCCACCCGCGGGAGCAGTAGCGGTGCCTCGGCCGCCGCGAGCCGCGATTGGCCGGTTGGCGGCAGGGTCGTCGTAACCTTGGTGCATGGTCAGCGCCGCGTTGCCCGTAGGTCTGTGGGGACGAGCCCGTGCCTATGTCGAGTTGACCAAACCGCGAATTATCGAGCTGCTCCTGATCACCACAGTTCCCGCCATGGTGGTGGCGTACCAGGGATGGCCGTCGTCGTGGCTGGTCGTGGCGACAGTGGTCGGCGGAACGCTCGCTGCGGGCGGCGCGAACGCGATCAACATGGTCATCGACCGCGACATCGACAAAGTGATGTCGCGGACTCAAGGTCGGCCGCTGGCCCGCGGAGCCCTCGAACCGCGCGCCGCACTCGTATTTGCGATCACGCTCGAAATCGTCGCGTTCGCTCTTTTGTGGGCTACGTCGAACCTGCTAGCAGCGGCGCTAGCCCTCAGCGCGACCTTGTTCTACGTCTTTGTGTACTCGTTGTGGCTGAAACGAACGACTCGCCACAACATCGTCATCGGCGGCGCCGCAGGTTCGGTGCCGGCGCTGGTTGGTTGGGCCGCGGTCACAGGGTCGCTCGGCTGGGCTCCCTGGTTGATGTTCGCGCTGGTCTTCTTGTGGACGCCGCCACACTTCTGGGCACTTGCGATCCGTTATCGAGACGACTACGCCGCTGTCGACGTGCCGATGTTGCCTGTCGTCAGCGAGCTCGATGACACCGCGCGGCAGATGGTGGTCTATACCGCCGCCGTGTGGGTCACCGCGCTGATCTTGTGGCCCGTTGCACACCTTGGGTGGATCTACGGCTCGGTCGCGGTCGTGTCGGGCGCCTTTTTCCTCGGGGGTGCGCTCGATGTGCGCCGGAACCCGACACCACAACGAGCGATGAAACTCTTTGGCGCCTCGATTACGTACCTGACGGCGGTGTTCGTCGCGATGGCCGTCGACCGGCTGGTGTTCGGTTGAGCCGCCCGAGGTTGAGCCGCCCGCGGCCGAGCCGCCCGGGGCGGACCCGCGATTTCTCTGCCTGCCCGCGATTTCTCTCCCCCAGTCGTCTGGCAGGTAACGTTCTGCCGGCTTTCGGTCGAGCTGTCCGAGCGCGTACGTGTGCGCGCACAGCGTTCGAGTTCTCGGCCGGGTCCTAACCAATAGTCGTTTCACCGGACGCACAAGGAGAGGCGTGTTTCGATGACCAGCGCTGAATCGGCCGTCGCTTCTCCCAGCGACCACTCCGCGTCGCCCACCGAAACGCAGCGGCCAGTGTCGGCAGCTGCGACGAAGCCGTCGATCTTCGCGACGGCCGATCACAAGTCGACCGGTCGGTTGCTGTTCGGTGCTTCGTTGCTGTTCCTGCTTGGCGGTTTGGCGGTCGGAGCCGTGTTGCGTGCGGAGCTTGCCGACGGCGGTTACCAAATTCTTGAGGCGAACAACGACGGGCAGCTGTTTTCGGCCCACGCGACCACGATGGTCTACCTGTTCCTCCTGCCCGCGATGTTGGCAGCGGCCCGATTTGTCGTGCCGCTGCAACTGGGAGCAAGGACGTCCGCGTTGCCCCGGGTGGGCGCGGCGTCGGCGTGGGGTGTGATCGGTGGCGGCCTGTTGGTGCTCGTGTCGTATGTGGTCGACGGTGGACCGATAGCGGGGCTCGCTCTTATCTCGGGCGATTCGCTCGCGTCGGTGTCGAGCGCGGGTCTTGCGAGTGAACTGTGGATCCTCGGCCTTGCGCTGGTGGTGGTCTCGCTGATCGCGGGATGGATCGACGTGGTCGTCACGGTGGCGTACATGCGAGCCGCCGGACTGCGCGTAACTCGGATTCCTGCCTTCAGCTTTGCCGCCATGGTTGGTGGATCGGTCGCGGTGCTGGGTTTGCCGGCGTTGCTCGCCGGCCTGTTGCTGCTGTGGATTCAGTTGCACCACGGCGCCACGCTTTTCGGCGCACCTGGCTTCGACAAGGCGTGGCGCTCGACGTTGTGGCTCTACGGCCAGCCCGCCTTGTTCGTGCCGCTCATCGTCGGCGCGGGCGCCTTGACTGACGTGGTGGTTCGGGCCGCGAAACGGCGGCCGACAGCCTGGACTCTGCAGCTCTCGCTGATCGGCGTTGCTGGGGTCGGCGCATTCTCGGCCTGGCTCACCGATTCCGGTGACTCAGCTGCAAACATCTTCTTGCCCGCCTCAAGCTGGGCGACCGTCGCGGTTTACGCGCCACTGGCGATGCTCGGTTTGCTGTGGATGGCGACGCTCGCCGCCGGTCGTGCCAAGCCCACCGCCGGACTCTTCGGCGTTGTTGGCGCTGAGTTGGTCTTGCTCGCTGCGGCCGTCGTTGGTGTTGTCGGCGCTGCCACCGATGTTTCGGCAGGCTCGCAGTACACCAGCGCTTTTCTGCACCTGGCCGTGTTTGCCGCTCCGTTGGTCGCCGTGGTGGTTATCGGGATCCACTGGGCGCCCAAACTTGCTGGAGTGGCGTGGAGCGCCGCGTCCGCGACGGGCGTTATTGGGTTGGTCGTGCTCGGGTCGTTGATTTCCTTCGCCCCCGGCGCGGCGATCAACGAGGCGCCCCGGTTGGTGGGCGACAACCCCGACGACACGGGCTTGCACGTCGTGATGCTGGTGGGCTCGGCCATCTTGGCGCTGGGCCTGCTCGCCTTTGTTGTGCGCACGATCGCCACGATGTTGCGTGTGAGATCGGCGCCAGTCTCGGCTGACGGCGGCGAATCCGGGCTGACTCTCGAATGGCTGGCTGCGACGCCGCCGGCTCCGGAAAATTTCGACGTGCTGCCCCTCGCAACCAGCGAGGTGCCGCTGCTTGAGGAGGTATCCCGATGAGTCTGGTTCGGGTCGTATCGGGGCTGCCGGTTCGCGCCGACGCGCCGGCGACGCAGTCGGTGATACCAGCGCAAACCCGGCGGTCGACAGCGACTTTGGGTGGCGCTTTGTTTGTCGGCGCGCAAGTAGTGGCGGTCTTGGCGATGGTCGGCGCGCTGCTCGCGCTACGGCAGAACGCGAAGACCTGGATCCCCGAAGACGCACGTATCGACGACTACATCGGCGGCACCGTGGCGTTGACGACATTGCTCGCGGCGGCCGCGTCGTGGTGGCCGGCCACCGCCTTGCGGCGTGACGACCGCCGCTACTTGGGTATCGGCATGGCCTTTACCGTCTTGTTTGGCCTTGCGGCGCTCAATGTTTTGGTCTGGGGAATTGCCGATCTCAACGTCGGCGCTGCCGACGGCGCCTACGGCTCGATCGTGCTCGGGTTGCTCGGGACATTTGCCGTGGTCATGGCGATCGGCGTGGCTGTCGGAACTGTCGGGTTGGTGCGAACCGTCGGTGGCCTCACCGGCGCCCGCCAGGGCGAACTGGCTGTGGCTGTCGCTGTGCAGTGGACGGCGCTTGCGGCGCTCGCGTTGGTCGTGTGGTACATCGTGTGGATCTACGTATGAGGAGTGCCAAGTGATCTCCGACGCGTCGAAGTGGCTCTTTTCCCTCGCGGCCGCGCTCGGCTTGGGAACTCTTGGCGCCCAGGCATTCGGTCTCGACGTCACCGCTGTTTTGGTGCTGGCCGCGGCCGCGAGCGCTGCGTTGGCGGGCGCACTCGTTGCGACCGTCGCTCGAGACGGTCAGCCGGTCAACGCCTTTCAGTCGACCGACCCGCGTGATGGCCCTGCGGGCGCTTCGCTCGCGCCGTTTGCCTTCGCCGCGGCCGGCGTCGCAGTTGCCGGCGGCATTGCCATCAACCGGGCCTGGGCCACCGTGGGCTGGGCGTTGCTCGCTCTTGCGGCGCTGTATTGGCTCGCGACATCGATTGTCGAATCGGCCTCGCAGGCGGGCGCCCGCGCGCGCGACGCATTTACTCGCTTCGAGGAGCCCACGCTTGCCCCGCTGGCGGGCCTCGCGGGCGTCGCGTTAGTGGTCGCGGCACTGTCGCGGGTGCTGTTGACGGCGAGCAAGGAGGGTGCGACGGCCGTGGCGCTGGGCGCGGCGGTGGCCGTGATGGCGGGCGCGGCTTTCGTTGCCACGAGGCGCTCGTTTCCTTACAAGACGATGGCGGCTGGCGTTGGGGTGCTGCTCGCGACCGTGCTGGTGGCCGGCGCGATCAGCGGTAACCGCGGCGAGCGGGTTTTTCACCCCGAACATCCCACCGAAGTCGAGCTGGTTGCGGAGGGGACCGCGTTCCAAGTTAAGGACTTGGCGGCCGAGATCGATCAGCGTGACGGTCGTGTGTTAATCCGTTTCGTGAACCTTGACCAGGACGTTTTGCACAACCTTGCGGTCTATTCGGATCCGGAGTACACGAACCGCGTCGCCACCGGCTCGGTGTTTAAGGGTTCTGACCAACGTGACGAGCTTGTTGTGGTTGGACCCGTCGAGCCCGGGACGTACTACTTCCGTTGCGACATGCACACCACCGCGATGGTGGGAGAGCTGACGCTTACGGCTGCGACAGAGGAAAACGCGGAGCACGCTGCAGGCGAGGAATGATTCTGCGGTGCGCCGACGCGCCGGGATCGCCGTGGCGGTGGCCCTCATGGCGTTGACCGCGGTGCTCCTTACGAGGCCCGGGTCTGATGAGACAGGCGGATCCAATGGGTCCGCTGGCGGGCCAGATCGGCTTCCAACGATCGATATTGCCGCGCTCGACGGCACAGGTCGGATCGAGTCGGCGAGCTGGGCGGGCGAGGTGGTTGTCGTCAACCTCTGGGCCTCGTGGTGCGCTCCGTGCGTCGAGGAACTCCCAGCCCTGGAGCAGTTCGCTACGACTGTTTCCGGAGCACGAGTAGTCGGAATAGCGGTGCGCGACTCAGCATCGCTCGCTCGCGGTTTCGCCCGCCGTGCCGGGGTTACGTACGAATTGGGGATCGACTCGTCCGGCGCAGTTGCCCGGGCCTTCGGCCTGTCGGGCTTGCCCGGCACCTACGTGTACGGTCGTTTCGGTGACCTGGTGTGGAGCAAGGCCGGACAATTGGAGTCCGACGACCTTCGCCGCCTCGCGGCTGCGGTCGACGCGGAGCTGAACAACCTGGTGGAGGCACCGTGATCGCGCCAGCAACGTGGCTTCGCCGCGGATTTGGGGACCCGCGGCACGCGCCCACTACGCTCGCAGGTGGCCCACCGGGAGCCGCCCATTCGTCTCGCCCGTGCACGGGGCTCACCAAGGAGTGTCGGCGTTGCGCGTAGAACCGCCCATGTCGTCGCGAAAGTTTCGTCGTTTGCCTGAGGGCGCTCGTCGCGTCGCGTCCCGGTGGACTCCGTGGATTGTGGGCGGGCTTTCGACGGTGGTTCTCGGAGCTTGTGCCTCCGATGCACCGCAGGACTCTCTTGAGCCCGAGGGGCCGCTGGCCCGCTCAATCGATCGAGTATGGGATCGCTCGTTCATCGTCGCCGCGATCATCTTTGTCATCGTCCAAGCAGCGGTGATTTTTGCTGCGTTTAAGTACCGGGCTAAGAAGGTCGACCGCGACCCCGTTCAGTCACACGGCAAGTCGGTCGTGGAAATCACGTTCACGATCTTGCCGGTCATCTTGCTGTTCGCGTTGGGAATTCCCTCCACTTTCACCTTGCTCGACTTGGAAAAGCGCCCGTCGGCAAGCGACAACGCGCTCAAGGTTGAGGTCACAGGTCACCGCTTTTGGTGGGAGTACCGCTACATCGAGCAAGACGGAGTTGTCGCCGACACCTACACCGCAAATGAACTTGTGATCCCGGTCGGCCGTTACATCGACATCGACCTCAAAGGCGTCGACGTCATTCACTCGTTTTGGGTGCCCAAGCTCAACGGCAAGAAAGACGTGATTCCTGGCCACAGCCAACACACGAAGCTCTTTGCCGATGAGCCGGGCGAGTACTGGGGCCAGTGCGCTGAGTTCTGTGGGCTGTCACACGCGAACATGCGTCTGCGTGTTGTAGCGAAGGACCCGGCTGACTTCGAAAAGTGGATGGCCGATCAACAGAAGGCGGCACCAACGCCCGAGGAAGGGTCTGATGCCGACAAGGGTTTGGCGATCTTCAAGTCCGAGGCGCGGGGCTGTTTTGGCTGTCACACCATCAAGGGCGTGTCCAACGGCAAGATCGGCCCCGACCTGACCCACCTCAAGTCGCGTGCGACATTCGCCGGTTCGATCTTCGAACTCACCGACCACGAGCTTGCCCGTTGGTTGCGTAACCCACCCAAAGAGAAGCCGGGGTCGGTCATGCCCAACTTGGAACTGTCCGAAGACGAGATCACCCAGCTCGTCGCTTACCTGAACACACTTGAGTAGGGCCGGAGGCCGATCGTGACTGCGATTGAGTGGAACCCCGGATTGCCCGTCCCCGTTGGGGGTGGGCAAAGCGGTCAAGATGCCGAGGCGTTTGTGAAGGTGGCGCCGCTTCGCCCCGTGCATCCCAAAGGCGTGTGGTCGTGGCTGACGTCGGTCGATCACAAACGCATCGGAATCATGTACGGCGTGGTTGCGTTCGCCTTCTTCCTGATCGGCGGACTCGAGGCGCTGCTGGTGCGCTTGCAGCTTGCCCAGCCCGAGGGCTCGGTGCTGACCGCTTCGCAGTACAACCAGCTGTTCACGATGCACGGAATCACCATGGTCTTCATGGTGATCATGCCGATGTCGGCCGCTTTCATCAACTACATGGTCCCGCTGCAGATCGGCGCTCGTGACGTAGCTTTTCCTCGGCTCAACGCGCTCAGTTTTTGGGTTTTCGTTGCCGGTGGCGTCTTGCTGTACACCAGCTTCTTCGTCGGTGGCGCGCCCGACGGCGGCTGGTTCAACTATGTGCCGAACTCGTCGGTCACGTACTCACCCGGGACCGCGATCGATTTTTATGTGATCGGGTTGCAGATAGCGGGTATCGCATCGCTCGTTGGTTCGATCAACCTGATCGTCACGATCCTGAACATGCGTGCGCCGGGCATGACCATGATGCGGATGCCGATCTTCACGTGGATGTCACTGGTAGTGCAGTTCCTACTGGCCTTCTCGCTGCCGATCATCTCGACGGCGTTGTTCTTGCTGATGTTCGACCGTGGTTATGGATCGCACTTCTTTGACGACAAGGCCGGTGGTGATCCGGTCCTGTGGCAGCACCTGTTCTGGCTCTTCGGCCATCCAGAGGTGTACATCTTGATCTTGCCCGCGATGGGTATGGTTTCGGAGATCTTGCCGGTCTTTAGCCGCAAACCATTGTTCGGCTACCGCTTCGTTGTCTTTTCTGGCATCGGGATCGCCTTCTTGGGCTTCGGCGTGTGGGCGCACCACATGTTTGCCTCTGGCATGGGGCCGGTGGCCCTGTCGGCTTTCGGCATTTCCACGATGTTGATCGCGGTGCCCACGGGCGTGAAGATAGTGAACTGGATCGGCACGATGATCGGTGGCCGGATCACGTTCAGCACTCCGATGTTGTTCGCTATGGGGTTTGTGGCGATGTTTACGATCGGCGGCTTGTCGGGTGTGACGCACGCGTTCGTGCCAGCCGACACTCAACAAACCGACACCTATTACATCGTTGCGCACTTCCACTACGTGTTGTTCGGTGGAGCGCTGTTTGGGCTCTTCGGCGGCATCTACTACTGGTGGCCGAAGATCTTTGGTTATTTCCTGTCGGATCGGATCGGCAAACTGCACTTCGTGTTGATGATCCTCGGCTTGAACCTGACCTTTGGGCCGATGCATGTGCTTGGTTTGCAAGGCCAGCCGCGGCGTATGTACCGCTACGCCGAAGGCATGGGTTTCGACGTGTGGAACCTTGTCTCGACGATCGGGGCATTCGTGATCGCCGCCTCAGTGTTGACGTTTATGGTCAACGTGTTCCTCAGTAACCGCAAGCGTGTCGTGGCCTCAGCCGACCCGTGGGATGCCCGCACGCTGGAGTGGACGATCCCCTCGCCTGTGCCGGAGTACAACTTCTACGAGCTCCCCGAAGTGCACAGCCTCGACGACTTCTGGCACCAGAAGTACACCGAGGACGCCGAGGGCCGTCCGGTGCTTCTCGAGAGCCCACCGGCTCTGAATGTCGCCCCCGACGAGGCCGCGGCACGCAGTGTCCACTTGCCGAGCCCGTCGTTGTTCCCGCTCGTGTGCTCGATCGGCATACTCATCTTGGGCTATGGGACCGTTTACCACTGGGTCTTTATCGCCGTCGGCGCCTTGGTGGTCGTGGCCTCGTTGTACGGCTGGGCGCTGGAGCCCGGGACAGAACCCGACGAGCACTCCCATGGGCCCGACCACGGCGCCCCGGGCGACGAGACCGCTTCTGCGCCCACCGAGTTAACCCCCGCCCTGGTCGGTGCGCCGACGGAGGATGCATGATGTCGGCCACAACCCTCGAACACGGTCACGACGCCGCACACGAACACGCGCATGAGACTTCCACTGGTCTCAGCAACAACAAGGTCGGAATGTGGACGTTTCTCGCCACCGACTGCCTGCTTTTCGGTGCGCTGATCGCCGTCTATCTCCTCTACCGCGGCCGAGCAGTATTTGGCCCGGTGCCACACGACCTCTACGACATCCCGTACACGTCGGTCAGCTCGTTCGTGTTGTTGATGAGTTCGCTCACGATGGTCTTGGCGCACGCGGCCGCCGTGCGCCGCGATACCGCCCGCATGCGGCTGTGGCTCGGCGCGACAGCCCTGCTCGGCGCGACCTTCATCGGCGGCCAGGTCTATGAGTTCACGTCGTTCATCCGTGAAGGCATGACCCTCAAGACCAACGTGTCGTCGTCGGCGTTTTATGTGCTCACCGGCTTCCACGGTGTGCACGTCACATTGGGCATCGTGATGTTGTTGTCGCTCGTGGTGTTGTCAGTTCGTGGTCGTTTGACTGCCGACAATCACGAGGCGGTCGAATTGGTCGGCTTGTACTGGCACTTCGTCGACATTGTTTGGATCGTGCTGTTCACCCTCGTTTACCTGTTGCCCGCGCCCAAATAGCGCACACGTAGTGACCGACTAAGGATCGGACCTGGTATGCAGACCGCCACAACATCGGAATCGGCCAATCCCGCTGCCGTCGGGCACGACGACGCCGGCCATGGCGACCATCCGACAGAGAAGACCTACATAGCTGTTGCTGCCGTTCTGGCAGTGTTAACGGCGATCGAGGTTGGCCTCTACTACGTGAGCGGGATCTCCGACACCCTGTTGTCCGTCGTCCTCGTCGTGCTCGCGTTGGCCAAGTTCATCATCGTGCTCGGCTACTTCATGCACCTGAAGTACGACAAGCCGCT
>CAZWPY010000027.1:10120-12635 GCA_964635475.1 uncultured Acidimicrobiia bacterium
ATGCAGTTCCGCGCCTCGCGCCGCAGTGGGCAGTGGGTTACCTGATCATCCAAACGATCATCCCGACAGTCCCCGCGTCGTTCCTGACCTGGACCGGCGACGTGGTGTACCACGGCTACGACGGTCACCCGACGTTGTGGGGTCTCTCGACGGCCGACGATCAGCGTTTGGCAGGTCTGATCATGAAGATCATCGGCGGCATGGTCATTTGGGGGTACATCGCCGCGGTCTTCTTCCGTTGGGCTAGCCAGTCCGAACGTGCCGACCGCGCCGAGCGCGCCGAGCGGGCGCAACGGGCCAGCAGCACGAGCCAAGGAGCCCCGGCGACCCAGCCGAGCCCCGCGTTGGTCGCCGACCCATCGGCGCCCACCGTGCCCGCTGCCGCGGCGGGCGCAACCGTGTCTCGTCGTTAACGGGTGGTAGGCGCCCGCGCTTCCCCGCCACGCCGCGCGATCCGACCGCGGCGCCCCACGGTCATGCGAGGGGGTGGGCGTGAAAGACTTTCGGCTCGCCGCTAGCGAGTTCGTGTTGGGCCACGACTAGTTGTCCGGCACATTGGTTCGTCCACACTGAAGGGAGCGCTCCATGATCGACCTGCGCCGTTTGCGCGTCGACACCGAGGCGGTTGTCGCCGCGATGGCTCGTCGCGGCGTCGCGCGCGCGGAGCTCGACGCGGTGTTGGCGCTCGACGCGCAAGCCCGGGAGCTGGGCGCGCGTCGAGACGCCATACGAACCGAGATCAAAGAGCTGTCCCGCCAAGTCGGTGCAGCCCGCCGTGACGGCGACGCCGACGCCGCCGAACAGGCAGCGCGGCGCAGCCGCGAGCTGGGAACTGAGGAGAGTTCGTTGGCCCACCAAGCCGACGAACTCGCTCAGCAGGTTCGTGAGCGGCTACTACGACTGCCAAACCTGCCGGCGCCCGACGCCCCAGCGGGCGCGTCAGAACACGACAACGTGGTTGCGCGCACGTGGGGCTCCATCACTGAGTACCAGGACCATCAGGGTGTTCCGCACTGGGAGATTGGGGCCGAACTCGGGATCCTCGATCTTGAGCGGGGCGCCAAGATCTCCGGGTCGATGTTTCCGATGTACCGCGGAGAGGGCGCCGCGTTGGTCAGGGCGCTGGTGTCGTTCGCGCTCGACTTGAATCGCGACGCGTTTGAGGAAATTCGCCCGCCGACGCTTGTTCGTACCGACACGATGATCGCGACAGGTCACCTGCCTAAGTTCGAAGAGGAGGCGTACGCGATCGAACGCGACAGCCTCTGGGCGATCCCCACGGCGGAGGTGCCGCTGACCTCGCTGGCCCGTGACGAGATCCTCCCGTGGGAATCGTTGCCGTTGCGGGTTATGGCCCACACGAGCTGCTTTCGCCGTGAGGCGGGCGCCGCGGGCCGCGACACTCGCGGGCTGCTGCGGGTTCACGAGTTCGACAAGGTGGAAATCCTTGCCTACTGCGCCCCGGAACAGGCGGCCGAGGTCCATGCCGACTTGGTTGCCCGTGCCGAGGCGCCCTTACGCGCTTTGGGCTTGTCGTATCGCGTGTTGGATTTGTGTGCGGGCGATTTGGGCAACTCCTCGGCGCGCACGTTCGACTTGGAGGTGTACGCACCGGGGGTGCAGCGTTGGCTCGAGGTCTCGTCGATTTCGTGGTTCACCGACTACCAAGCCCGGCGCGCAAACATTCGTTACCGCCGCGCCGATTCGTCGGTCGACGCCGTGCACACGTTGAACGGGTCGGGGTTGGCGGTGCCTCGGGTGTGGGCCGCCGTGGTGGAACAGTGGCGTCAGCCCGATGGGTCCGTCATGATCCCACCGCCGTTGCGTCCGTATATGGGCGGCCGGGAATCGATCACGGCGCGCTCGTGAACGCGGCGCTGAGCGCTGCGAGGATCGAGAATCTGGCTTCGGTGACAGCTTCGACTTCGCGGGTAGCAGCGCGCGGAACTAACGTCTACGCGTGACCACCGCGCAGACGCTGTTTGCGATCGCCCTCGGCCTCGTCGCATTGCTCATCACCTTCTTCGCCCTCTACGTGTTGTCGTCGACGACGTGGGGCGACCGCTGGCTCCCGAAGCGAAAGAACTAGACGATGGCGACTCGACCTACGGTTTACAAGGGCCGAAGCGGGCAGTGGGCCTTTGTTGCCCACCGCATCAGTGGCTTCTTGGTTTTTATGTTTTTGCTCCTGCACGTGGTCGACGTGTCGCTGGCAAATGTCGACGCCAAGCTCTACAACGACGTCCACGAGCTCTACGGCAACGTGGTCTTGCGTTTGTTTGAAGTGGGCCTGCTGTTCGCGTTGTTGTTCCACGCGCTCAACGGTTTGCGCATCGTGGTGCTCGACTTTTTCCCGGAGGCCGTGCGTAACCAGAAGGCGCTTTTGCAAGGGGTAGTGGTGCTGACTGTGTTGGCGGGAATTCCGGGTGGCTACATCATCATGAAGCCTTTTATCGACGGGACGTTGCTCGGATGACTTCGGTGACGTCGGAGTCGGCGACGAGTGGTTCGACAC
>CAZWPY010000027.1:12735-28108 GCA_964635475.1 uncultured Acidimicrobiia bacterium
GACGTTGCTCGGATGACTTCGGTGACGTCGGAGTCGGCGACGAGTGGTTCGACACCGCGGCCCGGTGGCCGCAATTCAACACCGCGGCCTGCGGGACGCAACTTTGAGACCTGGTCGTGGTTTTTCATGCGGGTCTCGGGTCTCGTCTTGTTGTTTATGGCGTTGCTCCACTTCGCCATCACTCACATCGTCAACGATGTGGTCGAAACCGATTACCGATTTGTTCGGGAGCGGTGGGACAACCCGGTGTGGCGGATTTACGACTGGGTTCTGCTGGCGCTTGGCCTGTTTCATGGACTCAACGGCCTGCGTTACATCATCGACGACTACGTATCGGTGCCCGCGCGGCGGGCCGCGATCAAGGCGTTGTTGTACGGCGTGACGGGCGTGTTGTTCGCCTACGGAACGCTGACGATCGTGACGTTCTCAGGCTGAGGGCTGAGTCCGGGGGATGGTTCGGCGTCGGCGACTGTCAGTCGTGCGCGGCCGCCAGGCGTGACGCCGGAGGCGCCCACGGCGCCGATTTCGCTCGATGGCCGCGTTTTCATCGACGCGACGCCCGAGCCGGCGGGCGACGTCAGCTCTGCCACCGAGTTTCGTTACCACCAAGACGGCGATCTCGTGTGGGCCTCGTATTCCGGCGGGTCGGTACGGCTCGGCTACTTGGTTGGACTGCGCGAGGGCGACACGTTGCGCTTTCGCTACACACACCTCACCCACGACGGCGAGTCGTCGGCCGGCTCGTGTCGATCCCATATTCGACTTGCGGATGGGCGCGTGTGGCTTGAGGAATCCTGGCAATGGGAGAGCAAGCCCGGAACGGGAACGAGTTTGCTGGTCGAACGCGCCTGAGGTGGGTTTAGCCGCCCGCAAGTGTTTCAGCGGTCACGAGGAGCGACTCGACAACGTCGAGGCCCGCGCTCCAAAAGTCGGGATCGTCTAGATCGAGACCCATACGTTTGACGAGCGCGCTCGGGGTATCACTTCCACCTGCGGCCAGAAGCTCGAAGTACTGGGGCACGAAACTTTCGCCGGTTGCTTGGTACGACGCGAACAAGGCGAGTGACAGCAACTCGCCGAAGGCGTACGCGTAGACGTAGCCCGGGGTGTGGATGAAGTGAGGGATGTAACTCCACCACAGCCGATAGTCGTCGGTGATGTCGACACTGTCGCCGAACATGGTCCGTTGCGTGTCGAGCCACGCGTCGCTGAGCGCGTCGACGCTTTGTTCACCAGCGGCTCTGCGCTGCTGGTGTACCCGCGCTTCGAACTGGTGCATCGAGATCTGCCGGAAGGTCGTAGCGAACATTTGCTCCAGCCGATTGGCGACGAGTGCCAAGCGGTCGCTAGGTGTGTCGATGCTGTCGAGCACCGCGTTGAACGTGAGCGTCTCGCCAAAGATCGATGCAGTTTCGGCGAGCGTCAGTGGCGTGTCCGCGTTGAATAGCCCTTGCGGGGCGGCGAGCACCTGATGGATCCCGTGGCCGAGCTCGTGCGCGAGCGTCATGACGTCGTCGTGGCGGCCCGTGAAGTTGAGCAAGATGTAGGGATGTGCACCTGGGACTGTTGGGTGTGAGAACGCGCCGCCAGTCTTTTCGGGCCGCGGTGCCGCGTCGATGAAACGCTCGAAGAACGACCCCGCGATCGAGGCGGCTTTCGGCGAGAAGCGTTCGTAGGCGTCTAACACGGTGGCTTTTGCCGACTCCCAGTCGACCTGCACCGGCGTCGCACTCGGGAGCGGGGCATAACGATCAGCGTGCGACAGTGTCGGCAAGTCGAGTAGCCGCGCTTTGAGTCGATACCAACGTTGGACGAGCCCCATTTGCGAGGTCACGGATTCGACGAGGGCCGCGAGAGTCGGGGCTGAAATTTGGTTGGCGAGGTTGCGAGACGCGACCCATGAGTCGTACGTGCGGAGCCGGTCCTCCAATGCGCAGTCGGCCAACACGGCGTTGTACGTGGCCGCGCGCACGGTCAACCCCGGTTCAGCCGCGAGCGCCTCGGTGATCGCGGCAGCTGCGCTGTGGCGAACTGCTCGGTCGGGGTCATGCAGTGCCGACAAAGCGGTGTCGAGGGCAACGGGGTCGCCCTCGCCCATGTCCACTCGCAGCTGGTCGGTTACTTGGGTGAACAGGCGCACCCAACCCGAGCGTGCGGTGGGCGCTTTCTCTGTGTCGAGGCGCTCTTCAGCTTCACTCAGTAGGTGCGGTCGTTGCTGGCGTGCGGTGGAGAGGAAGTGTCGGTACTGGGCCAACTCACCAGCGTTGAGCAGTGGGTCGGCGATGGTGTCGTCGAGGTTTGCCCATTCGAGGGTGACCCACACCAGCTCGGCGCCGATTGCGGTGGCTGCGTCCTCCACTCGCTGCAGGGCGCCCACTCGTTTCGGGTCGTTGGTGTCGAGTGTGAAGTGCAGCTCGACAAAGCTCCCGGCACGCTGGACGCGTTCTTGAATCAACTCCAAACGGGTCACCACCGACAAAAGGTCAGACGGTGTTGCCGACGCAAGCCTCGATTTCCACTGCGCGCTAAGGGCGCGCGCGTCGGCGAGCGCCTCGTCGAGGTCGGCCGCGATGTGAGGTGAGTCGGGTTCGGGGTACAGCGGCGTTAGGTCCCACTGGGGCAGCGGCGCGGCGGTTGACTCGGTCGTGGTTGTCACCGTCCCATCATGGCGCGGCCGACCGCTCGCAGACGCCGCGGGTCGGGCGTGCACCCTGGCGCGGGCGGCAGGTTTGCGCTGACTCCTGACTATCCTGGCCGGCGTGCCAGAACCAGGAAATCAGCTGTCGCCGGAGGTGAAACGCGAATTCGCCGTGCAAGCGACCGACATGGTGGAGCGTTACGTCGGAATGGCCCGATCAAAGGTCGTCGACCCTGCGCAGCTCGCGGCCAAATGGCTGGTTTACGGGCTTGTTGCAGGCATGTTGGGCGCGATGTTGGCGGCGTTGTTGGTTGCGTTGCTGGTTCGAGTGGTCGACGTGTATTTGCCTGGCCACGTGTGGTCAGCACACTTGTTGATCGGATCTGTGTTCGTGGTGGTCGGCGCGATGTTGTGGAAGCGTCGGGCTGTATGACAACGCGAGACGTCGTCATCGTTGGCTCGGGGCCAGCGGGGCTCACGGCGGCCATCTACGCCGCTCGAGCGATGTTGAGTCCACTCGTGTTGGAGGGCGAGCCGTCGAGCACGTCGGACCAGCCGGGTGGTCAGCTGATGCTCACGACTGATGTCGAGAACTTTCCTGGGTTCCCTGCCGGGATCCAAGGTCCCGAGCTCATGGCGAACATGCGTGAACAAGCCGCTCGGTTTGGTGCGGAGCTGCGCCAGGTCCGAGCGACACGAGTGGAACTTGTCCAGTCGCCATTTGGAGTGTGGGTTGGTGACGAGGAGATCCGAGCCCGTTGTGTGATCCTCGCGACCGGCGCACGCGCGCTGATGTTGGGTCTTGAGCAAGAGCCACGCCTTCTCGGCCACGGCCTATCGACGTGCGCAACTTGCGATGGCTTCTTCTTTCGTGGCCAAGAGATCGGTGTTGTCGGCGGTGGCGACTCGGCCCTCGAAGAGGCTTTGTTCCTCACGAGGTTTGCCTCGAAGGTGAGTGTGATTCACCGGCGGGACCAACTGCGCGCGTCGAAGATCATGCAAGAACGTGCCATGGCCAATCCGAAAATCGAGTTCGTGTGGAATAGCCGCGTGACTTCCCTGGTTGGTGAGTCGAAGCTCAGCGGGTTAGTGCTCGCCGACACGACGACCGGAGAGGAGCGAACGATGGATGTGGGCGGCCTCTTCGTGGCTATCGGCCACGTGCCCAACAGCGATCTGTTCGCCTCGCAGGTGGGCTGTGATTCGGCGGGTTACGTCACGACGCTGCCGGGTTCGACCTCGACCACCGTGGATGGAGTCTTCGCGTGCGGCGATCTCGTCGACCACACGTACCGACAGGCCATCACCGCGGCTGGCTCAGGTTGTTCGGCGGCCATTGATGCCGAACGCTGGCTCGAAGCTCAGCACTAGTACCTCACAACATGTGGCCTCCGCCGACGGCGAGGCCGGGAGACAACCATGGCAGACAACATCACCCACTTGAGCGACGCCACCTTCGACGAACAAGTCCAGGGCGAATCGTTGCCGTATCTCGTTGATTTCTGGGCCGAATGGTGTGGGCCCTGCAAGGCCGTGGCACCGATCCTGGCCGATCTGGCCACTGCGCAGGCCGACAAACTCCGAGTCGGCAAGGTGAATATCGACGACTTTCCCGAACTCTCGAACCGGTTCGAGGTGATGTCGATTCCGACGCTGATCTTGTTTAAGGACGGCCAGGAGAAACGGCGAATCATCGGGGCGCGCGGCAAGGGTCAGTTGCTCGAGGAGTTGCGCGAATTCCTCTAGATCCACTCGAACCCGGCGCTACCGGCGAAGCGGTGCGTGACCTACATCGTCGTTTGGCTCGGCTGGCGTGTGGGGTGCAGCTCGACGCGGCCGAAGTCGAACGCGCTGAGTTCGGACCAGCTACCGCTGCGGCGGTTGCCGACTTTCAGCGGTCGCGCCACTTGTTGAGTTCGGGCCGCTGTGATCGCCAGACGTGGTCCGCGCTCGTCGAGGCCGGTTACTCGCTGGGGGATCGTTTGCTGTATCTGCGAGCGCCGATGGTGCGCGGCGACGATGTGGCGTCTCTTCAACACGCTTTGGGTTCGCGGGGCTTCCACGCTGGTCGTGTCGACGGCATTTTCGGCCCCGTCACCAGCGCTGCGCTCGCGGAGTTCCAGCGCAATCTGGGTCTGCCGCCCGACGGGATCTGCGGCCCCGACACAGTGTCGGCGCTGAGTCGTTTGGGCCGTCGCGCGGCCGACACGCTGGTGGGCGTGGTGCGCGAAGCGGAGTCGCACCGCCGCCGCTTGCGTGAGTTGGCGTTGGTTCGGGTCGCGGTCGGGCGCAGCGCGGGCCTTGAGGTCGTGGGTGAGGCGAGCGCACGCGAGCTGACGGGGATCGGCGTCAGCGCTTACGCGCTCGACGCGCCTGACCCGTCCGCGCAGGCGCAACAAGCGAACCGCCTGCGCGTCGATGCGTTCGTCGGTTTTGCCGTGCACGAGAGTCCCGGGCAGGACTCGGCGGTGGTCGTCGCGTACTACTCCACGCCGGGTTATGAGTCCGCTCGCGGGCGTTCGCTGGCGGCGAGCGTCTCGCGTTGTCTGGGCGACGTCGAGGTTGTCGGGATTCGCTGGCCAGCTCTACGCGAAACCTCCATGCCGGCGGTTGTGGTGTTCCTTGACACGTATGGGATCGCCAAGCGGGTGCCGCAGCTCGCGGGCGCCGTCGCACGTGCGGTCGCGGCATGGTGGACAGCAGAGGAGCCGTAAATGTTTTTAGGCGACGACCTACTCGCGTGGTTGATGCTTGCGCTTGGTGCGGCGTTGTGTGTCGGCAATGTCGCTGCGCTGATTCGGCCGCCCGATCAGCCGCGAGAACCGGGCGACCTCGAAGCGGCGCCGCGCGGGCGAAGTTTGTTGATGGCCGCCGCGGGCGCGATCGCCGCGGTGTGGGCGCTGGCGAGTTTGTTTAGCGGGTGAAGTTCTCGAAATAACGTGAGGGCGTGGGCCCCCGTTGACCCTGATACTTCGAACCGACCTCGCGTGAGCCGTACGGTCTTTCGGCGGGCGTTGTCATCTGCAGAAAGCTGATCTGACCGATCTTCATCCCGGGATACAACGTGATCGGCAACGTCGCCACATTCGACAGTTCAAGTGTGAGATAGCCGTCCCACCCCGCGTCGACGAATCCAGCGGTTGAGTGGATGAGCAGGCCGAGTCGGCCCAAGCTGGACTTGCCTTCGAGCCGAGCCACGAGGTCGGCGGGCAATGTCACACGTTCGCTCGTCGAACCGAGGACGAACTCGCCAGGATGAAGCACAAAGGCTTCGTCTGCTCCTACCTCCACGAGTTCAGTGAGCGCGGTTGTGTCGGTGCGCACGTCGATCACCCGGGCGCTGTGGTTGCGAAACACCCGAAATGCCGAATCGAGATGGACGTCGACCGACGATGGCTGAATGCAGGTCGGATCAAGTGGAGTGATCGCGATACGGCCGGCGTCGAGGGCCTCACGGATGCTGCGGTCGGAGAGAATCATCGGATCGCTACACTACGTGGCGCTTCGACGGCCCGATGAGGCCGGCTCGAAGGGGTCCTGAGCGGTGTAGCGCCGATCAGGCCCGCACGCGGATGTAGTTCAATGGCAGAACTCCAGCTTCCCAAGCTGATAACGCGGGTTCGATTCCCGTCATCCGCTCTCGGTTTGAAGGCCTAGTTCTGCTGCATCTCCGAGTGGCCCGTAGCGGCCCCGTGCGAGGATTGGCCGGTGGAGATCCCAACCCTGCCCGATGCGACGATCCTGCTCGTGGAGGTGGGGTCGACTGCGCACGGCACCGGGCTCCCCGGCGGGGAGGATCAAGACGAACTCGGCGTCGTCGTGGAATCGGCGAACGACGTGCTGGGGCTCGACGATCGCGGATTTCGTACAGTCATGCACAGAACACAGCCCGAGGGATCCCGGTCAGGTCCCGGTGACACCGACCGAACCCTGCATTCGCTGCGCAGGTTCGTTCGCCTCGCCGCGGGCGGCAATCCATCGATCTTGATGTCGTTCTGGGCGCCGGTGCTGCATTCGACCGACCTGGGGGAGGAACTCCGAGCACTCGCCCCGGCCTTCGTCGGCCGCCACATCGTCCCCCGTTACCGGGGATACATGCAGTCCCAGGCGCTCCGGCTGCTCGGCCTCCGCGGGGGAGGCCATGGTCGACGCGGGGGTGGGCAGCGAGAGGAACTGGTCGCTGAGCATGCCTTCGACACGAAGTACGCGATGCACGCCGCCCGATTGGGTTTTCAGTGCATCGAGATGCTCACCACGAACCAACTTGCGTTGCCCATCGAAGGAGAGCCAGGCGAGTGGCTCGTAGAGGTTCGTCACGGTCGGGTGTCGTTTGATGAGTGGTGGAGCAGGTGCCTCGACCTCGACACCCAGCTCGGCCTGCTCGCGGCCGACGAGGCGTACGCGCCCGGCCCTGATCGTGAGCGGATCGAGGCCTGGACCGTCGCCGCGCACCGGCGCCACTGGCGCGCCGCCGAAGCGATCGCCGCGATGCCAGCCGATGGCTGACGTGTGGTTCAGCAGTAGGGGCGGGCAAGAAGCAGCGCGAAGTCGCCGGCGGCGTCGGGTAACGACTGCTCCACGACGAAGCCGGAGTTCCACAGTTCCTCGGTCATCGTTTCGACCGTGAACTTGGTGCTGATTTCTGTTCGCAACTCGTCACCGTCGGCGATGACCAGCGGTTCACCGAGGCCAGGGATGTTGACCCGCTGGGTGCCGCTCGCGCGCAGGCGCATCTCGATCCACGAATGCGTCTCGTCCCAGACGGCGACGTGTTCGAAGTCTGTCGCCGAGAAGTCCGAGCCGATCGTGGCGTTGAGGACACGCAGCGCGTTGCGATTGAACTCCGCGGTCACGCCTGCGGAGTCGTTGTAGGCCGCGATCAGGCGGTCACGGTCTTTGATGAGATCGATCCCGAGCAGTAGAAGGTCGCTGCGGTCGAGCGCGCAGTCGAGGTCGGCGAAGAAGCGCCGCCGCTCGGCCGGGTTGAGGTTCCCAATCGTCGAGCCGAGAAACGCGACGAGGCGACCCTTAGCCGCGGGAATCTCGGCGAGGTGGTGGTGAAAGTCGCCGACCACGCCATGGACGCAGAGTCGCGGGAACGTCAGGGCGAGCCGCTCAGCCGCGATGCGTAGGGTCTCCTCGCTGACGTCGAAGGGAACGTAAGTGGTGAACGCTGCTGCCTGCGTGAGCGCGTCGAGCAAGACGGTCGTCTTGTCCGATGTCCCCGACCCGAGTTCGACCAACGACGAGGCACCCGTGGCGGCGAGTAGCGGCGCGTGGAGCTCCAACAGTGCACGCTCGGCGCGAGTGGGGTAATACTCGGGCAGCCGCGTTATCTCGTCGAACAGCTCGCTGCCGCGGGCGTCGTAGAACCACACCGGGTCGAGATATGGCGGGTTGCTCGACAACGAGCGCAGCGCGCCAGTGACGAGAGTGCGTTTCCACTCGGCGCTCGTGAGGTGAACGTCGATGGCGACACGCGGGTTCATGCGGCGTCGGCTCCGTCGCGGGCGAGTCGAAGACCCGTCATCGGCCAGCGCGCTGCGGGTGGGAAGAAGTTCCGGTACGACGCACGGACGTGTCCGGGAGGGGTCAGACAGCTGCCTCCGCGCAAGACGTGTTGGTTAACCATGAATTTGCCGTTGTACTCGCCCACCGCTCCTACTGCGGGCCGAAAGCCGGGGTAAGGCAGGTAGGCGCTCGACGTCCACTCCCAGACATCACCGAAGAGCTGGCTGGGCCCGTGTGGTGCGGCGGCGGGGGGCGCCGGTCGAGGATGCAGGGAATTCACGTCGAGCAGATGACCAGCGTGCTGTGTGGCTTGCGTTTGCAGCATTGCGGTCGCAGCGGTCTCCCATTCGAACTCGGTCGGCAGCCGCGCACCGGCCCAGCGAGCGATCGCGTCGGCCTCGAAATACGACACGTGACACACGGGTTCGTCTCGTTGAAGCGCTGCGCGCCCGCTGAGGGTGAACACGCTCCACTCGTGTGGACCCTCCCGGCGCCAGTACAAAGGCGCGTCCCAGCGTTGCGCTTGTGCGAGAGCCCAACCGTCGGAGAGCCACAGTTCATGCCGTTGATAGCCGCCGTCGGCGATGAAGTCGGCGACCTCGCCGCACGTGACGAGCCGCGAGGCCAGCGAGAACTCCTCGACGTAGTGCCGGTGGCGCGGACCCTCATTGTCGAAGGCAAACCCGTTGCTGTCATGGCCGACTTCGACGAGTCCGCCCGGGAACCCGCACCAGTGAGCCGCAGGCGCGGGCGCGGCCTGTGCGACATCGACGGCGCCGCGCTCGCCGTAGGCCGGGTCGAGCACGTTTCGCGACAACACGTGTTTGATGTCCATAAGGAGCAGCTCTTGGTGCTGTTGCTCATGGTGGAGGCCGAGCTCGATGCGAGGTAGTACCGCCGACACGCCGGCGGAGCTCATCAACTCCAGCATCGCGTGGTCGACGTGGCGCCGGTACTTCGCAATCTCGTCGATTCCGGGTCGTGTGATGACGCCGCGCTCGGGCCGCGGATGTCGATCGCCGACCGCTTCGTAGTACGAGTTGAACAGGTAGCGGTAGTACGGGTCGAACTCGACGTAGTCGGTACCGCGGGCGCGGAGCAGGAACTCTTCAAAGAACCAGGTTGTGTGTGCCCGGTGCCACTTTGTTGGGCTGACGTCTGCCATCGACTGCGCGGTCTGGTCCTCCGCGCTCAGTGGTGCAGATAGTGCCTCAGTGAGCGCGCGAACCCGGCAAAACCGTTCGGGTATTTCTGCTGAGGCACTGATGGCCGTTTCCAACGCCGCACTCCTCGCTACGGCCACCAGGTGGCGCTGGCTAGCAGTCTGCCCGGGGCACGTGCGCGTTACGCGCGTCGCTGTCACGCGCCACGAACGCGGGCAACCGCGACAAAGGCCTCAGGCCCCGGAGATCGACACCTCTGGCGGTTGTGACGCTTGCTCGGCGGACTCCAGCGCATCGATCAAGTGCATGGAGATGTCCTGCACCACGATGTCGTCGCGACCGTGTTCTTTGACACCGTCATCGAGCATCACGTAGCAGAACGGGCACGCCGTCGCGACTCGCGAGGCGCCCGTCTCAAGTGCCTCACGAGCCCGTTCGGTGTTGACCTTCTTGCCGATGTGCTCTTCCATCCACATACGCGCCCCGCCGGCGCCACAACACATCCCTTTGGTGCCGTTGCGTGGCATCTCGACCAACTCGACTCCGGCCACCGAACTCATGACGTTTCGCGGCGCGACGTACACGTCGTTGTGGCGGCCCAGATAACACGAGTCGTGGTACACCACACGCTCGTCGAGCCGCGCGCGCGAGAGGTCGAGCTTGCCGGTTTCGACCAGTTCCTCGAGCAGCTGGCTGTGGTGGATGACCTGGTAGAAGCCCGAATATTGGGGATATTCGTTACGCAACGTGTTGAAGCAGTGCGGGCACTGCGTGATGATCTTGCGCACGCCGATTGAGTTGAGTGTCTCGATGTTTTGCATCGCGAGCATCTGAAAGATGTACTCATTGCCCGATCGCCGCGCCGGATCACCGGTGCACATTTCCGACGGGCCAAGGATCGCGAAGTCGAGCCCCGCTCGTTGCAGCAGCTTTGCTGTGGCGACGGTGACCTTCTTGTTCTTGTCGTCGAAGGAACCCGCGCAGCCAACCCAGTACAAGTACTCGTGGGTGAAGGGCTGATCGGCTGCAACGACCTCGACGTTGACGGGGAGTTGTTTTACCCAGTCGCCGCGTTCGTCTTGCGACATGCCCCATGGGTTGCCGGAGTTCTCCATCCCGCGGTACGCGGCGCCCAGTTCGCTCGGGAAGTCCGACTCCATCAGCGAGAGGTATCGACGCATGTCGAGGATCTTGTCGAGGATCTCGATGTTGACCGGGCAGTTCTCGTCGCACGCTTTGCAGGTTGTGCATGACCAGATCTCCTCGGTGGAGATCCGCTCGAACACCGAATCGCCCGAGATGGTGATGTCGCGATCGACGCTGACCGGCGGTGCCACCGAACCGCCCGCTGCGGTGGCGGCCATGACCTCGCCAACCTTGAGCACGATCTCGCGCGGGTCGAGCGGTTTGCCGGTGGCGTGCGCGGGGCACACGGCGGTGCAGCGTCCGCACACCGTGCACGCGTCGGTGTCGAGCAGCTGTTTCCATGTGAAATCACTGACAGCAGCCGCGCCGAAACTCTCCAGTTCGGTCTCGGTCAGGTTGGGCAGCGGCCGCATCGCGCCTTTGGGGCGTTCGTGGTCGCGTAGGTACATGTTGAGCGGGCTGGTGACCATGTGACGCAGCTTGGTGATCGGCAGGATCGCCAAGAAGCCAATGAAACCAACGACATGCACGACCCACAGGACCCGATGCAGCGACGAGGAGCCGTCGCCGAAAAGGTGTGATAGCGGGTATCCGACAAAGGAAAACTTCTCGAAGTCGGGTCGCCCGACGAATGCGATTCGGGCGGCTTCGGCGAGCAATCCCGAGACGCCGAGCAACGTGAGGACGCCCAGGATGATCGCGTCTTCGGGTTTGGTTTTGATGCGGATCCGGTAGGGCCGCTGCACGTATCGGCGCACGATGGCCCAGATCATGCCGACAAGGAACAGGACACCTGCCGCATCACCGAACGCGGCATAAGCCTTGTACGTGTCGCCGAGCAGGAACTTCGCTGATTGAGGAAGCTGGTGGTCGATCTCCAGCAGGACCGTGGCGATGAAGAGCCCGAGGAATCCGAAGTACAACGCCGAGTGCATCAATCCGGCCGCGGGATCGCGCAGCAGCGTCTGCATGTAGACGCCGGCGCGAAAGTCGGCACCGCGGCGGGGGAGGTTCTCCAGAGTCGTTCGGCGGTTGTCGGGCGCGCCGCGCTCCCAATTCTTTACTCGAAGCGAAAACTGCCAGGCGGCGAATAGGAGTGCAGCCGGTACGACGACGTAGAAGGCCCAATACAACGCATCGGGAATGTTCACGAAGGGGTGCCGAGTGACCTCTGACTCGGTTTCCCATTCGGTGATCCGGGGGATGACGCCAGCAGCAAAAGTGCCTACCGCCGCAGCGACGCCCACGCCCAGGATCACCTGGTTGGGCTGGATGGATCGACGCGCTTGTGCCATGGTCACCACGCTAATGGGCGCGTCGAGCGCGGCGGAATTACTCGATGGCTAGCTGCCGCTACTGCGGCAGAAGGGATCAGGTGCCGCTACTGCGGCAGGAGGAACCCGACGGTGATCATGCCGGGGCCGCCGTGGGTACCCGCGACCGGGCCGACGCGAGAGACCTCGATCCCGCCCTCGGGTACGTGGTCGCTGATCATGGCGAGAAAATCGTCGAGGTCGTTCGCGGCGAAGTGCCCGACGATCACGCGGTCGACGGGTTGTGCGGTGACCTTGCTGGCCATTTGCGCCAGGGCTTTGCCGCGGGTGCGCTCCTTGCCGCCTTCGACGACCTCGCCGTCGCGCAGAACCAGGATTGGCTTAATGGCCAACAGCGTGCCGAACAGCGCCCGCGCCGAACTCAACCGGCCGCCGCGCTTGAGGTACTCGAGGGTGTCGAGCGTGCCGTACATGGCCAGTCGCGGGCGCAGCTCGCTCACCCGTGCGACTACTTCGTCGAGCGCGACGCCCTCGGCGGCGATTCGCCCGGCCGCCTGCACGAGGATGCCTGCGGTCACAGAAAGTGCTTGGGAGTCGATGACCCGAACGTCGATGACGTCTTTGACCCCCTCGGCGCCCAACTCGGCCGCCTGGATCGTTGCGCTCAGCTTCGACGAGATCGTTATACATACGACGCCGTCGTAACCCTCAGCAGCAGCGGCGCGAAAGGCCACCTCGAAGTCCCCCGGCGAGGGAGCGGCCGTTGCAGGGAGCTCCTTTTTGTTCGCGACACGATCCCAGAATTGTTCGACAGTGAGCTCGGTGCGGTCGACGAGTTCCTCGGAGTCGCCAAAACGAATCTTGAGCGACACCACGCCGATGTTCAGGGCATCGAGCAGCGAGGCGTCCATGTCGCACGACGAATCGGTGACGACTTTGACTCGCCCCATCGAATCCTCCTCGCGTTCAGGCGTATGCGACGAGTTATCGCTGCGCTCGGGACCTGCGAAGGGCACGCAACGACGGAGCCTGCACGAGGCCCAGCGCGACCGCCAAGGTCAAATAAACCGTAGCACCGAGGCCCCCTATGACCACGAGGGCGCGTGCGCGATCTGCGTTTGTCGTCGGGTCGAGTACTCCGACGGCGTACATTGCGCCGAGCCCGACGCCGAGCGCGAGGGCAAGGCCACGAAGCGCGACCCGTCGTACGGATCCATCGAGCAGCCGTCGACGCCGCCGCGCCACGCGACGTACCTCGCGAGCCGCGAGCAACGCGCCGATTGTGTACGACACGGTGATCGACGCGGCCAAACCTTGAACGTGCCACTCACGGACCCACCACAGCCCGAGCGCGACATTGAGTCCGTTTTGGACCAGGTAAACCGCGAAGATGCGACGAGCGTTTTGTGTGGCTTGCAGCGCCCGAACGAAAAACATAAACAGCGAGAAGCCCGGGAGTCCGACGGCGAGGATCGCGACGACGTCGGCGGTAACTCGGGCCGATGCCTCGGAAAACTCACCGTGCGCGAGGAGCAGTTCCACCGCCGGTCTCGCGAGTGCGACGAAGCCTGCGGCAGCCGGCAGCACAAACGCGAGGATTGTTGTCGCTCCCTTACGGACCAAGTCGGTAAACGCCTGTCGGCGGGCGTCGAGCCAGCGCCGTGTCAGTTCCGGCTGGAGCGCGGTCATGACTGCGGTAGAGACGACCGCGAACGGCAGTTGGAAAAACGTGTAGCCGTTTGAATAGGCCGTTGGATCGCCCTCGCGGCGGTTGGCCAGGATCAGCATCATGTTGATGGCCACTTGGTTGGCGACCACCCAACCCAAAGTCCAGCCCGAAAGCCGCACGACCTGTCGTACGGCGGGGTGGCGTAAGTCCCAGTTCCAAAAGATGTGGGCCTTGGCCCGGCGCAGCAGGGGAATGAGCAGGCCCGCGTACGCGGCCACTCCCAACGTGGTGCCGATTCCGAGCCACATCGTCCACGTTGGCTGGGCGTTTATTGTGGCCAGATCGAGTTGCTTGCCGCGACCGGGGAAGAACCAGAACATCGCGATGACCACCGCGTTGTTGGCGAGCGAGGTCGCGAGCGCCAACGCGAACCGGTTGAGGGCGTTGAGCACCGCCATGGCCAAGGTGGCCATTCCGTATAACGCAACTTGCGGGGCGAACCACCGCAATAGGTCGCCCATCACCTCGGCTTGCACGTGCGAGCGGCTTCCGGCCCGCAAGGTGAAGAGCCGCACCACCAGCGGAGCGGCGATGGCTAAGGCAACCGCCACGGCCATCAAGATGGCGGTCATGGTTGTGCAAACGGCCGAGACGCCGGCCCACCCGTCGGTTCGTGCCGCGCGCGGCGTATCACGATCGGCAGAAGTGTTGCGCAGTTGCTCAACGAAGATCGGAACGATCGTGGCCGACAGGATCCCGCCGACCACGAGGTCGTACACCTGGTTCGGTGTCGTGTTTGCGATGTTGTAGGCGTCGTTGACGGCGCTACCGCCGAGTACGAACGACTGAGTCAAGACACGAGCAAACCCGGCGAGACGGCTCAGCGCGATCACCATCGCGACGCTGGTCGCCGCTATGTTTCCAGACTCGTGGTCGTTTCACCTGCCGTGGATCAAACTCCCCACGCTGGAAAGCCATCGGGGTATCAGTCACTTCCTGCTAACTCATCTCCTCATCTATGCCATCCTGCCCGCCTCAATCCAGTGGTACGCCCTGGCGGGTCTCACCTCCCACGCCCTGCTAGACATGCCCACCGGCCCCGGCGTCGTCTGGCTCTGGCCGCTGCCGTGGCGCTTTCAACTTCCCCGCCGCATCCGGGCACGCAATGGCGGCGCGCTGGAGAAGGTGGTTGTTACCCTGCTGTGGCTAGTCCCTATTGTTACGCTTTTGTTTGCTTCTTGACATTTACACGGTAACGGATAATAATAAAGGCGATCAATTGATCGCCTTCGTGTCACCCGGCCGCCTGGCCCGTCCGCCCGGATTTGTGTGGCCCTGCTGCCGGTCCGCCCTTATTTGCCGACCGTCGATCGGCCTGTTTGTCCGCTAACCCAGCGCCGCCAGTTCCGCCTTCAGCGCGTCCAGCATCTTCTCCAGCCGCACCAGGTCATCAGTATACGCCTTTAACTGCTCCGGCGGGGTGCCAATGCTTTTGTTCACGCGCACCAGTACCTGCGCCTCGTACCGCCCGTTCTGGTGCAGCGCAATCTGCCGCTGCACAATCGCCCGCTTCACCTCCACGGGCACGTCGTCAGGTTGTTCCTGAACCACAGCCACATCCTTCTTCATTGATCTCCTTTCGTTAGCGATAACTCTTGATCGCGTCATTCATAAACGCCGCCACCGAGTCCGGCACCCCGATGGGCAGGGCGATCAGCGCCGCCGTCGCCACCTGCCACGCCTGCGCTCCGGTGTACGTCACGCCGTCCAGGTCGAAACTCAGCCCCGCGATCTCTGCGTTCGTGCCTTCCAGCGTCTCGTCCGTCACATTCGATGATACGATCGCGCCCGTGTCCGGGTCAAGCACCAGCGCCTTGCTGATCTTGAGGAAGTGCGCCAGCATCACGATCTCGCTGAACACGTCCAGTGCCTTCTGCATCACCTGAAGCGATGCTGTCACCTGGTTATTCTG
>CAZWPY010000028.1:0-23278 GCA_964635475.1 uncultured Acidimicrobiia bacterium
GGACCGGCGCCGTTGCGGGTGCCGGTGCCGGTGTGAGCAGCGGCGCGGACGGCATCTGCGTCGTGGTGTTCTCGGTCGACCGAGCCGAGGCGGGCTCGTCGTCGGGTGCCGAGTTGGGAGCTGTCAACGCAGCGCCCATGGTGGCCGTGTCGGATCCGGAGCCGGAATCAGAGTCGGAGCCGGAGTCGGAGCCGGAGTCGGAATCAGAGTCGGAGTCGGGTGTATCGGAGCCGGAGTCGGGCGTATCGGACAGTGCCGCTGGCTGGTCGTCGCCTGAGAACGCGGGCGTAAACGGCTCGGTCGGCTCGTCGGCCAACCAGTCGATCGACGACGGCGCGGGCGGGGCGAAACGATCGTCGGCCTCGGGCTGCGGGTGCAGCTCGGCACCGGCGGCTGTCGCCGTCGTGGTGCTGGCGCCCGGCTCGGGCACGACCGACAGTGTCGAGCGAGCGTCGCGGGAGCGAGCTAGTTCGTCGGCGCGTGTGGCGGCTTGGCCCGAGCGGCCGATGGCCGGTGTGCCGTCGGGGTCCGACAACGACGCAACCCAATCGTCGTCGTCGTCATCGTCGTCGCCGCGGCTCAGGCCGATGATCACGCCGAGAATGCCGAGTAGGAGGGCGGCGAGCAGCCATGGGAAGGTGAATCCCGACTTGGCGGTGAAGCTCGCGACGCCGTCTGCGTGTTTGAACTGGCCGGGCACCGACGAGGTGCCGATCGTGAGCGGCCGCAGTTTGACGGGGATCTTGTACGTCGCCTTTGCCCCCGCTTCGAGCGGCTGCAGTTTGGGAACGTCGCTTTCCTTGATCACGATTGCCTTGCCGGGTTCGAGGCGCAGTTGGTACTGGTCGATCGGCAGGTCGGACACGTTTTGTACGGTCACAACCAGAGTGCGTTCGGGCCGGCCGCCAAGCCACGACAACCATGGGCCCGAGCCTTCGAGCTTGGCGGAGATCACACGCAGCGGCGAGTTGCCGGCTTTGTCGGTCGAGTCGGCGTCCTCGCTCGCCGATGCGGTCGTGGCTTCGACTTTGAACGGCACGACGTAGGGCTCTTTCAGCCCTTCCAAGACGTCGGGGTCGCCGAGGTCGGCCGCAGCGACGGCCAGTGCGCCGCCGGCGCCGGCGACTTCGAGATCGCGGGCCGCCACGGTGAGGGTCCCGGAGATCTGGCCTGCGTCGTTCGCGGTGATGTTGGACGCGGTTCCGACCGCAGTGCCGTCGTACGGTGGGCCGACCAGCGCGATCGAGATGGTCCCGCCCGCGCGCCATCCGGTGCCCAGGACGGTGATCTTCGCGCCTTTTTTGCCCGATGCAGGGGTGATCCCCAGCGTCGGCTCGCCGGGTTTGCCCAACGTGGTGGTGGCGACGTCGCCCGTCGTGGTGTCGGTGACCTTCAGGGCGCAGGCGACGCAGGGCTGCGGACGCGACACGGTGACGGAGCCCGAGAGTCCGCCCGCCGCGTCGGTGGCCATCGACTCGATGGTGACCCGGTCGGTCCCACACTCCAGCGCTTGGCAGAACTCAACCTTGAAAGCACCCAAAGCGGCGCCCGGCGTCCATCCCAGACCGGTCAGTGAATACTGATCCGGGTTGTCCTCGCTGGCGGCGGCGACCAGCAAGCCAGTGGTCGCTGGGGTCGTGTCGACGGTATCGCCGTTGTCGGTCGTGGCGTCGCCGTCAGTCGCGTCGGCCGTGCCGCCGGCCTCGGCCGCTTCGAGGCTGCTGCGCAAGCTGATCCCTGCACTGTCGGCCAGGCTTGCGGCAACGCCGGTGATCGATCCCTCGGGGCGAGTCTCCGACAGATTCGTCGACACGGAGCTCTGCGCGCTCGACGACGGCGCCGATGACGTTTCGGCCACGCTCGCGGTCTTCACCGCGGCCTGCGGATCGAACGTGAGGAAGCGGAAGCCCGCGACCTGACCGTCGAAGGTCGTCACAGTGACCACGCACGACGTGCCCGCGGCTACCTGGTCGGGAGTGGGCGGGCACTGGTCGGCGGTCGGGCCGCCGGGATTGAGTTCACCCGTCGTCACCGTCAGTTCGGTCTCGGCAAGTGAGCCGTCGGACTGTGCCTTGGTGTTGAGCGCGCCGCCGCCGCCCACCACCGCGCAGCCACTGCCGTCGGTTGGGAGAACTTCGTCGTTGTTGCAGATACCGACGAACAGGTCGGCGCCGGCCGGAAAAGTCGACTTCGGGGCGCTGACCACGATCTTCGTGCCGCCCGTCAGGCCCGACGACGGTTCAACCGAGATGGCTTTGACAGTCTGGGCCGACGCAGTGCTCACACACAGGCCGCCGAACGTGACGGCGAGCAGACTGAGGGCACCGACGCGCCGAGCACCGCGGCGCAGTGTTTGAAACCGGTGCCCCACCTCAAACGGCTGGCCCACCTCAAAGGGCTGGCCTACGTCCAGGGGCTGCATAGCCTCGGGCTGGCGCGAATCAGCAGCTCGGGCGCGACGGCGCCAAGGACGGTCGGAGGGGTGCGACGAGCTGATCATGGGTCAATCTCCGGGCGGTCGATGAGCTGCAATGTGCAACAACAGTTGACTCAAGCAACACAATGGTGGCACACGGTGAGCAGTTGTCAAGGTCACACTGAGTGAGACTCCGCAGGTAGGGGCATTTGTGGGTCGATGACGGGGTCGGCGGCTGCGGGTCGGCGGCGGCGCTCGGTACGATGCAGCGACCGGGAGGACGAGAATTCATGTGGACGTGGGTGGATTCGGACTCAGCGGTGCGCGAACTGGTCGCGTGTGTGTCGGCGCAACAAAGGTACGCCCTCGACACCGAATTTCATCGCGAGCGCACGTACTTCCCCGACCTCGCGTTGATCCAGATCGCGTGGATCGACGAGCAGGCCGGATCCGACGGCGGTGAGCGGTCGATTGCGCTGATTGACCCGCGGCGCGTCGACGTGTCATTGCTCGCGCCGCTGCTCGACTCACCGGCGGTCGCGGTGCTCCATGCCGCCGCGCAGGACCTGGAGATCCTCTACCAAGAGTGCGGAACGATCCCGCGGGTCGTGTTCGATACGCAGCTTGCGGCCGGTTTCGTCGGCGCGGGTTTGCCGTCGTTGGCCAACCTGGTGCGGCTGGTGGTCGGACGCGACTTACCCAAAGGGGATCGACTGACCGACTGGTCGGCTCGCCCGTTGTCCGACGATCAGCAGGCCTACGCGGCCTCTGACGTCATGTACCTATTCACGTTGCACGATTGGCTGCTCGACAAACTCACCCAGCAGGGGCGCCGAGAGTGGTTTGAGCAGGAGACCGCCGACGTGGCGGCGAATTCTCGTAAGGGCGTCGCGCCAGTGACCGACGCGTGGCGCAAGTTGAAGGACGCAAAGTCGTTGCGCGGACCGACTCGCGCCGTTGCCTGTGAGGTTGCCGCGTGGCGGGAACATCGGGCCCGCCATCTCAACTTGGTGCCGAAGATGGTGATGTCGGACTTGGCCGTTCTTGCCATTGCCCACAAACGGCCGACAACCGAGGCACAACTTCATGCCGTTCGCGGCCTCGACGTGCGCGCCATGCGCGGAGGAGTAGTGGCTGAGGTCCTGGCGGCGGTCGCCCGCGGGATGGACGGTCCTGTACCTGCGGGATTCGCTGAGAACGGCGACACGCTCGACAAAAGGCTCGTGCCGCTCGTTCCTTTGGCGCAGGCCATGGTCGGACAGCTGGCCCGAGACCTCGGGATCGAGGTGTCGCTGCTAGCGACGCGCAGCGACTTGCAGCGTGCCATTCGGGGTGAACTCGATGGTCGGCTTGCCGAGGGTTGGCGCGCCGAGGTCGTCGCTCGACCCCTGCAGCGGCTCGCGGCGGGCGAATTGTGTCTGGCCTACGACCCTGCGGGGCGTTTGCTGCTGGAGCGCCGCGGTCAGACCGGGCCAGCCACGCCTGACCTGGCCGGCGCGACCGCCGCGACCGCGACGACTACCGCTGGCGCGGCTGTACAATCCTCTCCACCCCAGACCGGGACGGTGTTTACGTGAAGAAGGGTCGCCACCGCCGCTTCGAAGAGGCTCGTGCCCTGAAGCGACTCTCCGACGCAGAGGTTCTCTCGACTGATCCATGCCCCGAGTGCGGCATCGTTCCCCCGCGTCCGCACGCCGCCTGGTGCATGTGGGAACCCGACAACGACGACGAGAACCCCGACGACTGGGGTCCGATGGCCGGCGAGTCGGTGGCCTCACGACGCGACTCGTCTTCCCCCGACCCGTTTGGCGACTGACGGCGACTGGCGACTGGCGACTGGCGGCGACTGACGCCGCTCGCGCACACGCCGGAGAGCGTCTGTCAGGGTTTTTGTCGGCTCGTCGGTGTGCGTCGCCGCCGAGGAGCCGGGAGCGCAAAGGGCACGATCTCGCTCGTGAGCCTCGTCTCGAGGTGCTCACGTAACGCTGCCCACACTGACGCGGGCAATAGCTGTGCGAGTTCGGCCGCGGCACGGCGAAAGAGCGGCTCAGGGGCCGTGAAGGCCGCGGGATCTTCGGTGCACCACCAGGCGAACTCCGCTCCGCCGGCGCCCCAGTGCCGCCGTGACCAGGCGGTGAGGGTGACCACTTCGTTGGCCACGCCGGTGGACGATCCGGGGTCACTCGCAGGGGTGTAGTCGAGGCGCATCGGCACTTGCCAACACACGACTGGCTTGCGGGTCAGCGGCGCGACTCGGTCGCGTTCGGCCCACTGATGAAGGGCGCAGCCAGGTCCCTGTGTCGACCCCGGGC
Organism: uncultured Acidimicrobiia bacterium; assembly: GCA_964635475.1. Classification (GTDB taxonomy): domain Bacteria; phylum Actinomycetota; class Acidimicrobiia; order Acidimicrobiales; family CAZWPY01; genus CAZWPY01. The sequence goes on from CAZWPY010000028.1 coordinate 4,729, forward strand.
GATTGAGGAAGATGCACGCGCCATCGACGACTCGAGTCCGCCAGGTTTGCCCGCCCGCGCTCACGACGGGCCCGCGCCGACGCCCGACGCCCGCGTAGTGCCACATCTCATCAGGTAGTCGCGCGGCCCACGCTTCGACTTGATCACGCTCCTCGCGGTCACGAAGGTGGGCGCCGTAGGAGCAACAACCCTCGACGAGCTCGGGCGCCCGAGCTGTACGCACTCCTTGACAGCCGCGACCGTAAATGCACTCCCAACCCGAGGTGAGCCACGACACGTCGATCCGGTAGGTCGTGTGCGCTTTTTCGTCGGTCAGCTCGACCCACTCGCTGGCGCTGATGCGACTCACGCGCGGCCTTCGGTGGCGGCGTCGTTGCGCGCGGTCGCGGTGTCGGAGTCGGCAGAACGGTTGATGTCGTTGATCAGTCGTCGTAACGCCGCATAGTTGCGGCGGTCGAGTTTGAGTACGAGTCGAGCAAGGTCGAGGCGGTCGCCGTCGGCGACCTCAGGCGGCAGCGGTTCGCTCCTCCGCGGTCCGGCTCCGTCGGTCGTGGCGGGTGCGTGGTCACGTTGGAGTTGGTCGATCTCGGCGTCGGTCAAAGTGCGATTGAGGCGCAGCACAAGGTCGTCGCCGACCCAGCGCAACGAGTTGTACGTCGACCAGAAGGTCTTGATCTCCTCGACAGCCTCGTGTGTAGTCGACACGACTCGGTACAAGCAGCGATCGTCGGCACTGACCAGACCGCGGCTGATGAGCTGGCTGTCGATAAACGAATCGAGCTCGGCCCAAAAGGGTTGACCGGGCGGATCGAGCAAGACGATCGGCGCCATGTCGGCCTTGCCGGTTTGTAGCAACGTGAGCAGTTCGAAGGTCTCGTCGAGTGTTCCGAAACCGCCGGGCAACGCAACGAACGCGTGCGACTCCTTGATCAACATCAACTTGCGGGTGAAGAAGTACTTCATCGATGCGTGTTTTGGGTCGCCGAACAGCAGGCCGGATTCCTCAGGCTCGAACGGCAGCCGGATCGTGACACCCAAGGAGCGCTCCTTGCCGGCGCCCTCGATGGTCGCCGCCATGATTCCCGGACCAGCGCCGCTGACGACCATCCAGCCGGCCTCAGCCATTTCTTGGGCAAAGGAGCGGGCAAGCTCGAAGCCGGGTTGGCCGGGTTGGGTGCGCGCCGAGCCGAAAACGGTGACCTTTGGGATGCCGCGGAACGGCGCGAAGACACGAAACGCCCGCCGCATCTCGCGAATGGCCGCGTTGGTGATCTTGACGTCGAGCCGGTCGGCTCCGTCGGTGCCGAGGCGCAACGCCGCTGCCATGATCTCGAAGATTTGATCGCGGTTCTCGGTGATGCCCGCGCTGTCGAGCAACTCGGCCAGCTGTCGATCGATCTGAGGCGCCCCGGTTCGGTAACGAGGCAGGCGAGAGTTGTCGAGATTGTTCGACACGGCGCGCCGTCGCTACGAGGCCACTGTTGTGAGGTGTCGGTACAACGTCGAGCGCTGCACGAGGGGGCGATGGAGCGGCTCGACCAGTTGGGCGAAGGACGCGGCGTCCATGCCTTGACCGTGGCTCGCTCCCGCCGCGCGGCTGATGTTTTCGTCGATCAATGTGCCGCCGAGGTCGTTCACTCCCGCCCGCAGCAACTGCCGAGCGCCGTGTGCGCCCAGCTTGACCCAACTTGCTTGGATGTTGTCGATCGTTGTGGCGTAGGCAATCCGGCCAACCGCGTGCATCAGCACTGTCTCGCGAAATGTCGGGCCGCGCCGAGACTTACGTTGCAAATACATCGGCGCAGCCATGTGGACGAAAGGCAGCGGCACAAACTCGGTGAAGCCGCCCGTGACCTTTTGCAGGGACCGTGTTCGCACGAGATGGCGGGCCCAATGCACGGGACGCTCGATCGAGCCGAACATGATCGTGACGTTGGAGCGCAGTCCGACTTCGTGGGCGATGCGGTGCGCGTCGAGCCACTCGTCGGTGGTGATCTTGTCGGGACACAACACGGCGCGGACCTCGTCGTCGAGGATTTCCGCCGCGGTGCCCGGCAACGTCTTTAGCCCGACGGCCATGAGGCGCCGCAAGTAGTCGGCGAGCGGTTCGCCGAGACGTTTCGCGCCTTCGGTGACTTCGAGGGCAGTGAAGCCGTGAATATGGATATCGGGAGCGGCCTCGTGCACGGCGCGGCAGACGTCGATGTAGTAGTCGCCGTCGAAGCTGGGGTGAATCCCGCCCTGCAGGCACACCTCGGTGGCGCCCAACTCGGCCGCTTCGACCACCCGGCGTTGGATTTCGTCGAGCCCGAGCAGGTACGGCTCACCTCGCAAATTCAACGACAGCGGGCCCTTGCTGAACGCGCAGAACTTGCACTTAAACGTGCAGATGTTCGTGTAGTTGATGTTGCGGTTCGCAACGAACGTGACGACATCACCCACGATCCGCCGGCGCAACTCGTCGGCGACCTCGGCGACGGCGACGACGTCGGGCCCGCGAGCGCCGAACAGCACGGTGAGTTCGTCGACGTCGAGTTCGTCGCCATCGAGCGCCGCGTCGAGCAGTTCGGCGATCTGCGGCGACGCGGAGGTTGTCGTCGCGGACCGGGTGAGCGCCTCTGGCGCTGTGCCTATGAGCGCCGGTGGCGCTGTGTCTATGAGCGCCTCTGGCGCTGTGTCCCCACCGCTCACCCACACGTGGTCACGTGCGAAACCCGCCGAATCCGACCGGTCCATCACGGCGAAATGGAGCGCCGGATCGAGCCAACGGTGCGGCTCACGTACATACTCCGGGTGGACGGTTAGCCGGGGGATGAGGCGTAAACCACGTGACTGGGTGGCCGTGGTCAACGTGTCGATTACAGGCCAAGGGCGTTCGGGGTTCACGTGATCGGCGGTCACGGGCGATACGCCGCCCCAGTCGTCGATGCCTGCGTCGAGCAGGTGGGCGAAGTCGTCGGACAGGTTCGGTGGTGCCTGCAGGTGGACGTCGGGCGGGAGGACCACTCGTGCGGCTGCAATCGTCCAGCTGTACTCGTCGGCTGGACACGCGGGTGCCGAGTGCATGGCCGTGCCCGCCTTCGGCAAGAAGTTCTGCACGATCACCTCTTGGACGTGGCCGTGGCGACGGTGCGAGTCGGCGATCGCGTGCAGCGCGGTCAGGCGGTCGGCTCGTGACTCGCCGATGCCGACGAGGATCCCAGTAGTGAAGGGGATCTGTAGCTCGCCTGCTGTCTCAAGCGTGGCCAAGCGGCGTTCGGGAGTCTTGTCGGGCGACCCGCGGTGCGCGGCGAGGGCGGGGTTGAGCGACTCGACCATCATCCCTTGCGAGGGCGACACCCGCCGCAGCGCGGCCAACTCGTCGCGGTGCAACGCCCCCGCGTTCGCGTGTGGCAGCAGGCCGGTCTCGTCGAGGACCGTTTGCGCCGCGACGGAGAGGTAGTGCACGGTGCTGTCGAATCCGTTGGCGTCGAGCCACTCACGCGCAGCCGGGTAACGCAGTTCGGGCCGCTCGCCGAGAGTGAACAGCGCCTCGTGGCAACCCGCCGCTGCGCCGGCGCGGGCGATCGCGACGACCTCGTCGAGATTCAGGTACGGCGAGTCGAGCCGAGCGGGCGGCTGGGCAAACGTGCAGTACCCGCAGCGGTCTAAACACAACTTCGTCAGCGGTATAAAGACCTTGGGCGAGTAGGTCATCTGTGTGCCGAACGCGTGATCGCGAATTGAGCGGGCCTCAGCGAGGAGGTCGTCGAGTTCGCGTGTCAGCACGTCGCGTTGGTCGGGTGCACGCACGAGCGCACCTTACGAGGTGCGTGCAGCTAGTCGAGCGCGTACCGTCCGACCGTGCGGCTGTGCTGCTACTCGAACGCCTAGCGTTCGACTGTGCAGATCGCGGGAAAGCGGATTGTGGTGACGGGCGCAGGGCGTGGCGTGGGTGCTGCGCTGGTGACGCAGCTTCGTTCGTTGGGCGCCACTGTGGTGGGGGTCGACCTGGCCGGTGCCGACGAAATCATCGATGTCAGCGACCCGGCCGCCTGCCGCGAGCTTGCGCAGCGAGTCGTTCCCGACGTCTGGGTGAACAACGCCGGTGTTCTCGGCAACGGCTCCGCGCTCACGCAGCCCGACTCGGTGATCACTCGCACGGTCGAGGTCAACGTGCTCGGCGTGATGTGGGGTAGTCGTGCTGCCGCGAATGTGATGGCGACGTCGGGCGGCGGGCTGATCGTGAACGTCGGCTCACTAGCGGCGTGGGTACCCGTGCCCGGTGAGACGGTCTATTCGGCGAGTAAACACGCGGTGCGGGCCTTCTCGCAGGGGCTCAACGCCGAGTTGCGCGGCACCGGTGTACGAGTGTGCACGGTGTGTCCCGACGGCGTGTGGTCGCCGATGATCGCCGACAAATTGGCCGACCCCAGCGCGGCTTTGTCGTTCTCGGGTCGGCGGCTGTTGACGCCCGACGAGGTCGCCGCGGCGATCGTCGGGCTGATCCGACGCCCCAGCACCGTCGTGGACGTCCCGCGGTCACGCGGCCTATTCATGCGGCTGATGTCGACCGCGCCCGGACTGCTCGGGCGTTTTGGCGGCGTCTTCTACAAGATCGGTCGCCGCCACCAGATGCGGCTCGCGACGAAAGTTCGAGCCGGCACGGTGCCGTATCCCGACTCAGAACGTCCCCCGGCCGAGGGGTGATTGCCCGGCCTGAGCGGAGCAGACCCGAGCGGGCTACTCGGAAGCCTTGGCGCTTAGCGCGTCGAGCAGGTCGTCGAAGCTCTTTTCGAACGCGGCCACGCCCTGAGCTTCGAGCACGGTAGCGACGTCGGAGAAGTCGATCCCCGCGGCTGCGAGGTCGGTAAGGGTCGCGTTAGCGCGAGCGAGGTCGGTGTCGATCGTGCGCGCGACGGTGCCGTGATCGGCGAATGCGGCCACTGTCGCGTCGGGCAACGTGTTGACCGTGTGTGCGCCGATGAGGCTGTCGACGTACAACGTGTCGGGGTAGTCGGGGTTTTTTGTCGACGTCGAGGCCCACAACGGCCGCTGCACTCGCGCGCCCGCGGCTGCGAGCCGTTCCCATGCGGGGCCGCTAAAGCGTTGCGAGAACAACTCGTAGGCAGCTTGTGCTTGAGCCACCGCGGCTCGCCCAGCGAGGTCGCCACGGCCACGCGTGTGGAGCCGTGCGTCGATCTCGGTGTCGACGCGGCTGACAAAGAACGACGCGACGCTGGAGATGTCGGCGATCGATTCGCCCCGGGCATGACGATCGCCGAGCGCGGCGAGGTACGCGTCGATCACCTCCGCGTACCGGTCGAGGCCGAAAATGAGCGTGACGTTGACCGAAACGCCGCGCGTCAGGAGGTCCCGAATGGCCGCGACGCCCGCCGAGGTGGCAGGCACTTTGATCAACAAGTGCGGTGCCGCCGCGCCGTAAGCCGCCAGCACTCGGTCGCGCAGGTCGAGCGCGGCCGCAATGGTCGCGTCGGTGTCGTGCGCGAGCGCGGGCGCGACCTCGACCGACACGTGGCCGTCGAGCCCGCCGCTGGAGGCCGCGAGCGGCGCAAAGACACGTAGCGCATCGGCGATGTCGGCGATCACGAGTTCCCAGTACGCGTCGGCGGCTGATAGTCCCGCGGCGCGCAGGCGCGCCCAGTCGGCGTCGTATGCCGACGAGGTGGTCATGGCCTTCTGGAATATCGACGGGTTCGAGGTCAGCCCCCTGATCCCGTGTTCGATGAGGGCGGCCAAGTCACCGTCGTGCACCATGTCGCGGGTCAAGTTGTCGATCCACGGGCTTTGCCCTTGTTCGGCGAAAAGATCGAGCAACCGGTGGCTGGCGGACTGGTCGAGTTGCGCGCGTAGCGACGATGTCATCGTGCGTGCTCCAAGAGTTGAGTGGCTCGGGCGACGACGTTGTCGGCGGTGAACCCAAAGTGCGCGAGTGCGGTCGCGCTCGGCGCCGACGTGCCGAACGAGTCGATGGCGATGTGTGCCTGGGCGAAGCGTGCCCAGCCGAAGCTCGCGCCAGCCTCGACGCTCAGCGTGGGAACGGCCGGCGGCAACACGTCTTTTCGGTATTCATCGCTTTGTTCATCGAACAGATCCCAGCTCGGCAACGACACCACCCGGGCCGAGACGCCGTGATCGGCGAGTTCGGCCGCGGCGTCCACACACAAGTGGACCTCGCTACCTGTCGCGACCAGGACGACGTCGGGTTTGTCGGTGGGTTCGGGCACCAAGACGTAACCGCCGCGCGCCACTTGGCCGGGCAACTCGGTGCGAGCCAACACAGGCAAGTTCTGCCGACTGAGGACCAGTCCGACCGGGCCGTCGTGGTCGATCGCCAACTCCCACGCTTGTGCTGTTTCGTTTGCGTCGGCCGGACGGATCAGACGTAATCCGGGCATCGCGCGCATCGCCGCGAGGTGCTCGACGGGCTGATGAGTGGGCCCGTCCTCGCCGAGTCCGACCGAGTCGTGAGTCCAGCTGTGGATGACGTGGGCACGTGAGAGCGCGGCAACACGAACGGCGGGTCGCATGTAGTCGCTGAAGACGAAAAACGTGCCGCCGATCGGAGTTGTGCCGCCGTGGATCGCCATGCCGTTCATCGCGGCGGCCATGGCGTGTTCGCGGATTCCGTAGTGGGCGAGCCGTGCGGCGGGGAAGTCGGCGCCGAGCGGCTGTTCGCCTTTGAGTTGCGTCCCGGTGTTGCCGGTGAGATCTGCGCCGCCCGAGATCACCCCGGGCAAGACCGCGGCGAGGGCGTTGACACACGCGCCACTCGCGACGCGGGTCGCGACCTTGTCGCCGACATTCCAGGAGGGCATCACGGATTTGCCGATCGCGTGCACTGTGGCCGCTGGTGAGTGAAATGCTGCCCACCGCTGTGCAGTGTCGGTGTCGAGCGCGCCGAGTCGTTCGGTCCAGCGTCGGCGGGAGTCGGCGCCAGCGGCGTTGTGCTGGCGGTACAGCTCTTGGCACGACTGCGGCGCGTAGAACTCTTCGTCGACCGGCAACCCGAGCAGCGGCTTGGTGAGGGCGACTTCCGCGGCCCCGAGCGGGTTGCCATGCGCTTCGGGCGTGTCGGTCATGTTGGGTGACGGCCAGCCGATATGGCTGCGCAGCACGAGGAGCTGCGGGCGCTCGTCGCGTGATCGAGCGGCGATCAGCGCGTCGGCGAGAGCGCCGAGGTCGTTTGCTATTTCGCCGAGTTCGACCACGTCCCAGCCGTAACTGCGGAAACGGGCGGCCGTGTCATCGGTAAACGTGAGGTCGGTCGACCCGTCGATGGTGATCTTGTTGTCGTCGTAGATCCACACGAGGCGCCCGAGCCGCTGATGGCCCGCAAGCGATGCGGCCTCGTGGCTGACCCCTTCCATGAGATCACCGTCGGAGCACAGGGCGAACGTGTAGTGGTCGACCAAGTCGGTGCCGAACTCAGCGCGCAAGCGCCGCTCGGCCAACGCGAGGCCGATGGAGGTCGCGACGCCTTGACCTAACGGGCCGGTCGTTACTTCCACCCCCGCCGTGTGGAGTCGCTCGGGATGGCCCGGCGTCGCCGAGCCAAGTTGGCGAAACTGCCGCAGATCCTCGAGCGTCAGGCCGTAACCGGCCAAGTACAGCGGCGCGTACAACAACATCGACGCGTGGCCACACGACAGGACGAAGCGGTCTCGGTCGGGCCAGGCGGGGTCGGTCGGATCATGACGCAGGATCCGTGAATACAGCACGTGGACGAGTGGGGCGAGTGCCATCGCTGTGCCCGGATGGCCCGACTTCGCCTTCTCGACGGCGTCGATAGCAAGCCCGCGGATGACGTTGACGGCGAGATCGTCGCGCTCGTCGAAAGTCGTGTCGTAGGTGCGGGTCATCGGCGGTTGCGTGTGTCGACTGTGAAACGGTTTCGAGACATACGGCGCTTCTGTTCCTGATGCGGTGTGCGGGCCGTGAGGTTAGTCATTCCGGGAGGATCGACAACCCGAGCCGGCCGCAGCGTTTTGCTCGGGTGTCGCAGAGCAGGGGTCGCGCGCCGCTACCCTGACATCCCGCGCATGGAACTCACCGACTGGTACCGACTGTTTACGTGGCTGTGTCTTGCAGCCAATGCGGCGTTAATAGGTTTGATCGTCGCGCGACTGATCGGCGGTCGGGTCTGGCAAGCCGTCATCAATCAGCTGGGCGAGAGTCGGCTGCCGCTTGCCGCGCTGGTCACAACCGTCGCGATGGTCGGCTCGTTGTATCTGTCGGAAGGCGGACACCTCACACCGTGTCGGCTGTGCTGGTTTCAGCGGATCTTCATGTATTCGACGGCGATCATCTTGCTGATCGCGGCAGTGCGCCGCGACTCGCACATCGTGCCGTATGCCACGGTTTTGCTAGCGATCGGCTCGGTGATCTCGATCTATCACCGCGCGATCGAGATCAATCCCGACTTGGAGGGCGTCGGAGGAAGCTGCGACCCGTTTAACCCCTGCAGCGCGCCGCCGATGCCGATCGCGTTTGGTTACATCTCTATTCCGGTGATGGCGCTGTCGGCGTCACTGCTCGCCATCACGTTGTTGACTCTGCTGCGACCGCGGCGCATCCCCGAGGAGGGCTGACCCAACATGGGTAAAAACACTCGCAAAAGCCCGGTGGCGCCGTCACCGAACGCCAAGAGCCGCTGGCCTGCCGTGCTCATCGCGCTGGGCGTGATCGCTGGCCTCGCTGTTGTGGTTCTCGCGAGCAAACAGAGCAAGGACGAGGATGCGGCGCTGGTCACCAGCCAGTTCGGCACGCCGCAGGTGACGGGCGAGGCGTTGCCGAGCTTTAAGGGCGGGACGGCCGACAAGGCAGTCGGGATGACGGCCCCTTCCCTCAAAGGCACCAATTTCGACGACGAGCCGACCTCGCTTGAACCCAATGGCAAGGCCCACCTGGTGGCGTTCCTCGCGCACTGGTGCCCGCACTGCAACGCCGAAGCGCCCACGTTGGCGGCGACGTTGGCCAAGGGCGTGCCCGACAATGTGGACGTGACCTTGGTCGCTGCCGGATCGAACCCCAACCGCGCGAACTGGCCGCCCGCGGAGTGGTTCTCGCGCGAGAACCTGCTCGTCGACGGCGTACAAGTGATCCGCGATCCGCAGCTGAAGGACGATGCGACACAAGAGGAGATCGAAAAGCTCACCAAGTCGAGCGCGTCGGGCGCCTACGGGCTTGATGGTTACCCGTACATCGTGTTGCTCGACAAGGACATGAAGGTCCTTGCCCGGTACTCCGGCGAGCAGCCCGAGGAGTTTTGGAACCAGGTGATGTCCTCGCTCGAAGAGGGCAAGGCTCCTGGCGCCGACACGGGCACCGACAGCGGTGCGAAGACCGACGCGTCAACCGATGAGGACGCCGCGTCGAGTTCGGCCGCCGACGGCGCCTCGGCCGCCGACGGCGCCTCCACGTCGGCAGCGGGATCGACGGCTGAATCGACCGCGGGATCGACAGCGGAGTCAAGCTCGGCATCCACAGCCGCTTCAACGACGGCTTCAACGACGGCCTCAACCTCGGCGTCATGACCGGCTCGCTCGAGGGCGACGGGGAAGAGCCGCGTGATGCGTCTGGCATCCGCCGCGGGCCTTCGCGTAGTCCGCTCACTTTGTTGACTCTGCTGCTGCGACCGCGGCGCATCCCCGAGGAGGGCTGACCCCACATGGGTAAAAACACTCGCAAACGGCCGGTGGCGCCGTCACTGAACGCCAAGAGCCGCTGGCCAGCGGTGCTCATCACGCTGGGCGTGATCGCCGGTCTCGCAGTCGTGGTTCTCGCGAGCAAACAGAGCAAGGACGAGGATGCGGCGTTGATCACGAGCCAGGTCGGCTCTCCGCAGATCTCTGGCGACGCTTTGCCGTCCTTCGAGCGCGGCGTGGCCGATGAGGCAATCGGCATGACGGCGCCGTCCCTCAAAGGCCTCGACTTTGACGACGAGCCGACCTCGCTTGAATCCAATGGCAAGGCCCACCTCGTGGCGTTTCTCGCGCACTGGTGCCCGCACTGCAACGCGGAGGCGCCCACCTTGGCCGCGACGTTGGCCAAGGGTGTGCCCGACACGGTGGATGTGACGTTGGTGTCGGCAGGCGCGAACCCCAACCGTGCCAACTGGCCGCCGGCCGAATGGTTCTCGCGCGAGAACCTGCTCGTTGACGGCGTGGGGCTGATCCGTGACCCTCGACAGCTCAACGACGATGCGACACAAGAGGAGATCGAGAAGTACACCGAGTCGAGCGCGTCGGGCGTCTACGGGCTTGATGGCTACCCGTTCATCGTGTTGCTCGACAAGGACATGAAGGTCCTTGCCCGGTACTCCGGCGAGCAGCCGGAGGAGTTTTGGAACCAGGTCATGTCCTCGCTCGAAGAGGGCAAGGCTCCTGTTGCGGACGCGGGAACCGACAGCACAGCAAACAGCGGCACGGACGCCGCGTCCACCTCGGCCGCTTCAACCTCGGCGTCATGACGGGCTCGCTCGCCGGGCGGGTGGGCGTCGTTACGGGCGCGAGCCGGGGAATCGGGAGAGCCAGTGCGCGTGAGTTGGCCGCCCGTGGCGCCGACGTGTGTCTCGTCGCCCGAGCGAGCGATGCGCTAGCCGCCACCGCTGCGGAGATCGAAGGTCTCGGCCGGCGAGTGTTGGTGGTCGAGCTCGACGTAACCGACGTCGACGCTCTCGCGGCCGTGCCCGCGCAGGTCGTCGCCGGTTTGGGTCGGCTCGACATCGTGGTCAACAACGCGGGCGGCACGGCGCCGCGGCCCTTACTCGACACCTCGGTCGGTTATCTCGAACGAGCCTTTCATTTCAACGTGTCGACGGCATTCGCGCTTACCAAAGCGGCGGTCGAACCGATGCTGGAGGGTGGCCACGGCGCGGTGGTGAACATCAGCTCCGCGCTCGCTCGGGTGCGAGCCAGAGGGTTTCTCGCCTACGGGACGGCGAAGGCGGCACTGAGCCATTTCACACGTTTGGCTGCGATCGATTTGGCACCGCGGATACGTGTCAACGCGATCGAGGTCGGGTCGGTGCGAACGACGGCGCTCGACTCGCTGGGCGACGCCCCCGAGCTGCTCGCGCAAATGGCCGATCCCGCGCTGACGCGCCGCGTCGGCGTGCCCGAGGACATCGCTCGTGTCGTGGGTTACCTCGCGAGCGACGAGTCGAGTTGGGTGTCGGGCAAGGTGCTGCAGATCGACGGCGGCATCGAGGCGGCCAACGTCGACCTCGGTTTACCCGACCTGTAGCTCGGCGGACGCGCGGCAGTTAGCCGGACCGCGCAGGCGTGCGTACGAGGTGTAGCTGGATGCCTTAGGCCCGCGACCACACCGCGGACGGGTGTTGTAGCGCTCGTTCAGCCAGCATTTGTGCCCCGCGAGCCCACAGCGGTAACCCCTCGCCTGCTTCGGGCACGATGTCGTCGGCGCCGATTTCGCCAGCCACGAGATCGCGACACAAGGCGTCGAGGTCGCTGATGAGTGCGCGTGCGGCCGAGTTGGGGGAGTGCGCGAGGTTGTGCAGTTCGGCGGGGTCCTCGGCGGTGTCGTACAGCTCGACGTCGCACTCTGCTAGCGGGGCATGTTGCTGGCCACGCTCGAAATAACGCCCAAAACGGTAGCGGCCGTCGTAGAGGCCACGCATGAAGCCGCGGCACGGGCCGAGCAGCCCTAACGAGCTCCCCGCGTCGTGCGCGAACACGACGTTGGAACGGTCACCTGCTCGGTCGGGATCGGTCACGAGGTCGGCAAATGAACGCCCGGGCAGCCCGCTGCCGACGGCGCTCGCGGGTTGTACGCCGGCCCATTCCAACATCGTCGGAACGAGGTCGAGCGCGCCCGTGAGCGCGTTGCACGTCGTACCGGCGGTTGCCGGCACGCGTGGGTCGGCGACAACGAGGGGAACGTGGGTGATCTCGGCGTGAACGAACGCCCCCTTTTGTCGTTGTCCGTGCGCGCCGGCAAGGTCGCCGTGGTCAGAGGTGAAGATCACGATCGTGTTGTCGCGAGCGCCGGACGCCTCGAGCGCGTCGAGAACAACGCCGAATTGCCGATCGGCCATCAGCGTCAAGTCGATGTAGGCGTTGGCCAGCATCGACCACGTGGCGGAGCTCTTGACCCGACCCGCGAGCGCGTCACACGTCGCACGCCAACGGCGGTGCACCTCGGGTCGAGTCGCGATGTCGATCGCCGCGTTGTCGGGCGCGCTCACGCCCCAGTCGCGCACGTGGTGCCGGCGAAAACGCGGATAGAGCATGATGTCATGCGGGTTGACGAAGCTGACCACACACATCCAGGGATCGGCATCGCGGCCGTGCTCAGTGATCCAGGCCGCCGCTTTTTGTGCGGCGCTGCGGTCGACTCGTTCGCCCTCGTATGGGCGGCCGTGGTTGTCGGGGCCTTCCCATGCGGAAAATCCATACGGCTCGAGGCCGTCCATCGCCGCGAGGTCGTCGTCTCGGCTGAGGTGCCATTTGCCGTGGTAGGCAGTCGTGTAGCCCGCCGAGCGCAACATCGTGCCGATCGTGGGGATCGATGTCGACATCGACGGCTGTGGCGGGAAGTTGATGTTGTCGAACATCTGCGTGACCTGCGTGTGTTGCCCGGTGAAGATGTTCGACCGACTCGGCGTGCACGGCATCGCGTGCACGTGGTGTTGGGTGAACGTCACCCCGCGCGCGGCGAGGCGAGCGCGGTGGGGCAGTGTCACGGAGTCGGGCCACCACTTGCGTGCACGTTCCTCGTCGGTCATGACGAACAAGATGTTCGGCAAGGTGTTCGGCAAGATGTTCGGCAAGATGTTCGGCAAGGTGTTCGGCCGGCCGGCCGCGCTGGGTGATTGCGCCATGGCGACTCAATTCGATGGGAGGTTGAGGGATCGTGCAATCCGCTCGATGAGTCGAGCAGACGCGTGAGACGGAATGTTGGCGAAACTATGCCCGGCGCGCGGCACCCGGAGGAGTTCGCTGCGGCCGCCGCACTGCGCCCAGAGTCCGACGAATCGGGAGGACATTTCCACGGTGGTGTTGGCGTCGGCGTCGGCGTGCACCACGAGCAGGTCGGGCAGGTCGGGCTGTTCGGGCAGGTCGACGATGTCGCCACCGCGACCTGGTTCACCTCGACGACTAGCGGCGGCGAGCCGTAGCTGCAGCTGTTCGATCGGTGACGCCGAGCGCATCTGCTCGACACCGCCGGGGAACGTGAGCTCGTGCGCGCGAGCGAGCTGCGAGTAGAGCTTGCGTTTGGCGGGCCCGATGGATGCCTGCGCTGCATTGGCGACGTGCAGCAACTCGGCCGCGACCAGAGCGCGGCCGCGGCGCACGGCCGAGGTCGAGAGCCGGTCTGCCACGAGTCGATCGATCTGTCGCTGGCCGGGCCCGGCGTAGCCGTCTTCACCCGCCCGCGCGCGTGTCGGCACAGTGCTGTGCTCCGCAGGGGGCGACGCGGCGAGACGATGCGGTCGAACCATCTCCCAGCGTCCAACGACGTCGACTATCGGCCACAGCGCCACGACGCGGTCGGGTCGCACGCCGTCGTGGTCGCCGTGTAGTCCGACGAGCGCCGCGAGATGCCCGCCGGTCGATCCCCCCATGACCGTCACCCGCGAATCGGCGTCGGCGAACTCCTCGCGGGCCCACGCGGTCGCGCAGCGGACGTCGTCGTACCCCGCCGGCCACGGTCGCTCCAGCGCCGAACAGAAGTCGACCGAGACCACGGTGGCGCCCCGCGCAGCGAGTTGGGTGCACCACCAGCGATCGACCTCAGCGGTGTACCACGTCCATGCGCCGCCGTGGATGTCGACCACGACGTTCCCGCTGGCACGCGCGGGCGTGTACACCAACGCACGCCGGGTGGTGCCGTCTGCGGCTCGGTACGTCGTGTGGCCGGGTGTGGTGGTTGTGTGTGCCACTGGTTCAGCCGCGCGAGTTGTGCAGGTCGAGTTTCCAGTTGAAAAACTCGGGTTCGGCGAGTTCTTCACGCGACGCGCCCGCCGCCTTGGCCGCCAGTTTGGCTGTGCCCTTCGGGCCGTCGGCGAAGATCTCGATCCGTACACCCGCGGGGTCGAGGAAGTAGATGCCCGAGATCAGGTCACCGTGGTTGACCATCCAGTCGACGCCGACCCCGCAACACGACAAGTGGCCGTACCAGCGCCGCAGCTCCTCCATCGAGCTGACCCGATAGCCGATGTGGTTGATGCCCGGCCTCATGTGTTCGCGCACTAGGGCGAGCGGGGGCGTCGCGATCGGCGCACCTGTCGAGGAACGTGGGCCGTGGCGCCGGGCGTCGAGCAAATGCCGCAGCGTTGCCAGATCGCTGCTGACTCCCCGGAGCTTGCCTCGAATCCCTCGGCCCCACGACCGAGCAACGGCGAGCGTGTGGTGATCGGTCCCATCAGACATGAAGGTCGCGCCGAGCCGGTCGTCGGCGGCGGTTGTTTCCAGCCCGAAAACCTTCGTGTACCACGCGACCGTGGCGTCGGGCTTGTCGGCGTTGAGTACCACGTGCGCGAGCCGCGGTGTCTCAGTCGGTCGCGGGCGCTGTCGTTCGAGCGCGGGCAGATCATTGATCCCGAGCTCCGCGCGCACTGCCTCGAGCGGCCGGGCGAGGTGGTCTTCCCAGCGCAGCAGCATCACGTTGCCCGAGTTCTCGCCGCGGCGCTGAGCGGCTCGCAAACGTGGCGCGATGGTGCGTAACTGTGCGCGATCGATGGCGGCCAGTCGTCGGGCAAACCCCGCCATAAACAACAGGTGGTTCCAACCGCCCGTTTGCCCGTAAAGGAAGGCCTCGATCTCCATCTCCCCGCTGTAGGCATACGGGGAGTAGCCGAGGACGAAGTGGAACAGGTCGTGCAGGTGCGCGGTGCGGTACGCGAGGTAGCCCTCGAGCTTTGTGCGGTCGATGTGATCGAGGAATTGGTTGTCGAGTCCCCAGCCGCGGACAAAACGTGCGTATTCGTGACCAACTGAGCCCTCTGGCAACTCGCTGAGTCGTTCGACGGCGGCGTCGCTGAGGTCGGGGAGTGATTGCTCGCGGAACAGCGTTTGTAGTGGTGCGCTATTCGCGAACCGGCTGCGCCGGGCGCTGTGCCGCAGAACGTCGCCGACGGGAAAGTTCTCCAGCAATTCGAACACTGCTTGCATGTCGGAGGTGTTGCGAGCGACTCGCCGTTGCGCGCCGAGGCTCACCGCGGCCTCGCGCAGCAGGTTTCGGGGCTGGCCGGGCCGGGGTCGCCGGACCCGATCGGTCCAGCGATCGACCGCCGGGGCAGCAGAGTCGGACGCGTCGTTGAGAGAGAGAACCGTCACAGTTCCGCCCTTTCCGTGGCTAGAAGAAGTCGGCCAGCTCGCGGGCCAAGTAGATCGCGCCGAGGACCGCCATAGCGATGCCGCACACGGTGCGCAGGGTGTCCTCGTTGGCGTTGAGAGTAAATCGACTGCCGAGGCGGGCGCCGGGCACGATGCCGACGGCGAGCGGGAGCGCGAAGCGCCAGTCGATGTGTCCGGTGGCCACGTGCGTTGCGAGCGCCGCGATTGACATTGCACCCACGGCCGCGAGCGAGGTGGCAATAGCTCGTTTCACGGGCATCTTGCCAAAGACGCTGAGCCCGGGCGTGAGCACAAGGCCGCCGCCGATGCCCAGGATTCCGGCGAGGAACCCCGCGCAGACGCCGAGGCCAACGAGTGTCGCTGTCGGTGGAGTCGGTGTCGGGGCGGCTGCGTTGGTGGTGCATGTCGCTGGCGGCGAGTCTGGCCCCGTGGTCGCGGTCGGCCTTTTAGTTGTGGTCGCGGCCGCGGTCGTCGTGGTCGGGCGGGGGCGTAAGAGTGTGAAGCCGCTCCAGATGACCAGCGCGGCCGTGACCACCATCAGCCAGCGAGCGTCGACCACTTCGGAGGCGAGCGCACCGAGGATCGCGAACGAAACGCCCGCGATCGCCACGACACGAGCCGCTGTCACGTCGACGAGTCCTGCGCGGTGGTAACGCTGCGCGCCGGTCAAGGCGCCCGGCAAGATCGCCGGGACGGTAGACCCAACGGCGCTCAGCGGCGTCGCTCCAAGGAAGCGGATCACCGGCGTGGTGATGACGGCGCCACCGACGCCGAGGATGGCTGCCAGGACGCCCGCGAGAAACCCGCACAGCAAGGTCACGGTCACGACGACGACATCAGGCACCTCGTCAGTGTGCCGATCGCGTGGTCATCGAACAATGACAATATTGAGCCAGTATCCATAACCTGTAGATATGGATCTGGCTCGCTCCGACCTTGAATTGCTGGTGATGCTCGATGACCGTGGTTCGTTGACCGCGGCCGCGGCCGCGCTGGGGGTCGCGCAACCGCTACTCAGCCGGCGTTTGGCGTCGCTCGAGCGGCGAGTTCGTGTTCGACTCTTCGAGCGCGGACGATCAGGGGCGACGCCCACACCGTCAGGCCGTGTTGCGTGTGGTGCCGCGCGTTTGGCACTCGACGCGTTTGCGCAGGCTGAGCGGACCTTGGCCGCCGTTGCGAGGGGCGAGCGTGCGGTGCTTCGAGTCGGAGTAACCCCGACTCTGGGGGCCGACGTTCTCGGCCCGGTCCTCGCGGCGCACCGCCAGCGGTTCCCCGACGTCGGCCTCGAACTCGTGACGAGCGGCGACAGCGCGGCGCTGCGCGCGGAGGTCGCACACGAACGGCTCGACGTCGCCTTGGCGGTGGAGACCCCGGCGGCGGGAGTTCGAGAGCTCTGGCGTGGTGTGCAGACGTTTGTGTTGGCGGTTCCGAGCGCGCACGAGTTTGCCGACTCGCCCTCCTCGGGTCCGCTCGCGCTCGACCTGGTGGGGGAATGTGACTTCGTTGCGCTGGGGAGCTCTGAAGGCCTACGTGGCCTACTCGAGTCGCTGTCGCCGCGCTGGGGACACCCTCCCCGTGTGGTGGTTGAGCCAACTGAGCGCGAGATGCTGCTGCCGTTTGTGGCGGCGGGTCTCGGTTGCGCACTGGTTCCCGAACGTTTCGCTCGGTCCCGCGCCCAGTCGGGCGTCGTGTTGCGCGCGATGACGCCGAGGGTTCAGCGCAACATTTCCCTTTGCGGGTCCACGCGCGCACGTAGCGCTGCGGTGGATGCGTTTGTCGATACGTTGCGCGCTACGGAGCCCGCAGGGGAGGTGAGTTAGCGGGGCGCGCCGGGCGCGACGAGCGGCCACGGTCGCTCGCGCTCGAGTACGTGAGCGAGGTCGAGCAATAAGGCATCGTCGTGGTGGCGGGTCATGATCTGCATCCCGACGGGTAGTCCGTCGACGGTGCCGATCGGCACAGAAATCGACGGGTTGCCAACGATGTTGGCCGGAATCGTGAGCGCGCCGTTGTTTTCCGGGCCAACGGTGACGTCGCCCACTCGGGTGTTGAGTCCGATGTGGGCCGGGAATGCGACGTCGGGGTTGGTCGCGGAGATGATCAAGTCGGCCTGGTCGAACACGGCGGCCATTCGTTCGGCCGCTTCCGTGCGTTGCGTCTCAACTTGTGCGGCCATTTTGAGGTCGAAGACTTGCAGTGCGATTTCGAGGCCGAAAGCGATTTCGGTGGTGAGGTCGTCTTTGCGCTCGGGCCACATCGGACCGATGGCACGGTGCAGCTGGCTGAGGTTGGCCAGAGCCCACTCGTAACCGAGGCCAGGCAAGGAAAACTCGACCTCGACGCGCCGCAGGCCCGCGAGCGAGATGAGGGCACTGGCAGCCTCTTCGATCAGTGCGACAGCTTCAGGTCGAACGACTGCGACGCCGAGGTTGGGGTTCACGACCACCCGGAGTCCTGATGTGTCGTAACTGCCGAGGTTTGCTTCCCAGTTGTCGACACGCGGCAACGAGTGTGGATCGCGGAAGTCATAGCCGCTTGCCGCGTCGTACCAGCGGCACACGTCACGAACCGACCGAGCCAAACACCCCGTGACCACCGTCATCGGCGAGACCTCGGTCTCGGGTCCCCGCGGGATACGTCCGTACGTGCCCTTCATCCCGACCAGGCCGTTGAAGCCAGCGGGGATGCGGATCGATCCGCCCCCGTCGCCACCGGTGGCAATCGGCACGAGGCCGCCCGCAACTGCCGCGGCACTCCCACCCGACGAGCCACCGGCGGTGTGGGCCGGATTCCAGCCGTTGCCGGTAATTCCGTTGAGTTTGGTGACCGAAACGTTGAGGCCGCCAAACTCCGACGCGGTCGTGAGTCCGACGAAGTTCGCCCCCGCCGCGCGGATGCGCTGTATGTGCGTCGATTCTTTGTGCGAGATGCGATCGCTGAACAGCAATGACGCTTCGGTGGCCGGCCAGCCGGTTACCGAATCGAGTTCCTTGACACCCGTCGGGACCCCGCCAAACGGCAGTTCGACGTCGGCCACCTTGGCCCGCTCACGAGCTTGTTCTGGGTCGACGAACGAAAACGCCCGCAAATCGCTTGTTTCGATCGCCGCGAGGCACGCGTCGAGTTCTTCGAGGGGCGAGCGTTCCTTACGCCGGAACGCGTCGACGAGTGAGCAGGCATCCCCGAGCCAGGGTGTGTCGGTCATGGCCGGCGAGTCTAGAACCGCG